>NZ_DATMGG010000078.1:0-26959 GCF_035555815.1 Sphingomonas sp.
AGGCGAGCTACGAGGTCGACGATGCGTTCCGCGCGCGCTTCGCCGCTGACGATCCCGCCAACGACCGTTTCTTCATCGACGGCCGCGCCGGCCACGCGCAGTTCGATCTGGAGGGCTATGTCGCCCACCGCCTCGCCGCCGCCGGGCTGCGCCGAGTCACGCTGATGGGGCTGGACACCTATGCCGATCCGGCGCGTTTCTTCAGCTATCGCCGCGCCACCCACGCGGGGGAGCCGGATTACGGGCGCGAGATCAGCGTGATCGGGCTCGAATAGTTTCTTCTGTTACCGGTTTGCGCTACGGCTTTTCGACCACCAGCGGAGCAAGCGATGACCGACGACACCAAGGCAGGCGCCACGCGCAAGCTCAAGCCAGCGACCCAGATGATGGGCCATGGCTATGATCCGATGCTGTCGGAAGGCTCGCTCAAGCCGCCCATTTTCCTCACCTCGACGTTCGTCTTTCCCAACGCGGCGGCGGGCAAGCGCCATTTCGAGGGCGTCACCGGCAAGCGCCCCGGCGGCGCCGAAGGCCTCGTCTATTCGCGCTTCAACGGCCCCAACCAGGAGATCCTCGAGGATCGGCTGGGCATCTGGGAAGATGCCGAGGACGCGCTCGCCTTTTCCAGCGGCATGTCGGCGATCGCCACGCTGTTCCTCGCGATGGTCAAGCCCGGCGATACCATCGTCCATTCGGGACCGCTCTACGCCGCGACCGAGACGCTGATCGGCCGCATCCTCGGCAAGTTCGGGGTCAAGTGGCTCGACTTTCCCGCCGGTGCGACCCGCGAGGAGATCGACGCGGTGATGGCGGAGGCGGCCAAGGGCGAGGTCGCGCTGATCTATCTCGAAAGCCCGGCCAACCCGACCAACGCGCTGGTCGATGTCGAGGCGGTGGCGGCGAGCCGCGACGCCGCCTTCGCCGGGCGTGACGCGAAGCCGCCGATCGCGATCGACAACACCTTCCTTGGCCCGCTGTGGGCGCAACCGCTGAAGCAGGGCGCCGACATCGTCGTCTACAGCCTGACCAAATATGCCGGTGGTCACAGCGATCTGGTCGCGGGCGGCGTGCTGGGATCGAAGGAACACATCAACACCATCCGGCTGATGCGCAACACGATCGGCACGATCTGCGATCCCAACACCGCGTGGATGCTGCTGCGCTCGCTCGAGACGCTGGAACTGCGGATGAGCCGCGCCGGCGAGAATGCCGCCAAGGTATGTGCGTTCCTGCGCCAGCATCCGAAGGTCGAGAAGGTCGGCTATCTCGGTTTCCTGGCGGATACGCCGGGGATGGAGCGCCAGGCCGACATCTATCGCCGCCATTGCACCGGCGCCGGCTCGACCTTCTCGCTGTTCATCAGGGGTGGCGAGGCGGAGAGCTTCCGCTTCCTCGACAATCTCAAGATCGCCAAGCTGGCGGTCAGCCTGGGCGGCACCGAGACGCTGGCGAGCCATCCGGCGGCGATGACCCACCTGTCGGTCCCCGACGCGCGCAAGGCGGCGCTGGGCATCACCGACAATCTGGTGCGCATCTCGATCGGGGTCGAGGACGCCGACGACCTGATCGCCGATTTCGAGGCGGCGCTGACGGCGGTATAGGCCGGCCCGGCGGCGGCGGCCTCAGGCCGCGCCGCTCCGCCTGGCCGAGTCGGCCCCGGCGGCCAGCGTCATGGGAAGCGCGGTGGTCGCCTTGATCTCGGACAGGGCGACCATCGAGTTGATTTCCTGGATCCCCGGCACCCGGCTCAGCCGCTCGAAGAAAAAGCGTTCGTAGGCGTCGATATCCTCGGTCACCACGCGCAGCAGGAAGTCGATCGGCCCCATCATCACATAGCAATCGAGCACCTCCG
This sequence comes from Sphingomonas sp., assembly GCF_035555815.1. Lineage (GTDB taxonomy): Bacteria > Pseudomonadota > Alphaproteobacteria > Sphingomonadales > Sphingomonadaceae > Sphingomonas. The sequence goes on from NZ_DATMGG010000078.1 coordinate 1,853, forward strand.
GGAACTCGCGGATCCGGTCGGAGAATTGCTCGAGGTTCTGGCGGCCGTGCGCGTTCAGGCGCACCTGGGCGAACACCTGGGCGTTCAGGCCGATCTTGCGCCGGTCGACCAGCGCGACCTCGCCCTTGATCACCCCCGCCTGGCGCAATCGCTGGACGCGGCGCCAGCACGGCGTCGCGGACAGGCCGGCCTCCCGCGCCAGCTCGGTCAGCGGCAGGCTAGAATCGCGTTGCAGGGCGATCAGGATGCGGCGTTCGGCATCATCGAGCGTGACGTCGGCCAATTCATTCCCCTAAATCGCCATATATCGGAATTTTTTTCCGACATCCTGCGGCTCATGTCAAATTCGCGCCGGGATTTTTCTCCTCTGTCGCGACACTATTCCCGCAGGAGGAATCATGGTCGCATTCTGCACAGCGCCGCCGTCCGGCCACGCGATGCCCGGATCGGTCCTGGCGATCCGCACCCAGTGCGACGCGCAGGCCCTGTCGCGGGTCAACAACATCTTCGCGATGCGCGATATCGTACCGATCCAGATCAACTGCCGCCGCGCGGATCCCTTCCTGCTGATCGACCTGCAACTGACCGCCGCCGACACGCCGCGCGTCGCGGCGATCCTCGATCGGCTGCGCGAAATGGTGTGCGTCGACCGCGCGTTTCTGGTGCACGATGCGTGCGATCGCGGCGGGATCGCTCGCGACAGCGCCCCGTTGCGGCTGCACGCCCCGGAAGCCGACCATCGCGAGACCAATCAGGTGGCGTGACGGTCGCCCGGCGGCGGATCGTTCGGACGCCGCCCGCGAACCACCCTCGCGCGTTCGTCCGGCCGTCCCCGCACGATGCCAAATCCCCGGGCTGGATATTGCAATCGATTTGCAATATCGAAACCGCCGAGTCGGCGCGGGTCGCGATGCGCGATCCCGGCCGCTAGGGGAGTATCGTCTTGGTTGCTGGAAAGTCCGTGATCGCCCTTGCCCTGTCCGGCGTGGCCGCGTCGGCGATGATGAGTGGCGCGGCGTTCGCGCAGGATTCGGCCACTGCCGAGGCGGATGCCCCGGATATCGTCATCACCGGCACCAACATCCGCGGCGCGCCGGTGATCGGCAGCGCGGTCCAGCGGCTGACCGGCGAGGAGATCGCGCGCAGCGGCAAGGCGACGATCGCCGAACTGTTCCGCGAACTGCCCGCCAATTTCACCGGCGGCGTCGGCAGCCCGGACAACAGCCGTGGCGGACAGGACGCCAGCCCGGCCGGCCCCAATCTGACCGGCGGCGCGGGGGTCAATCTGCGCGGGCTGGGATCGCTGTCGACGCTGGTGCTGGTCAACGGCCGCCGCGTCGCCGCGTCGGGCCAGCTCGGCGATTTCGTCGACATCTCCAACATCCCGGTCGCCGCGATCGAGCGGGTCGAGATCTTTCAGGACGGCGCGTCGGCGGTCTATGGCGCCGACGCGGTCGGCGGGGTGGTCAACATCATCCTCAAGGATCGCCAGCAGGGCATCCAGGCGCTCGGCCGCGCCGGCATCGGCAAGTCGGGCGAGCTGGAATGGCAGGGCAGCCTGGTCGCGGGCGCCAACTGGGCGAGCGGCCACGCGCTGATCGGCTATGAATTCAACTATCGCGACAATGTCTCGGCCAACGACCGCGGCTTCAACGGCGGCGACCTGTCGGATCGCGGCGGCGTCAACTGGCCGATCCACACCAGCCGCGCCGGCGCGGCGGCCAACATCTTCGCCGGCAGCGCGGCGTTCAACGGCGCGGTCGCCTACACCGTGCCGCAGGGGCCGGGCACCGGCCTGACCGTCGGGCAGCTCACCGCCGCGACCGGCGGGTTCGGCAACAGCTACGACCCCTGGGCCGATCAGGACATCCTGCCGGAGATGCGCCGGCACAGCGTGTTCGGATCGGTGACGCAGGAGCTGGGCGACGTCACCCTGTTCGCGCGCGGCCGCTACACGCGCCGCGACGGGCATTACAGCCTGGGCTATGCGCCGATCTATGGCACGCTGCCGGCGACCAATCCGGCGTTCATCACCGGAGTGACCAACAATTTCGGCGTGCTGGTCGACGATCGCCCGCTGACCCGCGACGTCGCGGTGAACAGCTATGCCGGCGAAGCGGGGCTGCGCTATTCGCCGTTCGGCGACTGGACCGCCGAGGCGGTGGTTTCCTACAGCCGCGAGGAGCAGCGCCGCACGTCGACGTTGCTGCGTGACAGCAACGTGTCCGAACGCCTGTCCAACGGCACGTTCGCGCCGACCGCGATCGTCTGCGCGCTGTCCGGGCTGAACGCGGGCAACATCGGTTTGGTCACCAACGCGACCGAGGCGCAGCGTTATTGCGCCGGGCTCAACTATGCGACGTTCAATCCCTATTCGTCGCAGCCGCTGTCCGACCAGGTGCTGGACGAGCTGATCGGATACGAGACGCTGCGCTTCACCTCGCGCACGCTTCAGGGCAGCTTCAAGGTCGACGGGTCGCTGGTCGACCTGCCCGGCGGACCGGTCAAGCTGGCGGCGGGGATCGACTGGCGCCGCGAGACGATCGACGGCGATCTCGACTTCAATTACCGCAGCATCAACCCGCTTCAGGTGCCCTATGGCGTCACCCAGCAGCAGGTCTTCTCCGCCTTTGCCGAGGCCGCGGTGCCGCTGGTCGGCCGCCGCAACGCCATCCCCGGCATCGCCGCGCTCGATCTGTCGGCGGCGGTGCGTCACGAGCGGTCCGACGATCTGTCGGGGTTCGAGACGACCAACCCCCGCTTCGGGCTGCGCTATGCCCCGGTCGAGGGGTTCAACATCCGCGCAAGCTGGGGCACGTCGTTCCACGCGCCGCCGATGCGGTTCCAGTATGAGGGCGCCCAGCCGGTCGCGGGCGGCAACGGCATCTTCTACGCCAACGCCTTTTACACCGCGCCGTGCAACACCACGCTGGTCCAGCTCAACGGCTTCACCGGCACGCCGGGCGGCAGCGGCAGCTGCACCTTCACCGGCATGGTCATCACCGGCGGCGCAGGCCCGACGCTCAAGCCCGAGCGCGCCGACACGTGGAGCGTCGGCGTCGACATCGCGCCGCCGTCGATCCCCGGCTTCAACCTGTCGCTCAACTATTTCAACCTGCACGTGAAGGACCGCATCGTCCGCATCACATCGGGCGCGCTGGCGGGGATCCTGTCCAACTATTTCGCGACCGGCAGCAGCCCGTACATCGCCAACCTCGATTTCAACCCCGATCTGGCGGCGGTGACCGCGCTGTTCAACGACCCGCGCTTCCTGGGCGTGCAGGGCCCCGGGCCGGCGCGCACCCCCGACCAGATCCAGGCGATCATCCGCGCGACGCAGAGCAACCTTGCCGCGCTGAAAATGCAGGGAGTCGATTTCTCGATCGGCTACGGGTTCGATCTCGGCGCCATCGGGCGCCTGCGCCTGTTCGGCGATGGCACGCTGATCACCGAATACGCCTTGCAATCGACGCCGGGCGCGGCGTTCCAGGATCGGCTGGGCAAATATGAGAGCGTCGGCAATCCGGTGCCGCTGCGCTTCCGCGCCGGGCTGGACTGGACGACCGGCGGCCTGTCGGCGCGCGGCACGCTCAACTATGTCGAGGGCTATGAATGCGCCGCCGGCTGCTATGTCCCGTCAGCGACCGGCGCGCCGGTGCTGAGCAGCAAGCCGGTGCCGATCGACGCCTGGGCGACGGTCGACTTCCAGCTCGGCTATGATTTCGGCGAGGGCGGAACGCTGGGCGGTCTCACGGTGGCGCTGAGCGTCAACAACGCGTTCGACAATGATCCGCCGTTCATCGACACCGGCCGCGTCGTCACCGGCAACGCGCCGGAACCCTATGACGGGGCCAACGCCAATATCCTGGGCCGCACGGTGGCGCTGACCGTCTCCAAGCGGTTCTGAACGGGTCAGCGCGTCACGCCGTGCACGAAGCGAAGCGCCATCGGCAGCACGGCGAACGGGACCGATCCGTGATCCTCATCGGCGATCGTGGCGTGGGTGACCCGCGCGCCGGCGGCGGCCAGCGTATCGATCGCGGCGGGCAGGTCGGCATCGCCCTGCGGCTCGCGCGCGCCCCAGGCGATCAGGACGCGGACGTCGCGGCCGGCGATCGCGGCGGCGACCCGCGCCGCCAGGTCGGGCGCGCGCCAGAGCGACGGGCTGACCGCGATGCACGTCGAGAAATCGCGCGCGAGCGCATCAAGCGCGAATACCCCGCCGAAACTGTGCCCGAACAGCGCACGGCGCGCCGGGTCGACGGGCGCGAGCGCCGCGACATCGGGCAACACGCGCGTACCGAGCAACCGGTGCAGCGCATCGCAACCGGCGCCGTCGGGCAGAAGGTCGCGCTCGCGCAGTGCCGGATCGTGGCTCCAGCCCGCGCCCGAGGCGATGCCGACCACCACACTCGACCCGACCTCGGTCTTGCCCGGCCGCCGCGCGAGCGCCGCCGCCGCCGCCGCGACCGCATCGAAATGGATCGCGCCGTCCATCACCACCAGCAGCGGAAAGCCCTGTGCCGGCTCCGGGCCTTCGGGAACCGCGACGGCGACGTCATAGGCCGCGCCGTCCAGATCGTACCGCCGCAGATGAAAGCCGGTACGCGGTTCGCGGCGCCAGTCGGGGCCAAAGCTATCGCCAATCATCGCATCGGGTCCTAACTGACGACATGCCACCGCGTCGCCCCCAGGAAGCGAGCCTGCCCCCCATGCGCGCTTCGATCGATCCCGACCATCCCCTTTTGGCCGCGCATCGCCGGACGGCGCGGCGGCGCGACGCGATCGTCGCGGCACTGGCGCTCGCCTGCGTCGCTGCGCTGGTCCTCGACGTGGTCACCGGACCGGCGTCGCTTGGCGTGCGGACGGTGATCGACGGGCTGGTCAGGCCCGGGTCGCTCGATCCGACCGCGCACGCGATCATCTGGCAGATCCGCCTGCCGCAGGCGCTGGTGGCGATGCTGGTCGGCGCCGCGCTGTCGCTGGCGGGCGCGGAAATGCAGACGGTGCTCAACAACCCGCTGTCCGATCCGTTCACCCTCGGTGTCTCCTCGGCCGCGTCGTTCGGCGCCTCGCTCGCGATCGTGCTGGGGATCAGCATCCCATTCGTTCCGTTCGACGCGATGACGCCGATCAACGCCTTCGTCCTCGCGTTCGCCGCGGTGCTGGTGATCCAGGCGCTGGCACGCGCGCAGGGCGGGGGCGCGCAGACGCTGGTCCTGTTCGGCATCGCGCTGGTGTTCGCGTTCAACGCGCTGACCGCGCTCGTCCAGTTCATCGCCTCGCCCGAGGCTTTGCAGCAGCTGGTGTTCTGGACGATGGGATCGCTGTCGCGCGCCAGCTGGGGCGCGGTCGGCCTGCTCGGCGCGGTGCTGGTCGCGGTGGTGCCGTTCGCGCTGCTCTCCGCCCGGCAGCTCACCGCGTTGCGGCTGGGCGAGGATCGCGCCGCCAGCACCGGCGTCGACGTGCGCCGGCTGCGGTTCGTGTCGCTGTTCCGGGTCAGCCTGCTGTCGGCGACGGCGGTCGCCTGTGTCGGCGTGGTCGGCTTCGTCGGGCTGGTCGGGCCGCACATCGCGCGGCTGCTGCTCGGCGAGGACCACCGCCGCTTCCTGCCCGGCAGCATGTTGGTCGGCGCATTGCTGATGTCGCTGGCGGCGAGCGCGGCCAAGCTGATCGTGCCCGGCGCGTCGCTGCCGGTCGGGATCGTCACCGCGTTGATCGGCGTGCCGGTGTTCCTGGCGCTGATGATGCGATCCGGGGCACGCGCATGACCAGGCTGGAGATCGCGGGGCTGAGTGTCGGCTATCGCGGCCGCACGGTGATCGACGGGCTGTCGCTGCCGGCCATCAGCGGCGGCGGGCTGGTGACGCTGGTCGGGCCGAACGGCGCGGGCAAGACCAGCCTGTTGCGCGCGCTGGCCGGGCTGGTGCCGGCGGGCGGACAGGTCCGGCTGGACGCCATCGCGCTCGACCGGCTGTCGCTGCGCGATCGCGCCCGCCACGTCGCCTATATGCCGCAGACGTTGCCGCAGGGCGTCGCGCTAAGCGTGCTGGAGACGGTTGTCGCGGCGCTGCTTGCCTCCCCCGCGTCGGTCGCGGTCGCATCGGAGGCGGATGCCGCGCGGCTGGCGCTGGCACAGCTCGACGCGATCGGGGCGCTCGACCTTGCCGGCCGGCGGCTCGACGAGCTGTCGGGCGGACAGCGTCAGCTCGCCAGCCTGGCGCAGGCGCTGGTGCGCGGGCCCCGCGTGCTGCTGCTCGATGAGCCGACCAGCGCGCTCGACCTGCGTCACCAGCATGAGGTGATGGACGTCGCCCGCGATTATGCCCGGCGCACCGGCGCGATCGTGATCGCGGTGCTCCACGATCTCCAGGCGGCGGCGCGGATTTCCGATCGGGTGGTGGTGCTCGATCGCGGCGCGGTGGCGGCGGACGGCGCGGCGATCGACGCGCTCACCCCCGAATTGCTGGCACGGGTGTGGAAGGTGCGCGGGCGGATCGAGCGTTGCAGCCACGGCACGCTTCAGGTGATGGTCGACGGGATCGTCGGGTAACGGGGTCCACCAGGCAAAGTCGGATCGGGCGGCGGGATCGACCGACCCCGCCGCCCACCGGATCAAAGGCGGATTGTCGTCACGGTATCGCCGTTGGCATCGTCGACCGGCGCGGTGCCGGCCGGCGCGTTGCGGGGCAGGCCGCGCGCCTTGTTGCTCACGAACACGCGGTTGCCGGCGGCATCGACGGCCAGCGTCTGCGGGAAGGTGCCGGTCGGCAGGTTGGCGATCGACTGATAGGTGGTGGCGTCGATCACCGACACCGTGCCCGCCTGGCGATTGGCGACATAGGCCTGCTGCTTGGCCGGGTTGTAGGCGACGCTGAGAGCACCCTCGCCCGTCGGCACCTTGGCCTTCACCGCGCCGGTGGTGGAGTCTAGCACGGTCAGGTCGCCGCTCTTCTGGTTGGCGACGAACAGGCGCTTTCCGGCGCGATCATAGGCGATGTTGATCGGCGCCTCGCCGCCCGACGGCCAGCGCGACACGAGGTTGCCGGTCGCAGCGTCGATCACAACGACCTCGTTCGATCCCATGCCGGTGGCGAACAGCTTGCCGTCGCCCACCGTCAGGCCGGTCAGCCGATTGGTGTCGACCGAGATGACGCGCTCGAACTTGCCGGCCTTGCCGTCGATCACCCAGATCTGCTGCGGCTGCACCGGACCGTCGCCACGCTCGCTGCCCACCATCACCGAAGCATAGGCCTTGCCGGTCGCCTCATCGATCACGACCTCCCGCAGATGCGCGCCCTCGCTGCCCTCGGGCTTGAGAGCGGTGGTCTTGCCCGACTTCAGGTCGATCATCACCACCGCGCCGGTGCGGGTCGCGGTGCCGTACAGCAACTGCGCGCGCGTATCGATGCCCAGCCCGAACACGCCATCCGGCGCGACATCGATCGTGCGCACCGGCGCCAGCGTCGTCGCGTCAAGCGCCACCACCTGCGGGGCGTTGCTCCCGCGCTGACCCGTCGCGGCGACGTAGACCCGCTTGTCCGCCGGGTTGAACACGATTTCGTACAGGCCGCCCGGCGCGACCTTGGCCGATTTCTCGACGCTCACCGCGGCGCCGGCGGCGGCGGAGCCCGTCGGCTGCGCGATGGCGCCGGTGGCACCGCAGATGGCGATCAGGGCGGCGGTGGCAAGAAGATGCTTCATGACGATTTTCTCCCGATAAATGAATGAGTCAGGCGGCAAGATCGGCCCAGTAGCTGCCGTCGTAAGGGACCGCGAGGAAGCGGCTATTGATCTCGGCCAGCGTCGCGGCGGGATCGAGATCGCCGAACCTGTCCGGGTGGAGCCATTTGGCCAGCACCTCGACCGCGACGACGTCGATCGGCGAATTCAGCATCTGGTGCGACAGGCCATGGACCCGCTTCTCCCGCACCGCGCGCAGCGTCGAAATGCCGTTGCGTGCGATCACATGGCGCAGCCCCGCCTGCGACTGTTCGGCGGTGAAGCCCGGCCCGACCACGAAGCCGCCGGCCTTCGCCAGATGCGGCCCGCCGGTGGCGATGTAGATGTCGGGATCGCGCGAGATGACATATTCGAGGCTGAGCTTGCCGAATGGCTGCTTGATCTGATCGGCGCCGATGTTCCGGCCGCCGACGAAGGCGATATAATCGCCGACGTTGCCGCTGCCCGGCGAATTGCAGCAGTCCGGATTGAGCCCGGCGTGCGGCTCCATGAACACACTCGGACGCTCGGCATCGGGCAGCCCCTTGAGCCGCGCGGAGATGCGGTCGAGCCGTTCCTTGCGGAACGCGTTATAGGCCGCCGCCTGCTCCCCGCGTCCGGTCAGCGCGCCGAGCAGGGTCAGGCTCGCCGCCTGATTCTCGATCGGGTGCGAGAAGAAATCGATGAACGCGACCGAGACCCCCGCCCCCTCGAGCTGGGCGACCTGCGCGTCCGACGGCCCGGAGCCGAGCGAGACCAGCGCGACGTCGGGCCTGGCGGCGAGCACCGGCTCGACCTGGAACGGCAGGTTGGACGGCGGGACGGTCGCCAGCGTCGCCAGCGCGGGGAAGCGCTTCACATAGGCGTCATAGGTTTCCTTGCCGAGCCGCTGGACGTCCCCCGACCACGCGGCGAGCGTCGACACCGGATCGGGGTGGATCAGGCTGAGCGCGACCAAATAGCGGCCATCGTCGATCGACAGCTTCGCCGGGGTGACGCGCGGCGTTAGGTTGCGCTGGCGCAGGTCGACAAGCTGCGCCTTCGCCGCCGCGCCGTCCGACCCCCCCTTGCCGCACCCGGCGAGGAGGACGGCGACTCCAAGCCCCGCGCCCGCACCGATCAGCCCGCGCCGGGAAATGCCAACCACACCAATTCGACGGTCCATCACGTCCCCATTATTTTGATAACGACTCGCACTTGCGTTACGTCGTGACGGGGCAATGCACAATAGGGCGCCGACAGGACGGCCCGGCGGGTGCCGCGCATCGCGGCCTGACGACGCCGGATAACGTTCCGGCCGGGCTGCGCGAACCCGGGATGGTGGGCGCGTGCCCAGCGGGTTCGCACGTCGGATAAACGCCGATATCGCAACCGCTTGCCGGGGGCGGCGCGGGCGCGATAACGTTCGGCGCGCGCAATCGACGGCGGTTCGCGCAAGCGCGGGTATTTTCGGTTCTTTCTCATTGTTCTAGGAGCCTACCCGTCGCCTCCCGCGCGGAGGCGTGGATCGAAACGCTCGGCACGCAGTACAACGACGTCATCATCTCGTCGCCTCCCGCGCGGAGGCGTGGATCGAAACACCAAGATCACCCGCGTGTACATCACCGGGCATCTCGTCGCCTCCCGCGCGGAGGCGTGGATCGAAACGCGCAATGTTCCGCCATGCGATTCGGCAAAGAGGCGTCGCCTCCCGCGCGGAGGCGTGGATCGAAACTCCGGCCCGTTGACTTTTTGGCCGAACTGATTCGTCGCCTCCCGCGCGGAGGCGTGGATCGAAACACCGACAATCTGGTGGTGCCGGCAGGCGGGACGCACGTCGCCTCCCGCGCGGAGGCGTGGATCGAAACATCGCAGAGGTCAACAGCACCGTGGACCGGCTCGTCGCCTCCCGCGCGGAGGCGTGGATCGAAACTGCGGCCCAGCGCCCGCTAGCGTTGAAAACCACGGTCGCCTCCCGCGCGGAGGCGTGGATCGAAACGCCACGGTGATCGCGGCGTGCGTGCGCCATGGTGGTCGCCTCCCGCGCGGAGGCGTGGATCGAAACTGGACGGCGGCGGCTTGCCGACCGTTCGCGAGTGTCGCCTCCCGCGCGGAGGCGTGGATCGAAACAAAGCAGTTCCGCCGCGTTCTTCGGGAACGGCTCGTCGCCTCCCGCGCGGAGGCGTGGATCGAAACAGCGCAGAGCATTGGCTCGACGAGCATGGGCGCGAAGTCGCCTCCCGCGCGGAGGCGTGGATCGAAACCCGCCGCCGATTACTGGACCATGACGCCGCGATCGTCGCCTCCCGCGCGGAGGCGTGGATCGAAACCCTCATCGGCGCTTTGCGTGTCACGCTTGGGCTGTCGCCTCCCGCGCGGAGGCGTGGATCGAAACGCGCGTCCACCGAGCCGGCTCAAGTCATCGTCGAGTCGCCTCCCGCGCGGAGGCGTGGATCGAAACAGGGGATCGCCCGCGCTGCTCTCGGAGACCAGCCAGTCGCCTCCCGCGCGGAGGCGTGGATCGAAACACCTAGCTCGCGTCCGTCGGCGCGACAGGTGAGGCGTCGCCTCCCGCGCGGAGGCGTGGATCGAAACTCGCACATTCGCTGCGCCGCCCCCTGATTTCGCCTAGTCGCCTCCCGCGCGGAGGCGTGGATCGAAACGTCGCGTGCGGCGTCACCGCGCGCAGGAAGCCAGCGGGTCGCCTCCCGCGCGGAGGCGTGGATCGAAACACGGCCACCTCACAGCATATCCATTGCTGATCATGTCGCCTCCCGCGCGGAGGCGTGGATCGAAACACCAACTGTACCTTCGACGGCAACCGCCTGTCAGGTCGCCTCCCGCGCGGAGGCGTGGATCGAAACAACGACGAGGACAACGCCGTCGTCAACGAAGGCGTCGCCTCCCGCGCGGAGGCGTGGATCGAAACAAGCGGTCCTCGGTCCTCAAGGCGCACATGCGCGGTCGCCTCCCGCGCGGAGGCGTGGATCGAAACACCTCGCCCGAGGCCGCCATACGTGACCTGCGTTGTCGCCTCCCGCGCGGAGGCGTGGATCGAAACAGCATGGAGGGCGATCTGGTGTTCGACCCGTTCGCGGTCGCCTCCCGCGCGGAGGCGTGGATCGAAACCTGGCAGCCCGACGGACCAGCTTCGCGATGGCTTCGTCGCCTCCCGCGCGGAGGCGTGGATCGAAACGTTGTATCCGGTGGCGTATTGTACCGCGATGGAGAAGTCGCCTCCCGCGCGGAGGCGTGGATCGAAACCACGCGTCGCGCTGGCGCTGGGATGAGGCTATGCGTCGCCTCCCGCGCGGAGGCGTGGATCGAAACGTGATCAGGGTGACGGCGAGGCTGCATGGTTAAACGTCGCCTCCCGCGCGGAGGCGTGGATCGAAACGAAGGCCTCGGGCGCATCACCAACACGTTCGCCGGTCGCCTCCCGCGCGGAGGCGTGGATCGAAACCGGCTCGGCCTCGGTGTCCTCATCGGACTTTGGTTGTCGCCTCCCGCGCGGAGGCGTGGATCGAAACTGATGGGAGCGTCCCTTCTCTTGTGGCCGATCGTGTCGCCTCCCGCGCGGAGGCGTGGATCGAAACCCCTCTCCCCATCACCACGGTCCTCTCTGGGATAGTCGCCTCCCGCGCGGAGGCGTGGATCGAAACGCGACGCGCTTAATGCAGCGCCGTTCGGAGATACGTCGCCTCCCGCGCGGAGGCGTGGATCGAAACTGGAACATCGCCACCCAGGCGCGCGCCGCCTGAGGTCGCCTCCCGCGCGGAGGCGTGGATCGAAACAGGGCATCGCCCGCGCTGCTCTCGGAGACCAGCCGTCGCCTCCCGCGCGGAGGCGTGGATCGAAACGCAAGGCCCTCGGTACGACGGGCAAGCCTCTATGGTCGCCTCCCGCGCGGAGGCGTGGATCGAAACCGGTGCTCGTTGCAGGCGCCCACCGCCTCGCCGCCGTCGCCTCCCGCGCGGAGGCGTGGATCGAAACTCGCGGTCGTCAGTGCCGCCCTCACCCTTGGCCGTCGCCTCCCGCGCGGAGGCGTGGATCGAAACAGGCCGAATCCGCCATTGACGCCGGTCCCGCTGGCGTCGCCTCCCGCGCGGAGGCGTGGATCGAAACGGCGCCGAGCATGGCGTGCGCTGGTCCGAACCCCAGTCGCCTCCCGCGCGGAGGCGTGGATCGAAACATTCGCACAACGTGGATCGGCGAGGGCGGGCAAGTCGCCTCCCGCGCGGAGGCGTGGATCGAAACCAGAGCGGTGACGGGGCGGTCCACGGTGGGTTCGGGTCGCCTCCCGCGCGGAGGCGTGGATCGAAACCTGAACGCCCTCGGCACCGAGTTGCGGTTCCTGCCGTCGCCTCCCGCGCGGAGGCGTGGATCGAAACCGCACGCGACCTTCGCACCGTCGTTGTCGCTGCGCGTCGCCTCCCGCGCGGAGGCGTGGATCGAAACCCTAGCTAGTCCCTAGGTTACTGATCGGACCCAAGTCGCCTCCCGCGCGGAGGCGTGGATCGAAACCCTACTAGGAGGATTCGAGGATGCTCTACAAATCGTCGCCTCCCGCGCGGAGGCGTGGATCGAAACCAACATCCGCCGAATGAGATCGCGGTGCGGGCCGGTCGCCTCCCGCGCGGAGGCGTGGATCGAAACCGCCTCCATGGCCGCTGCGTCGCGATCGGCGCACGTGTCGCCTCCCGCGCGGAGGCGTGGATCGAAACGGCCCATAACTGGCCGTAAATCTCGCTGGCCTCGTCGCCTCCCGCGCGGAGGCGTGGATCGAAACATGGCAAGGGAGCCGCGAGCGTCTTTTACCTTGGTCGCCTCCCGCGCGGAGGCGTGGATCGAAACGCCCAGGTGGGCGGCGCCAGCACGGGCGGGCTGGTCGCCTCCCGCGCGGAGGCGTGGATCGAAACATCAGCATCTGACCGCATAGCTTCGACCACCCGCGTCGCCTCCCGCGCGGAGGCGTGGATCGAAACAGGAACGGAAGATATTCGTCGCGGTAAACGTATGTCGCCTCCCGCGCGGAGGCGTGGATCGAAACATGTCGACGTACGTCCGCGACTTGCCGATGTCGGGTCGCCTCCCGCGCGGAGGCGTGGATCGAAACTCGATCGTCTCCGCCCACTCGCCATCGGGCTCTGGTCGCCTCCCGCGCGGAGGCGTGGATCGAAACGATTTTGTCGAGGCGCCGGAGCAATTCCCGGCGTTGTCGCCTCCCGCGCGGAGGCGTGGATCGAAACGATGCGCTCGGCCGGCAACCCGATCTTCAAAATGTCGCCTCCCGCGCGGAGGCGTGGATCGAAACGTCTACGAGCGTTGGAAGAAGAGCCCAGCCGCCGGGTCGCCTCCCGCGCGGAGGCGTGGATCGAAACGGCGAATATTGCGCTGTGCGCCTCGCCTCGGGCGAAGTCGCCTCCCGCGCGGAGGCGTGGGTCGAAACAACAACTCGGGCGACGCGCGCACCATCGCGGCCGGTCGCCTCCCGCGCGGAGGCGTGGGTCGAAACTCCGCCGCCAGCTCGGCCAGCACATCGTCCATCGGGTCGCCTCCCGCGCGGAGGCGTGGGTCGAAACCCCCATCCCGGCAGCACCGCGCTGCTCGGCGATGGTCGCCTCCCGCGCGGAGGCGTGGGTCGAAACATGCGGCGCCAGATGCCTTCGTCGGTGCCGGGGAGTCGCCTCCCGCGCGGAGGCGTGGGTCGAAACCCCGCGGTTTCGGACTGGCGGCCGAACCGCGCCGTCGCCTCCCGCGCGGAGGCGTGGGTCGAAACCGCCGGCCCGACGGCGCCCGCCGGATGCACCCGGCGTCGCCTCCCGCGCGGAGGCGTGGGTCGAAACAGCCCCTTGCCGGTGTACGGCACCTTGGCTCTGAGTCGCCTCCCGCGCGGAGGCGTGGGTCGAAACCCTTGGCAAGTTGCATTCTACCGGGTTGGACCACGTCGCCTCCCGCGCGGAGGCGTGGGTCGAAACGCCCAGCTGGTCCACGCGCTGCTCTGGCACCAGCAGTCGCCTCCCGCGCGGAGGCGTGGGTCGAAACAAGGCGGTGCCGGCGGGCGCGATCCTGCCGGTGCGGTCGCCTCCCGCGCGGAGGCGTGGGTCGAAACAGCATCAGGCAGCCCGGCGCCGGTTTCGACGATCAGGTCGCCTCCCGCGCGGAGGCGTGGGTCGAAACCCGAGCGAGCGGCACGTACATCGCCCGATATCGGGTCGCCTCCCGCGCGGAGGCGTGGATCGAAACGCGCTGGGCGATCCTCGTCGATCTATTCCTGATGGTCGCCTCCCGCGCGGAGGCGTGGATCGAAACCACTTGAGGCCGCCCTTGTACGGGGCGGAGTTGAAGTCGCCTCCCGCGCGGAGGCGTGGATCGAAACACGATCGTCTATTGGGACGTCAAGCGCGCCGACGGTCGCCTCCGCCGGAGGCGTGGATCGAAACCAGTGTCCGCCGAACGCGATCGCTTTCCGCGCGCGCCTGGCGTTTTATCAATTTCCAAAGCGCCCCCGCATGGCGGCCGTCCGGCTCTGCCCAACGTCGATGAAGGACCGATGCCGACGAGACCCGCCGCGATCTCCCCCTCGTCTCGTCGCGGGCTGTGTTTCCGCGCCTGCCGGGCAGAGCGGGTGGGGCTGGCCGATCCCGTCCCGGCTCAGGCGAGCAGGTCACGCTCCGCGGCGTGCTTGTCGATGTAGGCGGCGACGAACGGGCATTCCGCAACCACCCGCAGCCCGCGCGCGCGGACATCGTCGAGCGCGGCCTTGATCAGCCGGCTGGCGATGCCGCGCCCCTGCAATTCCTGCGGCACGACGGTGTGGGTGAAGGTGATGACGTCGCCCCGAAGCACATAAGCCGCCACCGCCTTGTGCCCGTCCTCGACCAGTTCGTAGCGGTTGGCGTCCCGGTTATCGACCACCTCAGACATCGAGGTTCGCCACCGACAGCGCGTTTTCCTGGATGAAGTCGCGGCGCGGCTCGACCACGTCGCCCATCAGCCGGGTGAAGATCTCGTCCGCCACATCGGCCTGGTCGATCGCGACGCGCAGCATCGACCGGTTCTGCGGATCGAGCGTGGTTTCCCACAATTGCTCGGCGTTCATCTCGCCCAGCCCCTTGTAGCGCTGGATCGACAGCCCCTTGCGCCCCGCGGTCAGGATCGCGTCGAGCAATTGCGCCGGTCGCGCGATCAGCGTCTCGCCCTTGCCGGCGGCGACCGGCGTGGCGGCCTCTTCGCCATCGGCATCGGCTTCGGCCGCGTCATCGGCGGCGGCGGCGCCCTTCAGCGGGACCAGCTTGGCGATGCCGGCATAGCTCTCCCCCGCCTCGATCGCGAGGCCGTGGAGCTTGCGCCCCTCCGCCGAGACGAGGAACGCCGGCTCGATCACATGGTGATCGGTGACCCCGCGCCAGCGCCGCTGGAAGTGGAAGCCGCCTTCCTCGGACAGTTCGGCGGTCCAGCGCGCATCCTCGTCGGTCAGGTCGAGCCGGTCGGCGACCGTCTTCAGCCGCGCCGCGCGATCCTCCCGCGATGCGTCGGGATCGAGCGCACCGCCCATCGCCAGCGCCTCGACGATGTGCGCGGGATAGCGGCGCGGCACGTAGCGCATCAGCGTGCGCATCCGCCGGGCATGGTCGACCAGCTCGGCCAGATCGGCGCCGGTGCGCGCGCCGGCGGGGCCTTCGAGAACGGTCAGCGTGACCCCGGCATCGACCAGATACTGGTCGAGCGCGCCGTCGTCCTTCAGGTAGACCTCCGACCGCCCCTTGGTCGCCTTGTAGAGCGGCGGCTGGGCGATGAAGAGGTGCCCGTTGGCGATGATCTCCGGCATCTGGCGATAGAAGAAGGTCAGCAGCAGCGTGCGGATATGCGCGCCGTCGACGTCGGCGTCGGTCATGATGACGATCTTGTGGTAACGCAGCTTGTCGATGTTGAAGTCGTCGCGGCCGATGCCGGTGCCCATCGCCTGGATCAGCGTGCCGATCTCGCGGCTCGACAGCATCCGGTCGAACCGCGCGCGCTCGACGTTCAGGATCTTGCCGCGCAGGGGCAGGATCGCCTGATAATGGCGGTCGCGGCCCTGCTTGGCCGAACCGCCGGCCGAATCGCCCTCGACCAGGAACAGTTCGGACTTGGCCGGGTCGCGCTCCTGGCAATCGGCCAGCTTGCCGGGCAGGCTGGCGATGTCCATCACGCCCTTGCGCCGGGTCAGCTCGCGCGCCTTCTTCGCCGCCTCGCGCGCCGCCGCCGCGTCGATCACCTTCTGGATGATCTGCCGCGCGACCGCCGGATTCTCCTCCAGCCATTCGGCCAGCTTGTCCGCCATCAGGCTCTCGAGCGGCTGGCGCACCTCGGACGAGACCAGCTTGTCCTTGGTCTGGCTGCTGAACTTGGGATCGGGCAGCTTGACCGATACGATCGCGGTCAGCCCCTCGCGCATGTCGTCGCCGGTGAGGGTGACCTTCTCCTTCTTCAGCAGGCCCGACTTGTCGGCGTAATTGTTGAGCGTGCGCGTCAGCGCGGCGCGGAACGCGGCCAGGTGGGTGCCGCCATCACGCTGCGGGATGTTGTTGGTGAAGCACAGGACGTTTTCGTAATAGCTGTCGTTCCATTCCAGCGCGACGTCGATGGTGACGTCGTCGCGGGTGCCGGCGATCGCCACCGGATCGGGCATCAGCGGCTGCTTGTTGCGATCGAGATATTTGACGAAGGCGGCGATGCCACCCTCGTAATACAGCTCGACCTCCTTCGCCTCCTCGTGCCGCGCGTCGCGCAGGAACAGCCGCACCCCCGAATTGAGGAACGCCAGCTCGCGGTAACGATGCTCGAGCTTGTCGAAATCATACTCCGTGATCTTGAACGTCGCCGGGCTGGCGAGGAAGGTGACTCGCGTCCCCTTGCGGCCGTCGGCGGGACCGGTCACCTTGAGCGGGGCGACCGCGTCGCCATGGGCGAAGCGCATGTAATGCTCCTGCCCGTCGCGCCAGATCGTCAGGTCGAGCCACTCGCTGAGCGCGTTGACCACCGACACGCCGACACCGTGCAGGCCCCCCGACACCTTGTAGGCGTTCGAATCCGAGGTGTTGTCGAACTTCCCGCCGGCGTGGAGCTGGGTCATGATGACCTCGGCGGCGGATACGCCCTCCTCGGCATGGATGCCGGTCGGGATGCCGCGGCCATTGTCCTCGACCGACACTGATCCGTCGGCGTTGAGCGTGATCAGGATGCGGTCGCAATGCCCGGCCAGCGCCTCGTCGATCGCGTTGTCGCTGACTTCGAACACCATGTGGTGCAGGCCCGAGCCGTCGTCGGTATCGCCGATATACATGCCGGGGCGCTTGCGGACGGCGTCCAGCCCCTTGAGCACCTTGATCGAGTCGGCGCCATAGTCGCTGGAATTGGGGTTCGAAGGGGTGTCTGTCATGCCGAGGATATAGGCATCACGCCACCGAAACGGAAGCAAAATGGCAGTGCAGTGACAGCGCCGCCACGGGGCAAAGGTCGCGCGCGTCAGGCCCCTTGGCACCACATCGTATACGATATAAGACGTTAGCCTCCGAAGGGGGAGGGAATTGCCATGACCCGTCTGCAGCGCCGCGAATTCCTGCTTGCCGCACCGGCCGCCGCCGGTGGCCTGGCCTTCGCCACGGCGGGCACGGCGGCGGCGACCGCGCCGGCCGCCAGTGCCGCCTTTCCCGCCGGCCGCGCCTTTCCGTTCAAGGCCAAGCCGTTCCACGAAGTCACGCTCACCGACGATTTCTGGGCGCCGAAGGTCGCGCGCAATGCGACGGTGACGATCCCGTTCGAGATCGACAAGCTGGGCGACGTCGCCGAACGGCTCAACGGCGGGGTGCTGGAGGCGGCGATCTATGCCGCGAAGAGCGACGACACGCTCAAGCCCTATGTCGATCGCTGCGTCACCGCGATGCTCGCCACCCCCGGCGCGGGCGGAGAGAACCGCCAGTTCGAGCTGGGCGCGGCGCTGTACGAGACGTTCGGCGACCGTCGGCTGATCGACAAGGTGCTGCCCGCCGCCGACGCGCTCGATCGCGACATTCGCGCCACCAGCCCGGCCTTTCCCGGCGGCGAGCGGTTCGCGCTGAGCTGCCTCCACCTCTACCGCGTCACCGGCGATCCGAAGCACCTCGTGCTGGCCCGGCACTATCTCGACGTGCGCGGCCGCGCCGATTCGCCGGGCCGCAGCCGCCATACCCAGTCCCACCTGCCGGTGCTCGAGCAGCGCGAGGCGGTCGGCCATGCGGTCAACGGCGTCACGCTGATGCTGTCGATGCTCGATTACGGTGTGCTGTCGGGCGACCGCCGCTATTTCGACGCGGCGCACGCGATGTGGACCGACGCCGCGACGCGCAAGATGTACGTCACCGGCGGGGTCGGTTCGACCGGCAACGAAGGCTTCGGCGCGCCGTACCATCTGCCCAACATCAACGCCTATTCGGAAACCTGCGCGGTGCTGATGTGGCAGACGCTCAACCACCATCTGTTCCTCGCGACCGGTGACGCGCGCTACATCGACGTGATGGAGCGCGGCATGTACAACAATGCCGTCGACGGGGTGTCGCATTCGGGCGACCATTTCTTCTACGTCAACCGCCTCGCCAGCGCGGGCGACGGCCGCGACGCGCGCTGGCAATATGCCTCGCTGGAATGCTGCCCGCCCAATCTGGTGCGCTTCTTCGCAGCGATGCCGGGACTGATCTACGCGCAGGACGCCAGGTCCGGCGCGATCCACGTCAACCTCTATGTCGCCAGCACCGCATCTTTCGCGGTCGGCGGCGGCACGCTGTCGCTGGCGATGGACAGCGGAATGCCGTGGGCGGGCGAGTCACGGATCGCGGTCTCCGCCGCCGCGCCGACCCGGGCCGCGATCCGGCTGCGCATCCCCGGCTGGGCGCGCGGAGAGGTCGCGCCGGGCGGGCTCTATGCCTTTGCCGGCGCGGGCGCGGCGCCGGTGCGGATCACGCTCAACGGCAATGCGGTGCCGGCGGCGCCCGACGCGCTCGGCTATGTCACGCTCGACCGTAGCTGGACGAACGGCGACGTCATCGCGATCGAGCTGCCGCTCGACGCCCGCCGCGTCGCCGCCGATCCGCGCGTCCGTGACGATGCGCGCCGTGTCGCGGTGACGCGCGGACCGATCGTCTATTGCGCCGAATGGCCCGACGCCCCCGGCCGCACCGCGCTCGATCTGGTGGTCGCGCCCGATGCGCCGTTGACGCCGAAGCTGGACAAGCGCCTGTTCGGCGGCGCGGTGGTGATCGACACTGTCGCGCGCCATGCCGGCGATCCGGCGGCAAAGACCGCGCCGCTCAAGCTGATCCCCTATCACCTGTGGGCCAATCGCGGCGTCGGCGAGATGACGACCTGGCTGCTGACCGACGACTATCAGGTCGGCGACATCGGCCCGGCGGGCGGGTGGATCTTCTACCGCAATCCCGACGCGGCCAGGGACGGCTGGCGCTATCTGGAGGCCGCGCCGTTCGACCAGAGCAGCGGCGCGCACTGGGGCTGCTTCCGCCGCGAGGTGCCCGGGGCGCGTGGGCTGGCGATCGGCACCGGCCGGCAGAACACCGCCGACATGCTCGCCGCCTGCACCGAAACGGGTACGGCGGCGCAACTCTGCGCCGCGCTCAGCGTCAACGGGGTGCGCGGCTGGTTCCTGCCCTCCCGCGATGAGCTGGCGGCGATGTACACCGCGCTCCACGCCGCCGGCCGGGGCGATTTCCACACCGCCGGCGTCGCCGACAATTGCGAATATTGGGCATCGTCGCAGCACGACGCCGACATGGCCGCGCACATCGACTTCGCCGATTCGGGCCGGCTCCACGGCGACGACAAGGACTTCCCCCGCCGGGTCAGGGCGATCCGGGCGTTCTGACGCGTCGGGTCCGGTCGCGGATCATACGCGGCGCGCGATCGCGCCCGCCGCCCATCCGAACGCCACCGACAGCGCCACCGCGACCAGCCCATAGGCAAAGGACGACTTGTCCGCCGCGCGCGCCACGAACCGCTCGAACCCCGATTTGCGGATGTTGATGTCGCGCACCGCCGCCGCCAGCACGCGACCGTCGCGAACGAGGAAGGTCTCGGCGGTGAATCGCCCGACCGGCACGCGCGCCGGGATCGAAAGCCGCGCGCGGTACAGCACCCCGTCGGTGATCTCGACCGCCGCCGGATCGGCATAGTAGAGCCCGCCGCGCCGCCGCAGGTCGACCAGCCCGGCGTCGAACTGCGCCTGCTCCGCCGGCACCGCGCCCGATGCGGGGGACAGTTGCAGGCTGCCAAGCCCCAGCTCGTAGATCGCGCGGGTGCGCTCGTCGACGATGCGGTCGATCGGGCGGGAGGAGGCGATCGCGTAGAACGACGGCGCCGATCGATAGCGCATCCGCTGCGCGTTGATCCAGATGCCGGCGACCTTTTCCTTTTCGCGCACCAGCACCGATTGCGCCGGCCCCTTGACCACCACGATGATGTCGGCGGGGGCGCCGTGCGGGCCGGGCTCCTCCCCCTTGGGATAGAGGATCGCGCCGAACAGCAGCAATTCGGCGCCGGTGAAGGAATAGGCGATCTCGATGTCGCGCTGCGACACGTCGGGCACCAGCACCGGCTTGGTGGTGGCGACCAGCAGCGGCGCCAGCAACAGCGTGGCCAGCGCCTTCACGACAGCTCCACCGTAAAGATCTCGTCCGGCCGCCACGTCAGGCCGAGCAGCATCCGCGCCGCCACCAGCAGCACGATCACCGCCAGCGCGAGACGGAGATATTCCGGTTTCATCCGCGCCGCGAACCGCGCGCCGACCTGTGCGCCCACCACCGACCCGAGCAGCAGGAGCGCCGCCAGCACGATATCGACCGCCTTGGTCGTCAGCGCGTGGGTCATTGTCGCGGCGGCGGTGACGAACAGAATCTGGAACAGGCTGGTGCCGACCACCACCTGCGTCGTCATGCCGAGCAGATAGAGCATCGCCGGGACCAGCACGAAGCCGCCGCCGACGCCCAGCAGCACGGTCAATATGCCGGTGCCAAAGCCCAGGATCAGCGGCGCCAGGGGCGAGATGTACAGCCCCGAGCGATAGAAGCGCCAGCGCAGCGGCAGCGCGGCGACCAGCGGATGATGGCGGCGCTTGCGCGCGCGGGGGGCCTCCCCGCCGCGCATCGCGCCGATGCTCTGCAACGATTCGCGCAGCATCAGCGCGCCGATCGATCCCAGCATGACGACATAGAGCACCGCGATGACGATATCGATCTGCCCGCTCGCCTGCAGCACGCGGAACAGCCCGGCGCCGGCGATCGAGCCGAGCACGCCGCCGACCACCAGCACCATGCCCATCGGCACGTCGACCCCGTCGCGGCGGAAATGCGCGAACACCCCCGATACGCTGGCGCCGGTCACCTGGCTGGCGGCGGACGCGGCGGCGACGGTGGGCGGGATGCCGTAGAAGATCAGCAGCGGCGTTGTCAGGAATCCGCCGCCGACGCCGAACATGCCCGACAACAGCCCCACCCCGCCGCCGAGCAGGATGATGACCAGCGCGTTGACCGACAGGTTGGCGATCGGCAGGTAGATATCCACGGCCGATAGGCGATAGTCCTTTTGCGCGCGCTGCCAAGCACCCGGCGCATTTTCTTGCCGCGCTGGTCCATTGCCAGGACCCTAGAAATCGGACCCCACCGACAGCGCCGGGCCGGAACCGGGACGGGCGTCGCCGGCGACACGCTGCCGCCAGTCGATCGACAGCCGCACCGCGCGGTCGGCGATGGGCAGGCGGACGCCCATGGTCGGACCCAGATCGAGCCGGGCGACACCACGCTGTGCCCCGCCCCAGGCGCCCAGCCCGAGATCGAGGTCGGCCGCGCCAAGAGCGGTCACCGGCCGGGTCGCGCGGACGATGCCGTCGACATAATGTTCGGTGCCGTTGCGAAGGATCGCGCCGCCCTGCGCATAGCCTTCCAGCCGGAACGCCCCCGGCAAGCGCCGGTAGAGTCCGCCGCTGACGCCCAACGTCGGCCCGCCGCGCCCGCGATCGAGCGCGAAACGCTGCTCGGCGACGAAGCGCAGCGGGATTCCGGCCGGCCGCCACGCCACCCCCAGCGACAGCTCGCGCCCGGCGCCGGCGGCGGGAACCGCGACTCGCCCGGTGGCGGCAAAGCCGTGGCTGATCGCATAGTCGACGCGGATGCCGCCCTGCGTCCCGCCAAGCTGCGGCGAATCGGCGCCGCCGCCGATCCCGGTGCCGCCGCGCGCGATCAGCCATGCGCTCCCCGACCAGCGCCGCCGCGATCCTTCCGCGCCGGTGAGCGACGCGGGCAGGGCGATCTGCAACGCGCCGGGCGCCGCGCCGATGGGTGGGGGCGCGCTCGCAGTCGCGGTCGGGGCGCCGCCGATGATCACCGTTCCGGGCACAACCGCCAGTCGCGGGGCGCCGCCGGGCAGATCACCAACCGCGCCGCCGCCGGCCGTCGCACCGCTCGGCGGTCGCGTTGCCCAGGCGCGCGGCATCGCCGTGCCCGACGCCATCCCCGCGCGCCGGACCGCGCCGACCTGCGCCGCCTTCGCCGGAATCAGCCCCTCCGCCGTCGGGATCAGCGCCGCCGCCGGAGGCGCGGCATCGGCGGTGGTGGCCGTGACGGGGGGCACCGCTTCGCGAATCGCCTCGGTCAGCGATCCGGTCTGCTGCCACGTCAGCACGATCCTGAGCGCGATCCAGCCGAGTGTCGCCAGGCCGAGGAAGCGCAGCGGCCGACCGGTCATGCGCGCCGCTCGCCCAGTTCGGCGGGACTCGGAAAGCGGTGCGCGGTCTTGTCCCATCGCGGCCGCTCGCCGCGCAGCGTGGCGACATAGCGGAACAGCGCGCGCCGCGCCGCGATCAGCGAGATGATGTTGCCGACGATCATCCGCGGCAGCGACAACAGCCCTTCGCGCCAGCCATAAGCGCCGGTGACGAACCCCGCGCGCATCGCCGCGCGCCACACCAGCATCCCCAGGCTGATCCACAGCGCGATGCGGAACCATGCGGTCGGCCGGATCGGCGGCGGCCCGCCGGCCAGCGCCAGCATCTCCGCCAGCGCCCACAGCACCAGCGCGGCATAGGCGATTCCGAGCACGAGCACCCCCAGCGGCTGGCGGCGGTCGCGCATCCGCATCCAGTAATCGCCGATCCCGCGCGTCCCGCTCCACCCGAGCCGGTCCCATCCGGCAAAGGCGATACCGAACATCCAGCGCGCGCGCTGGCGCACCGCGCCATCCAGCCGGCCGGGGAAGCAGGCGCGCACCGCCACCGGCGGCCCGCCCCGCCGTTCGGCGATGCGCGGCGCGGCGGTTCGCCCGCCCATCGCCGCCAAGGTCAGCCCCAGTTCGTAATCCTCGGTCAGGCTGTCGGCATCGAACGGCCGTCCGCCGCGCGCATCGGCGATCCGGCCCAGCATCGATCGCGACACGGCGCAGCCCACCCCGGCAAAGGGCAGTCCGGCGCCGATCGCCTGGCGCACCACCAACTGCTTGGCGTGGGCCTCGACGAACTCGTCCACATACGTCCCCGCGACAAACGGTGATCCGGGATCGGGGATCGGCAGCACCGGCAGCTGGATCGCGTCATAGCGGCCGATCAGATGGTCATAGACCGCCAGTTCGCCGGCATGGACGACATCCTCGGCGTCATGGAGCACCACCGCCGCCGCCGGTACGGTGCCGGCACGCTCGTCGGCGATCATCGCCGCCCACAGGCCGTTGAGGCAATCCGCCTTGGTCGTCGGCCCGGCGCGCGTGCCGATCACCAGCCGCACGCGCGGTTCGCGCATCGCCACGGCGGCGATCGCCGCAATCGTGTCCCAGTCGTTGGGATAGGCGCCGACGTACAGTCGCACGCCGGGGTGCGGCCACCGTGCCAGCGTGGTGTCGAGCATCGCCGCGATCACCGCCGCTTCGTCCCATGCCGGAACGAACACCGCGATCGGTCGGCGCGGCGCCGGAATATCGCTCAGCACCGGATCGGCTTGGCCGCTGGCCCGGCGCCACGCCCGGCGGATGAAATAGGCGATATCGACCGCCAGGTCATCGATTCCGGCCAGCAGGAAACCGACCGCCGCGAACATCAGCGTTTCGCGCGCGGCACCGTTGATCAGATCGGTGACGATCCCCCAGGACAGCGGCCCCACTCCCCCCGGCCGCGGATCATACTCCACATCGGGCGGACTGCAAGTCGCTGTTACATCGCCGGAATTTTTGGATACTGGACTCGACGCACACACCGCTTAAGGCTGGGGCAAAAGGGGGAGTCCGACTCCGTGAAGCTTACCGCTCGCCTTGCGATCCTCGCCGCCGTGCTGGTTCCGCTCACCGCGCACGGCGACGCCAGCCCGCGCGTCACGCTCGCCACGCCGGGCATCGGCAACGGCGCGATTGAACGGTTCACGCTGCGATTCTCGGCGGCGATGGTGCCGCTCGGCGATCCGCGCGCGGCGGCACCGGCGGCCACCGCCTGCGCCGGCGAGGGGCGCTGGGTCGACCAGGCGACCTGGGTCTATGAATTCGCCAGCCCCTTGCCCGGCGGCACAAGTTGCGACTTCAACCTGAACCCCAGGCTGAAAAGCGTCGCCGGCTATGCGGTGGCCGGCAATGCGAGCTTCAAGGTCGATTCGGGCGGTCCGATCGCGCGCGCGGTGATGCCCGCGACCTATGACGGCGAGATCGAGGAGGATCAGACGTTCCTGGTCGCCGCCAACATGGCGCCCGATCGCGCCTCGGTCGCCGCCAACGCCTATTGCGCGGTCGACGGGCTGGGCGAGAAGATCCCGGTCGACGTACTCGACGCGGCGCTGCCGGGCAAGCTGCTGTCCGAACTGGGGACCGATCGCTGGGCGGTCAACAGCTTCCTGACCAACGCCGGGCTGCCCAACGCGCTGCCTGAGGCCGGAAAGGATCGCGACGCGGCGCTGGCCAGCGTGGTCGCGCTCAAATGTCGCCGCCCGCTGCCGCCCGGCCGCGACATGGCGCTGGTGTGGGGCGCGGGGATCAGCGGCGGCGGGCGCAGCGCCGGCGCCGACCAGCGGTACGACTTCACCGTTCGCAAGCCGTTCACCGCGCGGTTCGAATGCAGCCGCGTCAATCCGCAGGCGGGATGCAACCCGGTCAAGGAAGCGTGGGTGCGATTCTCCGCCCCGGTGCCGCGCGCGCAGGCGGAGGCGATCCGCATCGCGCTGCCCGACGGCAAGACACTGAGCCCGACGATCGCCAAGGATGACCAGCGCAAGGCGACGGTGAGCGAGGTCAAGTTCGCCGCGCCGCTGCCCGGCGCGACCACCGCGAAACTGACCCTGCCCGCAGGGGTGAAGGACGAAAGCGGCCGGCCGCTGTCCAACGCCGAGCGCTTTCCGCTGGAGGTGCGGTTCG
>NZ_DATMGG010000079.1:0-15860 GCF_035555815.1 Sphingomonas sp.
ATTGGCGTCGAGCGCCGATGATTGCAGCGCGGCATAGCCGCCATAGGACCAGCCGAATACCGCCAGCTTGCCCGGATCGACGCCCTCGGCGATCAGCCACTTGCCGCCGTCGTTGACGTCGCCGACCGCGGTGCGCCACGACTGGAATCCGTTCTTCTGGAACCAGGCGTCGCCATAGCCGGTCGATCCGCGGAAGTTGGGCCGGAGTACCGCGAAGCCGCGTTGCGCGAAATACTGCGACAGCCAGTCGAAACCCCATTCGTCGCGCGCGCCCGGCCCGCCGTGCGGCATGACGATCGCCGGCAGCCCCTTGGTCGAAGTCGCACCGGGCGGCAGCGTCAGATAGCCCGGAATGCGCGTGCCATCGCCGGCGGGATAGGTCACCGGCTTGACCGGGGACAGCGTCAGCCCGGCCAGTTGCGGCCGCACCGGCAGCACCTCCTGCAGCTTGCGGGCGTTCTTGTCGAAGATGAAATAGCCGCCGGCATCGACGTCGCTGCCCGCGAACATCAGGATGCGGCTCTCGTCCGAACTGGCGTCGGCGAAACTGATGATCGGCGAATTGGGCAGCGCCTTGCCCAGCGAATCGCGCAGCTTGACGAAGGCGGGGTCGAACCATTCGGCGACGCGCGTGTCGGTGGCATAGCTCACGCCGATCAGCCGGCGGTGCCGCCCGACCGTCAGCAGCCCGTCGACGTCGACGTCCGGCCGCGCCAACACCAGATCCTTCTTCAGGCTCCCGTCGAGCGCGACCTTGTACAGCGCCTGGCGGCCGTCCGTCTTTGCGAAACCAAAGGCGACATTCTGCTCGCGATCGACGATGTAGGGTTCGAAGCCGCCGTCGCCAGTCTCCAGCTTCTCCCAGTTGCGATCATTCGGCTTGCGGTAGAAATAGACCGTCCGCGTGCCCTCGTACCCGGTCGAGGTGCGCGGGCGCACGCCCATCACGCGCACCGTGCCGTGGCCGTCGCTGATATACTCCACCGCGTCCAGCCGTGGCGCTTCGACCGCGCGGCGCTTGCCCGACTGGATGTCGACCAGGTCGACGCCGCGTCCCTCGCGGTTGCTGGCGATGTGCGATCCGGTGGTCTCCTCGGGCACATAGTCGCGGGTGATCAGCGCGCTGCCGCTGGCGTCGTCTGATCCCCAGTCGATCAGCGCGCCGCCGTGCTGCGCCACGCCCAATGCGCGCGAACTGGCCCGCGCGGTGACCATCTTGATGTCGCTGCCGTCGCTGTTGATCGCGATCAGCCGGGAAAAGCCCGCGCGCTGGCCGTCGATCCAGCTGGTGGTCGAAATCGTGCAGATCAGCCGCGTCGCGTTGGTCCAGGCGCATCGCTCGATCTGTTCGGGATCGCCGGAACTCGACGTGATCACCTTCAGCCCGCCGGCGACGAGATCACCGATCGTCAGCGCCACGCCGCGCCCCTGCAACGGGGTCAGGATCGCGACCTTGGTGCCGTCGGGCGACAGGCTGATGCCCTGGACATGCTCGCGCGCGCCGAATCGCGCGGCGGTCGAGTCTTCGGCCCGCGCGATGCCCGCCGACAGTGCCGTGCTCGCCAGAAGGCCCAGGCCCAGAAAGCCTCGGCAAAGCATCAATTTACGCATGGAGCCCCCTCCCTGTTTCACGCACGCAGCCTAGGGGCGCAATCGTTCGCGGACAAGCTTGCCGGTCGTCCGCGACGCTGCCAGAACGGCGCCGGAATGATGAAGGGAGTGACGATGAAGCGTCTGTTCTTGAGCGCGGGCCTGATGCTGGCGGCGATGCCGGCCCATGCGCAGACCGCGCCGGAAATCTCGGTCGATACGATGAAGGAGATCACCAAAACGCTGTCCTCCGACGCGTTCGAGGGCCGCGCGCCGGGCACGCCGGGTGAGGAAAAGACGCTGGCCTATCTCGCCGAACGGTTCGCTCAGGCGGGGCTGAAGCCGGGCAACAACGGCAGCTGGTTCCAGGACGTGCCGCTGGTCTCGCTGACCGCGCAGAATGTCACTCCGCTCACCTTCACCGGCGCGGGCGCGCCGATCGCGCTGCGCTATGGCACCGACATGGTCATCGCCAGCTACCGCGTCACGCCGAAGATCGCGGTCAAGGACAGCGACGTGGTGTTCGTCGGCTACGGCATCAACGCGCCGGAAAAGGGCTGGAACGACTATGCCGGCGTCGACGTGAAGGGGAAGACCGTCGTCATCCTGGTCAACGATCCCGATTATGAGAGCACCACGCTCGACGGGCCGTTCGGCGGCAAGGCGATGACCTATTACGGCCGCTGGACCTACAAGTTCGAGGAAGCGGCGCGGCAGGGCGCGGCGGCGGCGATCATCGTCCATGATACCGTGCCGGCCGCCTATGGCTGGAACGTGGTCGAATCGAGCTGGACCGGGCCGCAGCAGGTCGCCGACGCGGCCAACGGCCATATGGATCAGTCGGCGGCGGTCGGCTGGATCCAGCTCGATTTCGCCAAGCGGCTGTTCGCCGGGGCGGGCCAGGATTTCGACCGGCTCTCCGCCGCCGCCAAGGTCAAGGGGTTCAAGGCCGTGCCGTTTCGCGGCGTGAAGATGTCGGTCGCGTTCGACAACGAAGTGCGCAAGCATGCGTCAAAGAACGTGATCGGCATCCTGCCCGGCACCACCGCGCCGAACGAATATCTGCTCTACAGCGCGCATTGGGATCACCTCGGCCGCTGCACGCCGGCGCCCGACGGTGACGACATCTGCAACGGCGCGATCGACAATGCTTCGGGCACCGCCGCGCTGGTCGCGCTGGCCGAAGCCAATGTGAAGGCCGGCCCGACCGCGCGCAGCCAGCTGTTCCTGGCGGTGACCGCCGAGGAATCGGGGCTGCTCGGCTCGGCCTATTACGCCGATCATCCGGTCTATCCGCTGGCGCAGACCGTCGCGGGCATCAACATGGATTCGATGTCGATGGCCGGGCTGACGAAGAACGTCACCGTGACCGGCGCGGGCAAGTCGGAACTGGACGGCTATCTCGCAAAGGCGCTGGTGGCGCAGGGCCGCGGCGCCGATCCCGATCCGCGGCCGCAGGGCGGCGGCTATTATCGTTCCGACCATTTCAGCTTCGCCAAGCGCGGCGTGCCGATGCTCAACGCCCATTCGGGCGGCGCGCTGGCCGATCCCGCCGCCGAGGCCCGCCGGGTCGAGGCGCAGAAGACCCGCGTCAGCACCTATCACGGGCCGAAGGACGAATATGATCCCAACTGGGACTGGTCGGCGGCGGTGCAGGACCTGAGCCTGTATTTCGATATCGGCCGCGTGCTGGGCAACGGCACCGACTGGCCGAACTGGGTGCCGGGCGACGAATTCCGAGCGATCCGCGACAAGAGCCGCGCGGGGAAGTAGAACCAGGGCCATGACCAGAACCCCTCCCCCCGAATGGGCGCCGCACAAGGCGGTGTGGATCGGTTTCCCCAGCCACCCCGAGCTGTGGGAGGCCGATCTAGAACCCGCGCAGGCGGAGGTCGCGGCGTTCGCGCGCGCGGTCGATGCCGGCGGGCGCGGGGAAAAGGTGCTGCTGGTCGCCGCGACGGCGGAAGCGGCCGAGGCGGCCGAGCGGCTGGCGCCGTTCGCCACCGTCATCATCGAGCCGTTCGGCGACATCTGGCTGCGCGATACCGCCGCGATCCTGGTCGGCGACGGCACCGCGCGCGATTTCCGCTTCAACGGCTGGGGCGGCAAATACGACCTGCCCGGCGACGACGACATCGGCGCGCGGCTGGCCCGCCAGCGCGGCATCGCGGCGGAGGACTGCGACTGGGTGCTGGAAGGCGGCGCGATCGACGGCGACGGCACCGGGCTGATCGTCACCACCGAACAATGCCTGCTCAACCGCAATCGCAATCCGGGCATGAACCGCGGCGAGGTCGAGGAGCGGCTGCGGCGCGATCTGGGGGTCAAGGCGGTGCTGTGGCTGGGCGACGGGCTGCTCAACGACCATACCGACGGCCATGTCGACAATCTGGCGCGGTTCGTCGCGCCCGGGGTGCTGGCGATCCCCGAAGCGTCCGAGAATGACCCCAACTGGCGCGTCTATCAGGCGGCGGCGGAGCGGGCGGAGCGGTTCGGCCATATCGAACTGGTGCGGATGCCGTCGCCCGGCCGGGTGCTGAGTCCGGAGGAGGAGATCATCCCGGCCAGCTACATGAACTTCTACATCGGCAACGCCAGCGTGGTGGTGCCGCTCTATGGCCAGCCCAACGACGACGCGGCGGTCGCGGCGCTCGAGGGGCTGTTTCCCGGGCGGACGGTGGTCGGATTGCGCGCCGACCATATCCTGACCGGCGGCGGCAGCTTTCACTGCATCAGCCAGCAGATCCCGAAGCGGTAGGACCCCCGGAATGACCGAGATCACCGTCGGCGCGCTCCAGCTCGCCTTCACGAACGATATCGACGCCAACATCGCGCGCGTCTCCGCGCTGGTGCGCGAGGCGGCGGGGCGCGGCGCGCAGGTGGTGCTGCCGCCCGAACTGTTCGAGGGCGAATATTTCTGCCGTGTGGAGGACGAGGGACTGTTCGCCAATGCCCGCCCCACCGCCGAACATCCGGCGGTGCTGGCGATGCAGGCGCTCGCCGCCGAGCTGAACATCCACATCCCGACCAGCTTCTTCGAGGCGGATGGCCCGCACTATTATAATTCGCTGGCGATGATCGGCCCGGACGGCGCGATCGCCGGGGTCTATCGCAAGAGCCACATCCCCGACGGGCCGGGCTATGAGGAGAAATTCTATTTCCGTCCCGGCAACACCGGCTTCAGGGTATGGGACGGGCCGGACCGCACCACGCTGGGCGTCGGGGTGTGCTGGGACCAATGGTATCCCGAAACCGCGCGCGCGATGATGCTGATGGGCGCGCAATTGCTGTTCTACCCCACCGCGATCGGCAGCGAGCCGCACGACGACAGCCTGGATACCGCGCGGCTGTGGCGGCGGGCGATGGTCGGCCACGCGGTGTCGAACGTCGTGCCGGTGATCGCCGCCAACCGCGTCGGGGTGGAGCATGGCCAGACTTTCTACGGCACCAGCTTCATCACCGACGAGCGCGGCGATATCCTGGCGGAACTGGATCGGGAGGAGGAGGGGGTGATCACCGCG
This sequence comes from Sphingomonas sp., assembly GCF_035555815.1. GTDB lineage: Bacteria > Pseudomonadota > Alphaproteobacteria > Sphingomonadales > Sphingomonadaceae > Sphingomonas. The sequence goes on from NZ_DATMGG010000079.1 coordinate 5,112, forward strand.
ACGCTCGACCTCGCCCGCGTCGCCCGCCACCGCGCCGCCTTCGGCTTCTTCCGCGATCGCCGGCCGGAACTCTACGGACGGCTGGTGCAGGACGTCTGATCTTTTTTGTTCGCGCGAAGGCGCGAAGAAGAAGGGTGTTCGCGCAGAGGCGCAGAGGACGCAGAGGTGTTGCGCCTGCGGTAAGGGCGGCCGCGCCAGCGGCCTGTGAACACTCGGCAAGCCGGAGAGATTTGAAGTCTCGCTGACGCGAGACGATGGCCCCGGATACGACCCCTCCGCGTCTCCGCGCCTCCGCGTGAACAAAAGAGGCTACACCGCCCCCCGCAGCGCCAGCGCCCGCGCGAATACCGCCTCGAACATCTCCGCCGTCAGCCGCCCGGTGTTCTGGTTGTAGCGTGAGCAGTGATAGCTATCGATCAGCACCCGCCCGTCGGGCATCCTGTGCTCCGCGAGATGGCCGAACCGGCATTTGGGCAACCGCCCGCCCAGCACCTTGACCGCCGACTGGTGCGCGATCTGGCCGAGCGCGACGAACACGCGCGCCTGGGGCAGCACCGCGACCTGCTCCGCCAGGAACGGGCGGCAGGTGCGGGTTTCCTCCGGGGTCGGCTTGTTCTGCGGCGGCAGGCACTTGACCGAATTGCAGATGATCGCCCCGTCCAGCGCCAGCCCGTCGCCCGGCGCGCCCTGATAGGTGCCGCTGGTCAACCCGAATTTCGCCAGCGTCGCGAACAACAGGTCGCCGGCGAAATCGCCGGTGAACGGCCGGCCGGTGCGGTTGGCGCCGTGCTTGCCCGGCGCCAGCCCGACGATGCACAGCCAGCCGCCGGGGTCGCCAAAGGCGGGGACGGGGGCGTTCCACCAGTCGGGATGCTCGATGCGCAATTCCTCGCGGAACGCCACCAATCGGGGGCAGCGCGGGCAATCATGCGGCGGCTCGGTCGCTGGCAACGGGCTGGGTGCGAAGTCCATCGATCTTCGCTAGAGCCCGTGCATGGCGCTCACAAGCTATGCGATCGCGGTCGGGTCGAACGTGCGCGGCCGGCATGGCGCGCCGGCCGACGCGGTGCGCGCGGCGCTGGCCCTGCTCGATCCGGTGGCGGTGTCGCGGGTCATCACCAGCGCGCCGATGGGCCCGTCGCTGCGCCGCTACGCCAACGCCGCCGCGATCATCGAGAGCGCTGAATCGCCCGACGCGCTGCTGCGCCGGCTCAAGGCGATCGAGCGCGATTTCGGGCGGCGGCGCGGGCGGCGCTGGGGGGCGCGGGTGATCGACCTCGACATCATCCTGTGGTCGGGCGGGGCGTGGCGCGGGCCGGGGCTGATCGTCCCCCATATCGGCTTTCGCGATCGCGGCTTCGTGCTCGGCCCGCTGGCCGCGATCGCCCCGGCGTGGCGCGATCCGGTCAGCGGATTGACCGTGCGGCACTTGCTAGCGCGCCTCTGTCGCCCTAGGGCGCTCGCCGAGTGGGCTCGTAGCTCAGTCGGTAGAGCAACGGACTTTTAATCTGTAGGTCCCGGGTTCGAATCCCGGCGAGCCCACCACTCGATCAGCGCCGGCAGCCCTTGGCCTGCTGCAGCCCGCGCAGAAAGCCGCGCCGCGCCAGCCCGGCGTCGACCGCCGCCTGCAGCCGCCGGTCGGCCGCCGCGGCGCCCGAAACCTCGCGCACCAGCCCGCGGAACGGGATGATCGAATTGACCACCGCCCGGCCGCCGGCCGCGGCAAGCTGCTCGACCTTGTCCTGTTCGGCCGGGGTGGCGCCGTAATCGGGGCCGAGTTCGGCGGTCAGCGCGGTGATCTGCCGCCCGATCGCCGCGCAGGTGGCGACGCCGGCGATGCTGTACGGCGCCTCGCTCGCCTTGATCAGGACGGGCGGGATCTTGATCTTCTCCGCGCCGACGTCGCGCGCCGGCTGCGATACGATCTGTCCGGCGCTGTTGCTGTTCTGCTGCGCGGCGGCGGGGCTGGCGGCCAGCGCCAAGGTGCTGACGACGATGGCGATCTGTTTCATGCGGTGATCCTATCAGTTTTCGCGCCAACGAACATCCATGTTCAGCGTTCCGCCAGCGCGCGTTCCCAAGCCAGGGCGTCGCGGACGATCCCGTCGAGATCGTCGTGCCGCGGCCGCCAAGGCAGGGTGGCGAGGATCGCGCTATTGTCCGCGATCAGCGCGTCGGGGTCGCCCGCGCGGCGTGGTTCCAGCCGGCGGTCGACGGTTCGGTTGGTGATCCGGTCGACCGCGTCGAGCACCTCGAACACCGAATAGCCGCGCCCATAGCCGGCGTTGAGCGTGTGGCTGCGCCCCGGCTCGGCGACCAGCAGTTCCAGCGCGTGGACGTGCGCGGCGGCCAGGTCGCTGACGTGGATATAGTCGCGCACCCCGGTGCCGTCGGGTGTCGCGAAATCGGTGCCGAACACGCTGACTCCCTCGCGCTTGCCGATCGCCGCTTCCACCGCGACCTTGATCAGGTGGGTGGCGCCGGCGGTCGACTGGCCGCTCCGGCCCCCTGGATCGGCACCGGCGACGTTGAAATAGCGCAGCGCCGCATAGTTGAACGGGTGCGCCGCCGCGACGTCGCGCAGCATCGCCTCGGTCATCAGCTTCGACATGCCATAGGGGTTGATCGGGACGGTCGGGTCGCCTTCCGCCACCGGCACCTTGGCCGGGGTGCCATAGGTCGCGGCGGTGGAGGAGAAGATGAAATGCGGCACGCCGACCGTCACCGCGCTTTCGATCAGCGATCGGCTCGCGGCGGTGTTGTTGCGGTAATATTTGAGCGGATCGCTGACCGATTCGGGCACCACCACCGATCCGGCGAAATGCATCACCGCGCGCACGCCGTGCTCGCGCATCACGTCGCGCACCCGGTCGTCCTCGACCGCCATCTCGATCAGCGTCGCGCGGCGATCGACCGCCCAGGCAAAGCCGGTGACGAGGTTGTCGACCACCACGACGCGGTAGCCCGCGTCCGCCAGCGCCAGCACCGCATGGCTGCCGATATAGCCCGCGCCGCCGGTCACCAGCACCGATCCGTCCAGCCGTGCCTCGCTCATTTCCCCGCTCCCTTTGCTCTGGCCGCGCCCAACCCTATCTAGCGCGGGTTAGCAAGGAGTAGCGGCATGGAAACGGCGACCTTCGCGGGCGGGTGCTTCTGGTGCACCGAAGCGGTGTTCAACGACGTGATCGGGGTGGAAAAGGTCGAGAGCGGCTATACCGGCGGCCATCTGGCCGATCCGACCTACAAACAGGTGTGCGGCGGCGATACCGGCCATGCGGAGGCGATTCGCCTGACCTACGATCCGGGCGTGGTCAGCTATGAGGACCTGCTCGAGATTTTCTTCACCACCCACGATCCGACCACGCTCAATCGCCAGGGCAACGATGTCGGCACGCAATATCGCTCGGCGATCTTTCCGCACGACGACGCGCAGCGCGCGGCGGCCGAGGCGGCGATCGCGCGCGGTGCCGGCGGCTGGCCCAACCCGATCGTCACCACGATCGAGCCGCTGGCCGACTGGTATCCGGCGGAGGATTACCACCAGGAATATTGGGGCGGCGAGGGTCAGCGGAACCCCTATTGCCTGGCGGTGATCCCGCCCAAGCTGCAAAAGCTGCGCAAGAGCTTCGCCGCCCGGTCAAAGGCGGCGACGGTCGCCTGAGCGCTCCCCATAGGTCGTCATTGCGAGGGGCGAAGCCCCGCGGCAATCCAGCCCCGCGAGCGCAGGCCCGGATTGCTTCCCCCGGCTCTCGCCGGGGTCGCAATGACGGATTTTCCCCTTAAAGCGCTTCGCCCTCGATCGGCGGCCGCTTGGTCGCCTCGGCACCCAGCGCCTTGTAGACGATCCCGCCCAGCGCGCCGCCGATGATCGGCGCCACCCAGAACAGCCACAGTTGCTGGATCGCCCAGCCCCCGACGATCAGCGCCGGCCCGGTGCTGCGCGCCGGGTTGACCGACGTGTTGGTGACGGGAATCGAGATCAGGTGGATCAGCGTCAGGCACAGTCCGATCGCGATCGGGGCGAACCCGGCCGGCGCGCGGCTGTCGGTCGATCCCATGATGACGATGACGAACACGCACGTCAGCACGACTTCGATCGTGAAGCCCGCCGCCATCGCATAAAGGTGCGGCGAATGCTCGCCATAGCCGTTGGCGGCCAGCCCCTTGGTCGCCAGGTCCCAGCCCGGCTGACCCTGTGCGATCGTCAGCAGCAGCCAGGCGGCGATCACCGCGCCCACCACCTGCGCGACGACGTACAGCGGGATGTCCTTCGCCGCGAAACGGCCGCCCGCCCACAGCCCGACGGTGACCGCTGGATTGAGGTGACAGCCGGAGATGTGGCCGATGGTGTAGGCCATGGTCAGCACCGTCAGGCCGAACGCCAGCGCGACGCCGGCATAGCCGATGCCCACCCCCGGTATCCCGGCCGCCAGCACCGCGCTGCCGCATCCGCCGAACACCAGCCAGAAAGTCCCGATCATTTCCGCAAGCCCACGCTGTACGTTGCTCATCGCCGTTCTCCTGCGTCCCCCCGACTCATGCGGGATCGGGCAAGTCTAGGCGTCGTTACGCAGCTGTAAAGGATCGCGCGGATGCGCGGCGCGGCGCAGCCGGTCGTTGATCGCGATGCCGATTCCGCTCTCGGGAACCGGCGCGATCGCGATTCGCGCCGACGGCGCGGCATCGGCGCGGTGGAGCTCGTCGAACAGCCGCGCCGCCGCCTCGACCGGGTCGCCCGTCGCGGACAGCGTGGCGTCGCCCGCGACGGCACCGAACCCGATCAGCCATTCGCCGTCGCGGCGATCGGTCGCGTTCAGCCGCAGCGGCTTCGACGGCGCATAATGGCTGGCGAGCTGCCCCGGCGCCGTCACCGCCCCCGTTCCAGCCGCCCCAATCGTGCCCCCGGGCAGGCGGTCGCCCTGCGCGTCGGGCGAATCGCTCGGCAGCGCGGCCCAGCACAGCGCGATCTCCGCCGCCGTGATCGGCCCCGGACGCAACACGGCCTCGCCCATCACGATCGTCGATTCGATCCCCGCCTCGGTCGCGCCGTCGTCGATCACCAGCGGGATGCGCCCGTCCAGGCTGGCGACGACATGCGCGGCGCGGGTCGGGCTGATCGCGCCGCTGGCGTTGGCCGACGGCGCGGCGAGCGGCTTGTCCGTAGCGCGCAGCAGCGCCTGCATCGCGCGGTGGCGCGGCACGCGTACCGCCACCGTGGTCAGTCCCGCGGTGACGATGCCCGCCACCGCGCCTTCGCGTACCGGCAGCACCAATGTCAGCGGCCCCGGCCAGAACCGCGCCGCCAGCGCCCGCGCGCGCTCGTCGAACACCGCGATCGCCTCCGCCGCCGCCAGATCGGCGACATGGACGATCAGCGGGTTGAAGCTCGGCCGCCCCTTGGCCGCATAGATGCCGGCGACCGCGCGCGGATCGGTGGCGTCGGCGGCCAGGCCATAGACCGTCTCTGTCGGCACCGCGACACATCCGCCCGCCGCGATCACCGCCGCCGCCTCCGCCAGCGCGGCGTCGCCAAACGGCAGAATCTGGGTGGTTGGTGTGCTCACCAAGCTGCGGCTATAGCCTCCGCGATCAACCAGCAAGCGAGAGGTCCATGAGCTTCACCCCCGCCGTCGCCGAACAGCGTTTCGTCCTTGAACATGTCGCCCGCCTGCCCGAACTGGCCCAGGCCGATCGGTTCGCCGCCGCCAGCGCCGACGTGGTCGATGCGGTGCTGGACGGCGTCGGCGATTTCGCGGCGGGCGAATGGGCGCCGCTCGATACGCTGGGCGATACCGTCGGCGCGAAATGGACCGAACAGGGCGTGGTGATGCCCGACGGGTTCGCCGCCGCCTACCGCGCCTATGTCGACGGCGGCTGGGGCACGATCGGCTCGCCGGAAGCGTTCGGCGGGCAGGGGCTGCCGTTCGCGCTGGCCAGCGCGGTGCTGGAGACGCTGGGCACCGCCAACATGGGCTTCGCGCTGGCGCCGACGCTGACGGTGGGCGCGATCGAATCGCTCACCCACCACGGCACGCCGGAGCAGCAGGCGCTTTACCTGCCCAAGCTGGCGACCGGCGAGTGGACCGGCACGATGAACCTGACCGAGCCGCAGGCGGGCAGCGACGTCGGCGCGCTGCGCTCGCGCGCCACTCCGCGCGGCGACGGCACGTTCAGCATCCAGGGGACGAAGATCTTCATCTCGTTCGGCGATCACGACATGGCGGACAACATCGTCCACCTCGTCCTCGCGCGCACCCCGGACGCGCCTGCCGGAACCAAGGGTCTGTCGCTGTTCCTGGTGCCCAAATACCGGCTCGATGCCGATGGCAATCCCGGCGCGCCCAACGACGTCCGCGTCGTGTCGATCGAACACAAGATGGGGCTCCACGCCTCGCCCACCTGCGTGCTCAGTTTCGGCGACAACGGCGACTGCGTCGGCGAGCTGATCGGGCCGGAACTGGGCGGCATCCGCGCGATGTTCACGATGATGAACAACGCCCGGCTCAACGTCGGGCTGGAGGGGGTGCAGGTCGCCGAGCGCGCGACCCAGCGCGCGGTCGCCTATGCCCGCGAACGCATCCAGTCGCCGCGCGCGTCGGCGCCCGGCGCCGGCCCGGTCGCGATCGTCGAGCACCCCGATGTGCGGCGGATGCTGATGCGGATGAAGGCGCAGACGATGGCGGCGCGCGCCTTGGTCTATCTCGCCACCGGCCAGGTCGACCGCGCGACGCTGGGGGATGCGGAGGCCAAGGCGCGGCTCGACCTGCTCACCCCGCTGGCCAAGGCGCACGCCACCGATCTGGGCAATGAGGTCGCCAGCCTGGGCGTCCAGGTCCACGGCGGCATGGGCTATATCGAGGAGACCGGCGCCGCGAAATATTTCCGCGATGCGCGGATCACCCCGATCTATGAGGGCACCAACGGCATTCAGGCCGCCGATCTGGTCGGTCGCAAGCTGGGCCTCGACAACGGCGGGGTGCTGGCGCGGCTGGTGGCGGACATGCGCGCCGAGGCGGAGGCACCCGCGCTGATCGCGCTGATCGACGCCTGTGGGGAGGTCGCCCGCGCGCTGGCGGCGGCCGAGGTCGATGACCGGCTGGCGGCGAGCTATCCGTTCCTGACGATGCTGTCGGTCGCGGTGTGCGGCTGGCTGATGGAGCGTCAGGGCCGCATCGCGGCGGCCGGTGGCGACGAGCCGTTCCTGCGGATGAAGGCGGCGGCGGCGCGCTTCTACGTCGACCAGATCGTGCCCGAAGCGCTGGGGCTGAAGGCGGCGGCGACGGCGACGGCGGACGCGCTCTACGCGGTCGATGCGGAGACGTTCGCGGCGTAACCAACCCGGAGGCATCATGGCGGACGATTTCCCGCACGGCACCGTGCATCAGGCGGGCGACGATCTTCAGGCGGCGGTGCGCGGCGATCCCGCGCTGCTCGCCTTGTGGCAGGCGCTGACCCCGCTTGGCCGCAATGAGTTCATCTGCTGGGTCGACGACGCCAAGCAGCCGGCGACGCGCGCGCGGCGGATCGTGCGCACCGGCGAGGAATTGCTGGAGGGCAAGAAGCGCCCGTGTTGCTGGGTGGGCTGCATCCACCGCACCGACAAGCCGCCGAGCAAGTGGCAGCAGGCGGTGCTGATCGACGGCAAGGCAGCGCGCGCGGGCAAGCCGCGCGCCTGATCGCCCGCGTCAGCCGCGCTCGCTCAGATAATAGCGGTCGGTCGCGTTGAGCGCGTCGTCCAACTCATAGACGATCGGCTGGCCGGTCGGAATCTCCAGCCCGGTGATGTCGGCGTCGGGGATGTTCGACAGATGCTTGACCAGCGCGCGCAGCGAATTGCCGTGGGCGGAGATCAGCACGCGCTTGCCCGCCTTCAGCTCGGGGGCGATCGTCGCCTCCCAATAGGGCAGCACCCGCGCGATGGTGTCCTTCAGGCTTTCGGTCTGCGGGATCGGCACGCCCTTGTAGCGTTCGTCCTTGGCCAGATCCCACGGGCTGCCGTCTTCGGGCAGCGGCGGCGGCACGTCGAAGCTGCGGCGCCACACCTTGACCTGATCGTCGCCGTGCAGCGCCGCGGTCTCCGCCTTGTTGAGCCCGGTCAGCCCGCCGTAATGGCGCTCGTTCAGACGCCAGTCCTTCTCCGTCGGCAGCCACAGCCGGCCCATCGCCTCCAGCGCCAGGTTGAGCGTCTTGATCGCGCGCGTCTGGAAACTGGTGAAGGTCAGGTCGAAATCGAGCCCCGCCGACTTCATCGCCACGCCCGCGTCCCACGCCTCCCGCGTGCCCTGCTCGGTCAGGTCGACGTCCCACCAGCCGGTGAAGCGGTTCTCCAGATTCCACGCGGACTGGCCGTGGCGGATCAGCACGAGCTTGGGCATTGCGACTCCTCGGACCGGCCCCGATCCCAACCCCGTTCGGGCTGAGCCTGTCGAAGCCCCGTTCTTCTTCGGCGCGCTGATAGAAAGAAAGGCGGCCGTTCGACAAGCTCAGGCCGCGCGGAAAATGGCGGCGCGCCTCAGATCTCGTCGATGAACCCGGCCAGCGTGTCGAGGCACGCGCCGCCCAGCGCCTTCGAGCGTTCCGGCGACCAGCCGAACGCGGCATCGGGGTTGGGATCATGGTCCTTGAACGGCATCTCCAGCGTCATCGACACCGCGCCGAACCGTTCGGCGACCTGATTGGTCGACATGCTCAGGTTGGCCTTGCCCGGCGCGGCCTTGTCATAGCCCTTTTCGGTCTGGAAATCGGGCGTCGCCGCCGCCAGCCGGCGGGCGAACTCATTGTATTTGGCGCCCTGGGCGTCGGTCCAGGACGGGATGCCCTCGAACCCGGCGAGGAAGTTGGCCGGGATCGCCTCGTCGCCGTGGACGTCCATCGCAAAGGCGACGCCGGTCTCGTCCATCGCATTGCGCACGCACAGCACTTCGGGACTGCGCTCGGGCGACGGCGTGTGCCATTCGCGGTTGAGGTTCACTCCGGCCGCGTTGGTGCGCAGGTGGCCGCGAAAGCTGCCGTCGGGGTTCATGTTGGGGACGATGTGCAGCGTCGCCTTCTCGCGCAGCGCGCGGGCATTGGCGTCGGCGGGGTCGGTCAGCTTGTCCAGCGCCCCTTCCATCCACCATTCGGCCATCGATTCGCCGGGGTGCTGGCGGGCATAGAGCCAGACCGGCTTCGGTCCCTCGCCGATCCGCAGATAGTCGATCGCCCGCCCGTCCAGGCTGGTGCCGAGCTGGCGGTGGGTGACGCCGGGCTGGCGCGCGATCCGCGCGACCAGTTCGTCATGGCGCTCCATCGTATAGGGCGCGAAATAGGCGAACCACGCCAGTTCGGTGTCGAAGCTGTGGGTCCAGCTCAGCACGCCGTCGGCATAGTCGGTGTCGGGTGCCATCCGCCACTCGATCCGGTCGGTCGACACGCGCGTGCGATAGCCGGGCCAGCCGAACGGATAGGCCGACGCGGCGCAGTTGACGATGCGAAAGGTCAGCGTCCGCCCGCGCGCGCCGGCGACGCGGAAATGGAACCACTGGTAGAAATCGGACAGGTGATCGCGGACGATCTCGAGGTCGACGCGGTCGCCTTCCTGCCCGACGACGCGGATGTTGCCGCTGTCGAACGCGGCGCAGATGTTGATGGTCATGGCACGCTGATAGTGATGCCGGACTCTCCGGGAAACCCCCTGAACAGCGCATCGGCCAGGATATCGGCGGTGGAGGCGGGTTCGTCGCGCCCCTCGATCTCCTGCCGGCGGGCGCGGCCTTCCCAGATGGTGGTGCCGTCGGCGCGGCGGCGCAGCTGCACCGACAGCTCGGTCGCCAGGACCGTGCTGCGCTTGCCGCCGCCGATCCCGGTGCTGACGCCGCCGCCGATGCCGATCCCGCCGCCGCCATAGCTGCCGCCGCCGATGCCGATCGTCACCGCCGGCCGCTTGCGTACCTCGCCCACCGGGGTGCGGCGAAAGGCGATCGCGGCGATATATTGCGATTCGGGGCCTTGCGGCGCGGGCTGGAAGCCCAGCTTGGCCAGTTCACCCGCGACCGCGTCGGCATACAGCTGATATTCGGGGCCGGCGACGGTGTTGGTCCCCTGCGGCTCCAGCGCGATCGTCCCCGGCGCGATCGGCTGGCCCAGGTGATAGCGGGTCACGTCGCTGCCGCCGCCGCGCCCGTGCGTGGCGTTGCCGCCGCGCTGGTCGGTGGTCGCGCAGGCGCCCAGCGTCGCCGCCATCAGCAGCAGGATCGTCGTGGTTCTGGTCGCCATCTTCTTCTCAGTCATCTTCCGCGTCACCGTCATGGCACGCTGATCGAAAGGCCGGAATCGGCCGGAAAGTTCCGGAACAGGGCGCCGACCAGCTTCGCGGCGACCGCCGCCGGGGCGCCCTCGCGCGTGCCGGTCGCCTGCGCGGTGGCGGCGCGGCCGCTCCACCGCGGCGCCGCGTCGTCGGCATCGGCGCGCTGGCGGATGCGGATCTCGATCGCGGTCGACACCAGCGTGCTGACCTGCCCCTTGCCCGACGGCAGCGGCACGCTGACACTGCCGCCGGTGCGCCCGCTCTGGGTGCCGCCGCTCACCCATGGCGGGCGGCGCGGCGCCTCGGCGATCACCGATCCGTGCGCTTCCTGGGTGACGGTGATCTCCGCCGCATAGCGGGCATGGCCGGGCTGGCGCAGCAGGGTGAAGCCGGCCTCGGCCAGCGCGTGGCCGACCGCCTCGGCATAGGCGGGGTCGATCGCCTCGCCGCGCGCGCCGGGCGCC
>NZ_DATMGG010000080.1:0-3557 GCF_035555815.1 Sphingomonas sp.
GTCATCGCCGCCAAGGCGGTCGCGTTCGGGGAGGCGCTGCGCCCGGACTTCAAGAGCTATGCCGCCGCGATCGTCGAGAACGCCAAGGTGCTGGCGGCGACGCTGGCCGAACGCGGCTGCGCGGTGGTGTCGGGCGGCACCGACACCCACCTCGCGCTGATCGACCTCACCCCGCTCGGCGTCACCGGCCGCGACGCCGACGAGGCGCTCGAGCGCGCCGCGATCACCTGCAACAAGAACGGCATCCCCAACGATCCGCTGCCCCCGGTCAAGACCAGCGGCATCCGCGTCGGTTCGCCCGCCGGCACCACGCGCGGTTTCGGCCCGGCCGAGTTCCGTGAGATCGGCAACATGGTCGCCGACGTGCTCGATGGCCTGCGGAAAAACGGCGAGCAGGGCGACGCGCAGGTCGAAGCCTCTGTGCGTGAGCGTGTTAATACGCTATGTCAGCGTTTCCCGATCTATCCGGAGGCGTGAGATGAATGATTTCGAGAACAAGGTGCGCGGCGCGGCCGACTTCGTGACCGAGAAGCTGGACGGGGCCGTCGATGGCGCCAGCCAGTGGTTCGAGGGCGAGCGCGGGAACAAGGTGCTGGGCGGTGCGGCGGTCGGCGCGCTGGTGGCGATCGTGCTGCCGGTGTCGCTGCTCGGCGGCGCGCTGCTCGGCGCGGGCTATGCCGCCTATCGCAACAGGACACGATAGCCGGCGATGCGGTGCCCGTTCTGCGCGCATGAGGACAGCCAGGTAAAGGACAGCCGCCCCACGGAAGATGGGGCGGCGATCCGTCGCCGGCGCCAGTGCGAGGCGTGCGGCGCCCGCTTCACCACCTTTGAGCGCATCCAGCTGCGCGAGCTTACCGTGCTCAAGAGCGAGGATCGCCGCCAGCCGTTCGAGCGCGACAAGCTGCTGCGCTCGATCGAGGTGGCGTGCCGCAAGCGCGGCATCGCCCCGGCGCGGATCGAGCAACTGGTGTCGGGCATCCAGCGCCAGCTCGAAACGCAGGGCGACCCCGAAATCCAGTCGAGCCACATCGGCGCGCTGGTGATGGATGCGCTGAAGGGCCTCGACTCGGTCGCCTACATCCGCTTCGCCAGCGTCTACAAGGACTTCCGCGAGGCCAAGGACTTCGAGGACTTCGCCGGCAACGTCAGCGAGGCGGGGCGGGGGTGAGCGCCGCGACTCCACCCCCCGTCATCGTCCTCGTCCGCCCGCAGCTTGGCGAGAATATCGGCAAGGCGGCGCGCGCGATGCTCAATTTCGGACTGACCGAGATGCGGCTGGTCGCGCCGCGGGACGGCTGGCCCAATCCCGCCGCCGGGCCGGCCGCCAGCGGCGCCGACGTGGTGCTGGCCAACGCGCGGCTGTTCGACAGCGTCGCCGACGCGGTCGCCGATTGCCCACACGTCTATGCCACCACCGTGCGCAAGCGCGGGGTGACCAAGCCGGTGGTCACGCCCGAAGTCGCGGCGCGGACGATCCGGGGTGAGGCGGGGCGGTCGGCGTTGCTGTTCGGCCCGGAGCGGTCGGGGCTGGAAACCGACGATGTCGCGCTGGCGCGCACGATCGTGACGGTGCCGATCAATCCCGAATTCGGCTCGCTCAACCTGGCGCAGGCGGTGATCCTGGTCGCCTATGAATGGTCGAAGGGCGCGGGGCTGGCGAGCCCGCCCACCGTCGATCTCGACCCGCCCGGATCGCAGGACGAGCTGGAGGGGATGATCGGGCAGCTCGACGCGATGCTCGAGACGTCGGGCTATTACTATCCGCCCGATCGGGTGCCGACGGCGCGGCGGACGCTGCGCACGCTGCTGACCAAGCCCGGCTGGTCGAGCCAGGAACTGCGCACGATGCGCGGCGTGCTGTCGGCGCTGGGCGGCAAGAAGCAGCCCAAGGGGTAGCAACATCCTCCTCCGTTCGTGCTGAGCTTGTCGAAGCACCGTCTTTCTCCGTCAGAAGAAAGGGCGGCCCTTCGACAAGCTCAGGGCGAACGGGGTGAGGTTGACGTCATCTCACGTCGAACGCTTCATATTCATAGGCGATCGATGCCTCGACCAGCGAGTCCCATAGGTCGGCGATCGCCGCGCCGGGAATGCCGGCGGCTTCGGCGGCGGCGCGGGCGTTGGCGATCACCTGCGCCTTGCGCGCCTCGTCGCGGACCTGGTGGCGCTCGGGCTTGATGCGCGCGGCGGCGTCCATATAGCCGAAACGCCGCGTCAGCAGCGCGATCAGCCGGCGGTCGGTATCGTCGACGCCGGCGCGCACCTGCGCCATCGTCATGCAGTCGGTGGGATCAAGGATGTCGGTCATGCACGGCTAGTGGCGGGCCATGTCGGCGCTGTCCAGCTTGACTCGGGCGGGGTGCGCGGCTAGGCGCCCGCCTTCGCAATGGCCCCGCACCCCGGTGAAGCGGTGGCCCTGCCGGTCGTCAGACCCCAGCAGAGCGGCATACCGGGACCAACGTCGTAGCAGTTGCAAGGAATTACCGATGTCGAAGCGCCACAGCGCCAAGTACAAGCTCGACCGCCGCATGGGCGAGAACATCTGGGGTCGCCCGAAGAGCCCGGTCAACAAGCGTGAATACGGCCCGGGCCAGCACGGCCAGCGCCGCAAGGGTAAGATGTCGGACTTCGGCATCCAGCTGCGCGCCAAGCAGAAGCTCAAGGGCTATTACGGCGACGTCACCGAAAAGCAGTTCAAGAAGGCCTATACCGAGGCCGCCCGGATGAAGGGCGACACCGGCCAGAACCTGATCGGCCTGCTCGAGCAGCGTCTGGACATGATCGTCTATCGCGCCAAGTTCGCCCCGACGATCTTCGCCGCGCGCCAGCTCGTCAGCCACGGCCACGTCAGCGTCAACGGCGTGAAGTGCAACATCGCCAGCCGTCAGGTGAAGCCGGGCGAGGAAATCACGCTGGGCAGCAAGGCCAGGGAAATGGCGCTGGTGCTCGAGGCGCAGACCCTCGCCGAGCGTGACATCCCCGAATATGTCGCCCCCGACGGCCCGGCCAAGGTGACCTTCACCCGCGTGCCGACCCTCGACGAGGTGCCGTACCCGGTGAAGATGGAGCCGAATCTGGTGGTCGAATTCTATTCGCGCTGAAGCACGGATTTAGCGCGGCTAGATCCGGCGATCCTCAGCGCGAACGGCCGGCGGCGCGGATGGCGCCGTCCGACGACGCGGCTTTACCGCGGCGCGCTGCACGGGTCATTCGGCCAGACACAAAAAAAGGGCGGCCCCGCGAGGGGCCGCCCTTTTTGTATCTCGCCGGTTTGCGTCCGGCCTTCGCCTCCGCCGTTCTATTGCGCGGGCAGGTTGAGCGCGGCGCGCAGGAAGCGGTCCGAATCGCTCAGCAGCCGCGTGCGCGCGGCGGCATCGTCGAGATAATGGTCGAGCCCCTCGAACTCGACATAGTCGACCTTGCCGCCCGCGCTCTTCAGCCGGTCGGCCATCACCCGCGATTCGCGCACTCCGACATTGTCGTCCTGTGTGCCGTGGAACAGCAGCACCGGCGCCTTGATCCGATCGGCGTGGCGCGCGGGGGAGCCGTCGGCGACG
>NZ_DATMGG010000081.1:0-2512 GCF_035555815.1 Sphingomonas sp.
GTGTTCTGGATGCTTTCGATCGGCATCATGCTGGTCACCCCGCTCGTCCTGTTCCTGCGGCCGCTGCCAAAGGACGCCCCGCTGGCCGCAGCGCATTGAGGGTTATGATGCGTCACATTTTTCTGCTCCCGCTCGTCGCGCTGGCCGCTGCCTGCACCGTCGGCCCCAATTACGCCGGCCCGCCGCAAGCCACCTCCGCCGGTGCCCCGCCCGCCGGCTTCGTCCGCGCGGGCGATGTCGCGCGGCCCGACGCGCCGGTCGCGGCGCGCTGGTGGACGACGCTCGGCGATCCGACGCTCGATGCGCTGGAGGAGCGCGCACTCGCCGGCAATCCGGGCGTCGCGGTGGCGGCGGCGCGCGTGAAGCAGGCGCGCGGCGCGCTGCGCCTCGAACGCGCCAACCAACTGCCCAGCGTGTCCGCCTCGGGGCTCTACGCCCACGCCGAAATCCCCGGCATCGACCTGGGCGGGAGCGGATCGGAGATCAGCGCGCTCAACCTCTACAACGTCGGTTTCGACGCCAGTTGGGAGGTCGACCTGTTCGGCGGCCAGCGCCGCACGACGGAAGCGGCGCGCGCCAATCTGTCCGCCGCCGAGGCCGACGCCGCCGACACCCGCGTCCAGCTCAGCGCCGAAGTCGCCAACGCCTATGTCAGCCTGCGCGATCGCCAGCAGCGGCTCGCGCTCACCCGCCAGGCGGCGGAACTGCAGGAACGGATGCTGGGGCTGACTCGCCAGCGCGAGGCCGCCGGCACCGCCTCCGCGCTCGACGTCGAGCGGCTCCAGGGCCAGGTCCAGACCACCCGCTCGCAGCTCGTCCCGCTCGCCGCCGAGATCGAGGCCTATCTCAACGCGCTCGCCGTGCTGGTCGGCGAACAGCCCGGCGCGGTCGATGCGTTGCTCGCCACGCCCGGCGCGATCCCGCTGCCGCCCGCCTCGGTCGCCGTCGGCGATCCCGCCGCCCTGCTCCAGCGCCGGCCCGATATCCGCGCCGCCGAACGCCGCCTCGCCGCGCAGACCGCGCGCATCGGCGTGGCCGAGGCCGCTCGCTTTCCCCGGCTCAGCTTCATGGGGATCATCGGCATCGGCGGCACCAAGCCGTCGGCGCTGACCGACCTCGGCAACATCAGCGCGATCGCACTGCCGCAATTGTCGTGGAGCTTCCTCGATTTCGGCCGCAACGCCGCGCGCGTCGGTCAGGCCGAGGGCGCGCGCGACGAGGCGGAGGCGCAATATCGCCGCACCGTGCTGGCGGCGTTGCAGGATGCCGAGGATTCGCTGTCACGCTTCGGCCACCGCCGCGAATCGCTGGCGGCGCTGGCGCGGATCAAGACGTCGGCGGATCGCGCCGCGACGCTAATGCAGCAGCGTCAGCGCGCCGGCACCGCGACGCTGATCGACGCGCTCGATGCGGAGCGGCAGCGCGTGCTGGCGGAGCAGAACCTGACCGCCGCCACCGCCGGGCTGACCACCGACTATATCGCGATCCAGAAGGCGCTGGGGCTGGGCTGGCAGGCGCAGTAAGCGCCTCGTCCGTCAATCCCCGCGCGGCTCTGCGCGCCCGGAGCGGCGCAGCGCACCGAACACCCCGCCCGGCGCCAGCCGGCCCAGCCCCACCGACACCGCCAGCGTCGCCACACCCATCGCGCCGATCACGCCGGGGATCGATATGCCTTGCGACAGCAGGATGGTCGCGACCACCACCACCACCACCATCACCACCGCGTTGACGATGTTGTTCGCCGCGATCACCCGCGATCGCTGCTCGGGCGGGGTCGCGGTCTGGAGGATCGCATAGAGCGGGACGATGAACATGCCCCCGGCGAACGCCATGCCGGTCAGGTCGAACAGGATGCGCCCGCTCCCCGCGCTGGCGACGAACGCGGCGATGCCGGCGCGCGGCGCGGTGACGGTGAAGTGGCCGGTCGCCCACCACAGGTCGATCATGAACCCACCCATCGCCAGCCCGCTCAGCGGGACGGTGCGCGCCGACACCGCGCCCGCCAACAGCCGGTTTACCGCCATCGATCCCAGCGCGACCGACACCGAAAACACGATCAGGAACAGCGTCACGACCGGCTCGCGCCCGCCCAGCACGCCAGAGACGAGCGGCAGGAACTCCGACACCAGCACCGCGCCGACCGCAAAGAACCAGCTGATCCCGACGATCGACAGCCACACCCCCCGCCCGCTCCGCGCCACCTTGAGCACGTCCCACGTGCTGGCGACCGGGTTGATCCGAACGCGCACGTCCCGCGCGATCGGCGGCGCCGGCGGCACCATCATCGCGGCGCCGAACCCCACCACCGCCAGCGCCGTCGCGATCAACCCCGCCTCCCATGGCGCCACCACCCCGGCCAGCAACTGCCCGCCCAGGATCGCCAGGAACGTCCCCGCCTCGATCAGCCCGGTGCCGCCCATGATCTCGTCGCCGCGCAGATGCTGCGGCATGATCGAGTATTTGATCGGCCCGAACAGCGTCGAATGGCACCCCATGCAGAACAGCGCGACCA
>NZ_DATMGG010000082.1:0-26201 GCF_035555815.1 Sphingomonas sp.
AAGCTGGCGGCGGCCGACGAACGCGCGGCGGCGCGGGCGACGCTGGCGCCGCTGCTCGCGCGGCCGACGCTGGGCGCGACGCTGGAGGGGATGGCGCGCATCCTGCCCGCCGAAAGCCATCTGGTGCGTGCCGAACGCGGCGCCGACGGGCGGCTGGCGATCGATGTCGCCGCGCCCGATCCCGATCGGCTGCGCGCCGTGTTGCGCCGCGATCCGGTGACTCAGGGTCTGCGCGACACCGGCCAGCGGCGCGGCGACGGCGCGATGATCGTGACGCTGGAGGACGGCCGGTGACGGGCGCGCCGCTGGCTTGGGCCACCGCCGCGGGGCTGGCGGTGATTCTGGCAACCGCGCCGATGATCGGCGACGCGCTCGGCGATCTGGCCGTCGCGCGGGCGGAGCGCGTTCGGTTGCGGGCCGTGATTTCTCAGCCGCCGGCATCGCACGCGGTGGTCGATCCCGGCCAGGCGATGGCGGCGGCGGATCGTGACGCCGCCAATGGCATGTTGGCGCTGCGGCTACGCCGGCTCGCGGGGCGCGGCGCGGTGCTGGTCGAGGAGGCGGTGCCCGTCGCCGACCCGGCCGGGCTGGCGCGGGTCCGCGTGCGGCTGTCGGGATCGAACGATGCGGTGATCGCGCTGGTCGATACGGTCGAGCGCGGGCCGCCGCTGGCGCGCTTCGCTCAGTGGCGGATCGACGCCAACGACGGCGCCGTGCGCTTGCAGGGCGAGGTGGTGGCGCCATGGCGATGACGCGCGTCGAGCGGATCGCGATCGTGCTGGCGATGGTGGTCGCGGTCGCGATGCCGGTCGGGCTGCTGCGCCCGCCCGCGCGCCCGGTGGCCGCAGAACCGCCGCCACCCCCGCTGACCGTCCGGGCCGGGCCGCCGCTCACCGCGGTGTTTACCCGTCCCTTGTTCGCGGCGGGTGCGAGCGAGGACGCCGCGCCCTTGCCGGCGGATGCGCCGCAACTGATCGGGGTCGTCGGGCGGATCGGGAGCGATGCCGTCGCGATGGTCCGCGGCACCGATGGCAGCAGCCGCACACTGGCGGTGGGGGAGGGCGTCGATGGCTGGACGCTCGAATCGCTGGCGATCGACGCCGCATTCTTCACGCGCGGCGGCCAGCGCCTGCGCGTACCGCTGCCCGCCGGGGACCAGTAGATCGCGCTGATGTCCGCCGGGATCAGTAGATCCCGTTGATTTCCAGCGTCAGCCGCGGGCCGGGCGGGTTGATGAGCAGGCTGCCCTTGCGCCTTAGATCGGTCTCGTGGCCGCGCAGCCGGGCATAGCGTTCCTCGGTCGCCGCCCTGGCCGCCACGCCGTCGCGCAGGATGGTCGGCTTCAGGAAGATGAAAAGCGTACGCTTGGTCTTGCCCTCGCGCCGCGACTTGAACAGCTCGCCCAGCACCGGGATGTCGCCCAGCACCGGCACCTGGCTCTTCGACTGGGTGCGATCGTCGGAGATCAGCCCGCCCAGCACGATCGTCTGGCCGTCGTCGGCCAGCACCGTGGTGTTGAGCGCGCGCTTCTGGGTGATGATGTCGGCCGCGGTAGACAATTGCGTCGGCGAGATCGACGACGCTTCCTGGCTGATCTCCAGCCGGATGGTGTCGCCCGCGTTGATGCGCGGCAGCACGCGCATGGTGATGCCGACGTCCTTGCGCTCGATCGTGGTATAGGGCGTCGCCTCGCTGCTGTTGGTCAGGATCGATCCGGTGACGAACGGCACCTCCTGCGCGACCACGAATTCGCCGACCTTGTTGTCCAGCGTGGTGAGCTGCGGCGTCGACAGCAGGTTCGACTTGGTCGAGGTGCTGAGCGCCTGCACCAGGATCGAGAAATCGTTGCCGAACGCGATGTTGCCGGTCACCCCTTCGCCCAGCAGGCTTCCGGCCGGGACGCCCAGCGTCCTGAGGATCGTGCCGAGCGAGGTCGTGCCCATCGTGCTGAACGACGTTCCCGCGCCCTCGACGTCGCTCAGCACCGCGCCGGCCGTGCCGAGCTGGACCGACAGCGCTTCGGCATCGTCGCCGACGATCTCTGCGATCGCCGCCTCGATCAGCACCTGAGGGCGGCGGACGTCGAGATCGGGGATCAGCCGCTCGATGCTGGCGATCGCGGCGGGCGTGCCGCGCACCACGATCGCGTTGATGTCAGGCGCGGGCTGGACGGTGAGGTCGGGGGTGGAGAAGCCCTGCGGCGTCGCTTCCTGCGTCTGGCCGACCGTCGAGATGCCGCTCGACGAGCCCAGCCCCGACGCGGATTGCCCGGTCAGGCCCGACTGGGCGTTGCTGTTCTGCGCGATCAGGTTGTTGAGCTGCGCGGTCGGGTTGCCCGCGCTGCCGGTGGTGCGGCGCTGGGTCAGGCTGCGCGCGACCGGATTGGTCACTGTGCCCTGATCGCCCAGGATTCCGCGCAGCACATCGGTGATCGATTCGGCGTCGGCATAGTTCAGCCGGAACACCCGCGTGACCGGCGTGGCGCCCCCCGGCGCATCGAGCGCCTGCGCCATCTTGCGCGCCTCCGCCACGGCGGCGGGCGTGCCGCGCACGACGATCGAATTGCTGCGCGCGTCGCCGGCGACACGCGCACCGCCGTCGCCCAGCACCGCCTGGAGCGACTGGGCGATGTCCGCCGCGTTGCCGTTGCGCAGGACGATGGTGGTGAAGGTCGAACCGCCGCCGCCGTCGAGCGAACGCGCCAGCGCCTCGATTCGGCGGACATTGTCGGCATAGTCGGTGACGACGATCGCGTTGGGTGCGGTCAGCGGCTCGACCGATCCGAAGCTGGCGACCAGCGGCCGCACGATCCGTGCCGCGTCGGCGGATGGGACGTTGGCCAGCCGGATCATCCGCGTCACCAGTTCCTGCCCGCCGATGCCGCGCGCGGGCACGCCGCCGTCGCGCACCGCATTCGCCGCCGGCACGATCCGCCACGCCCGGCCCGATCGCACCGCCGCATAGCCGTTGGCGCGCAGCACCGACTGGAACAGGTCCCACACCCCCGCCTGGCTGAGCGGCTCGGCGGAGGTGACGGTCACGTTGCCCTTGACCGCCGGGTCGAGGATCAACGTGCGACCGGTCAGCCGGCTGATCTGTTCGGAAACGTCGGCGATCTCGACGCCGCGCATGTTGACGACGATGTCGTTGGCCGATTCGGACGGCACCGTCTGCGCGGTCAGCGGCGCGCTGGTCAGCGCGAGCGCGAGCATGGAAAGGCGAATCGGATGGGCCACGGTGGCTGGAATTCCTAGCGTATCGGGACGGTGAGCGTGAGCCGCTTGCCGTCGCGAAGGATCTGGATCTGGGCGTTGCCTTCCTGCTGCGCTTTCAGGAAGGCGTCGCGCGCGACCTCGGGGTTGCCGAGCTGGGCGCCGTTGATGAGCTGGACCACGTCCCCCTGCTGCATACCGACCGGGGCGTTGGCGCCGACCTGATAGCCGCCCGATACCGGCCGCGCGTCGAATTTCTGCATCATCGCCACCGCCGCGCTGGTGCCGTCGGCAGGCGGCGGACCGGCGAGCGGCGGCGGTGCGGTCGACGGTGCCGGCGGCGGCGCGACCCCGGCGGGGCGGCCGGTCGCGGTCGGCGGGGCGGGGGCGGCGGGCGTCGCCTGCGCCAGCGGCTGGGGGAAACCGAGCGATTCGACGCGGCCACCGTTGCGCAACAGCACGCGCTTGGTCTCGATCGCCTCGATCGTGGCACCGGCCACCACTTCGCCGACGTGATAGGGCTTGGTCGCGCCCTCTGCCGCGATGAACGCGGTCGACAGCGATGCGGGGCGGGCGAACATCAGCCCCTTCAACTCGATCGCCAGAGTCGTCGCCGGCGCGCCCTCGCCGTTGGCGGCGGGCTTGCCGAACGGGGCCAGCGCCAGTGCCGGGGCGAGATCAGGCGGCGGCGGGGCGGGCCGCGCGGCGCGCGGAACGGTGACCGCGCCCGTGCCGGCATGGCCTAGCAGCCGCCAGGTCAGCCCGGCCAGCGCCACGCCGACGGAGACGATCACCAGCACCGTCAGCACGTCGAGCGCGCGGTTGATCCGGGCCGGGTTCCAGTCGGGCAGCGCGATCATGTGCGACGCGCCTGCGCCGGGCCAAGGTCGACGAAGCCGTCGAGCACCGCCAACGGCGTCTTTTCGCCGTCGGCCAGCACCTGCACGCGCACCTTCGCGATCTCGGGATCGTCGGTGGCGGTGCGGGTGACGCCGACCAGCCAGCGTTGGTCGAGCAGGGTCACCCGGTCCCCCTCCGCCGCGCCGGCGCCCAGCGTCAGTTCGGCCATGCGGTTCTCCGCGACCCACATCGCCGCCGCGCGGCGCTCCATCGCGCGGGTCGAATCGATATGCTGCTCGACCGCGCCGATCAGCCCGACCGTCGCGATCGCCAGCACGACCAGCGCGACCAGCGCCTCGATCAGCGAGAATCCTTCGGCGTCCGCCCGGTTCATGCGGCGGGCGCCGGGGAAGCGACGGCGGTGAGGCCATCGTAGCGGACCATCCAGCGCTGCCCGCCGCTCGACAGCGTCGCGACCAGCGGCCGGGCCGCGCCGTCCAGCCCGAGCACCATCGGCGGTGCGGCGCTGAGCGCCATCGTCATGCCGCCGGGCAGGCGATGCGGGTCGAGTGCGGCGGTGCCCTGTGGAATCGTGCCATCGGCGTTGACCGTGGCAAAGCCATAGCCACCCTTGTCGGCGGTCAGCGCGACCATGCGGTCGCCCAGCATCGCGTCGTCGGCGGCGGCCTGAAGCCGGATCGCGAATCGCCGCGCCTCGCTCTCGACCGACGGTGCGCGGGTGGCGGCGCCGATGCTGAGCGACACCGCGCCGGCCGCGACCCCGATGATCGCGAGCACGATCAGCATCTCGACCAGCGTCATGCCGGTGTCGCTGGCACGGCGCGGAATCACTTCCGGCCCACGATGTCCGCGTCGAGGCCCTCGCCACCCGGCTTGCCGTCCTTGCCCAGCGACGTCAGCGCGAAGCCGCCCGGCGCGGGCGACTGATAGACATAGGGGTGGCCCCATGGATCGACCGGCACCTCGGGCAGATAGCCTTCGGGATTCCAGTTGGGCGCCAGTGGCGGCGTTTCCGGACGTTCGGCCAGCGCCTTCAGCCCCTGCGCGGTGGTCGGATAGTCGCCGTTGTCGAGCCGATAGAGTTTGAGCGCGGCCGAAATGGTGTGGAGATCGGCGTTGGCGGTGGTCACCCGCGCCTGATCGGGGCGGTTGAGAATGCCGCTGCCGACGATCATCCCGGCGACGATCGCGATGATCACCAGCACCACGATCATCTCGACCAGCGTGACGCCGGCTTCGCCCGGCCGGGCGGCTCGCACCTTGCGGCAGCGCGCGCGCGCTGCCACGGTGTCACGAAACTGTCGGAAAAGAATGCGCATTCGCGGTCCCATGGCCCTTGCCCGTGACACATCCATTACAGCGGAAGCGATGGGGAACGCCAGCGCCCCCATTGCCGCGCGCAGCGGGGTGTGGCGGCTCGACGGCGAGAAGCCCGTTCCAGTCACCGCCGACGGCCCCGCGACGCTGCTGGTGCCGACCGAGGCGGTGCGGCTGATCGCGGCCGACTTGCCGATCGCCAGTCGCGCCAAACGACTCGCCGCGCTGCCCTTTGCCGTCGAGGATCTGATCGCCGAGCCGGTCGAGAGCGTCCATCTGGCCTTGGGGGCGGAGATCGCACCCAAACGCTATCTGGTCGGCGTGGTCGGCCGCGTTCGCATGGCGGCGTGGGTCGCGGCGGCTGACGCTGCGGGGCTGGGCGCCGCCGCGCTGGTGCCCGATGCGCTGGCGCTGCCCCTGCCCGATGCCGGCGGCTGGGCAGTCGGGCTGGAGCCGGCGCGCGCGGTCGTGCGGTCGGCCGACGGCACCGGATTCGCCATCCCGGCCGCGATGCTGCGAACCGCCTGGGAAGGGGCCGGACGCCCGCCCGCGACCGGCTATGGCGATGCGCTGCCCGAGGAGATGGGCGCGGCCGGCGCCGATCTCGGCGCCGATTCGGTGGCGGAACGATTGCGCGCGCCCGCGCTCGATCTGCGGCAGGGCGACTATGCCGTGCGCCGCCGCCGGGTGCCGGGGGTTGGCCGGCGGCTGGCGTTGATCGTCGGGCTGGGCGTGCTGGCGCACACCGGCATCGCCGCCGCCGACACGCTGATGCTGCGGCGGATCGCCGATACGCGCGCCGACGATCTCAGGACGCTGGTCGCGACGAAGGCGCCGGGCGCCAACCTATCTGGCGACGATCTGGCGGGCACCGTCGCCGACCTGATCCCCCGCGCCGCTGCCGGGGGAGACAATCCGTTCCTGCCACTGGCGACGCGCGTTTCGACCGCGCTGGCGCCGATGGCGGGATCGGTGCCGGTCAAGACGATGCGCTTTTCCGGCGGGGTGCTGACCATCGCGGTCGATTCGAGCGATCCGGCGCTGGCGGCGCGCATCAACGCCGCGCTGCGCGAGGGTGGGGTGGACGCGACCGTCGCCGCGCGGGGCGACGGCATCACCATCACCTTGGGGACGGCGGCATGATCGCGCCGCGCCTCACCGACAGCCCGGCCGTCCAGCGCATCGCCGCGTGGTGGAGCGGGCTGAGCCAGCGCGAGCGGATCATGGTCGGCGGGCTAGGCGTGGTGCTGACCGGGCTGGTCCTGGTGCTGGGCGTGATCCAGCCGCTGCACGCGGCGCGCACGCGCGCGCTGGCCGACATCCGCACCTATGACATGCTGAAGGCGCGCGTCGCCGCCGCCGGCGCGCTCGGGCCCAGCGGCCCGCCGCCGCGCACCGGCCCACCGGTCACGATCATCACCAACGCCGCGACGGGGTTCGGCCTGACCATCCAGACCGAAGCGGTGCTCGGCGGCATCCGCGCCACGGTGAGCGAAGGCAGCTATGACGCGGTGATGAACTGGCTGGCCGATATCGCCCGCAACAGCAGTTTGTCGGTGACGCGCGTCGATCTGGGCAAGGGCGGCACGCCCGGCACCGTGGGCGCCACCGTAGAGTTTCGCGAATGACCGCCGCGATCACCGCGCCGTCGCGGCTGCCTTATGCCTTTGCGCGCAACGGGGGCGTGCTGCTCGGGTCCGAGCCCGACGGCGGTCGCGTCTGCCTGCACCGCGCCGATGCGTCGCTCGATGCGCTGCTCGAGGTGCAACGGATCGCGCCGGGGGTCGGGTTCGTCCCGGTCACGCCGGCGGCGTTCGATGCCGAATTGTCGCGCGTCTATGGCGAAGGCGCCGCGCAGGCCGCCGAGTTCGAGATGGACGAGATGGACCTGGCCGCGCTGGCGGACAGCGCGGCGGCGGTCGACGACCTGCTCGACAGCCGCGACGATTCGCCCGTCATCCGCCTGATCAACGCGCTGCTGCTCGAAGCGATCAAGGAAGGCGCGTCCGACGTCCATGTCGAGACGACGGAAAAGAAGCTCGTGGTCCGCTTTCGTATCGACGGCGTGTTGCGCGACATCGTCGAGCCGCAGCGCGCGCTGGCGCCGCTGCTGGTCAGCCGGATCAAGGTGATGGCGAAGCTCGATATCGCCGAAAAGCGGGTGCCGCAGGACGGCCGCGTGACGCTGCGCATCGGCGGGCACGACGTCGACGCGCGCGTGTCGACCATCCCTACCCAGCATGGCGAGCGCGTCGTGATGCGCCTGCTGGAAAAGGGCTCGCTCAAGCTCGACCTGGGCGGGCTGGGGATGAGCGAGCGCGATGTCGAGACGTTCCAGCGCCTGCTCGACAAGCCGCACGGCATCCTGCTCGTCACCGGCCCGACCGGGTCGGGCAAGACCACCACGCTCTATTCGGCGCTGACCCGGCTGAACGATCGCAAACGCAATGTGATGACGGTCGAAGATCCCATCGAATATGAACTGCCTGGCGTCGCGCAGACCCAGGTCAACCCGCGCACCGACATGACCTTCGCACGCGGCCTGCGCGCGATCCTGCGGCAGGATCCCGACGTCATCATGGTCGGCGAGATTCGCGATCACGAGACGGCGGAGGTCGCGGTGCGATCGGCGATGACCGGCCATTTCGTGCTGTCGACGCTCCACACCAACAGCGCGATCGGATCGGTGACGCGGCTGGTCGACATGGGGGTGGAGCGGTATCTGCTCGCGCCGATGGTGGTCGGGCTGGCGGCGCAGCGGCTGGTGCGGCGGCTGTGCCCCGATTGCCGCTGGCAGGACAGCGCGAGCGAGGCCGATTCGCGGCTGCTCGGCGGCGCGCTGAAACCGGGCAAGGCGATCTGGCGCGCCGGCGGTTGCGACCACTGCCACGGTGAGGGCTATCGCGGCCGCGCCGGGCTGTACGAGGTGGTGGCGGTCGATGAGGCGTTGCAGGGCATGATCCACGACGGCGCATCCGAGGCCAAGCTGGAGAAGGAAGCGCGCAAGAAGAATCCGTCGCTGCTCGACGATGGCGTCGCCAAGATCCGCGCCGGCACCACCACCGTCGAGGAGGTCGCGCGGGTCACGCGTGAGGAGGGGTAGCCACATGCGATGCGCGCGCTTTCCGTTCGCACTGAGCCTGCCGAAGCGCCGCCTTTCTCTCCGGCACCCGGCAGAAGAAGAAGGGCAGGGCTTCGACAAGCTCGGCCCGAACGGATTTTAGGGGCCTATGCCCGCTTACGCCTATCGCGCCGCTGACAAGTCCGGCGCCACTCGCAAGGGTATCGTCGAGGCGTCGTCGCCCGCCGCCGCCCGCGCGGCGCTGCGTGAACAGACTTTGCTGCCACTGTCGGTCGAGCCTGCGTCCGAGGGGCGGGTCGGGGTCGGCCAGTTCCGGCTGCCGCGTTTTCGCAAGGGGATCACCGCGCGCCAGCTCGCGACGCTGACCCGCCAGATCGCGACGCTGGTCGGCTCCGACATCCCGGTCGAGGAGGCATTGCGGCTGGTCGCCGCGCAATCGGAGGCGGGGCCGGTCAGTTCTCTGCTGCTCGCGGTGCGCGGCAGCATCCTCGACGGGCGCAGCTTCGCCGCCGCACTGGCGAACCACCCCCGCGAATTCCCCGAATTCTACCGCGCGTCGGTGGCGGCGGGCGAAAGTTCGGGGCGGCTGGCGCATGTGCTGGGTCACCTCGCCAATTTCGTCGAGACGCGGCAATCGAACGGGCAGAAACTGCAACTGGCGCTGCTCTATCCGGCGTTGCTGGCGGTGGTATCGATCGGCGTGATCGTCCTGCTGATGATCTATGTCGTGCCCGATATCGTCCGCGTGTTCGTTTCGCGCGGCGCCGAACTGCCGTTCTTGACCCGCGCGCTCATCGCCATGTCCAGCTTCCTCCAGCATTACGGGCTGTGGCTGGGGATCGCGATCGTCGTCTCGGTGCTGGCGTTCGCGCGCTGGGCGAGCATCCCGGCGAACCGGCTGCGGATGGACCGTTTCTTCGTCGAGCACCGCCCGTTCCGGCGCTTCGTCCGCCAGCACAACGCCGCGCGCTTTGCCGGCAGCCTGGCGACATTGGTCGAAAGCGCGGTGCCGCTGGTCGAGGCGTTGCAGGCGGCGGCGGCGGTGACGCCCAACCTCTATGTCCGCACGCGCGCGGCGCATGTCGCGACGCGGGTGCGGGAGGGCGTCAGCCTGCGCGCGGCGATGACCGAGGCGCAGGTGTTTCCCACCATGCTCACCGCTCTGGTCGCCAGCGGTGAAAGTTCTGGCAAGCTCGCCCCCGCGCTCGGCCGCGCCTCGTCCGAACTGGAGCGTGAGCTGGACGCGCTGGTTGCGACGCTGGTCGCGCTGGTCGAGCCGATGGTGCTGCTGCTGATGGGCGCGATGGTGCTGCTGATGGTGCTGGCGATCCTGCTGCCGATCATCAACCTCAACAATCTGGTGACGCTGTAACGGGGAGGGCGGATGCGGCGCGGGTGGACAATATGTCCCACCGCCCCGCTCTGGTCAGGTCGGCGCACGCCGTCTAAGGCCGCGCCGTGACCGCGCTTCGCCTCTTTGTCCGTGACCATCGCGTGCTGGCCGCCTGGCTGGTCGTGCTGGCGTTGGCGATGAAGCTGGCGGTGCCGGCGGGCTTCATGACCAGCACCCAGGCCGGCGCGATCACGGTCGAGGTGTGCAACGGCACCGGGCCGATGACCATCGCCATTCCCGGCCTGCCCGACAAGCCGGCCGATCCCGGCACCAAGGAACAGCCCTGTGCCTTCTCCGGCCTGTCGGCACCGTCGCTGGCGGGAGCCGATCCAGTGCTGCTGGTCGCGGCGATCGCGTTCGTGTTCGCCTATGCGATCCGCCGCGAGACGCCGGTCGCGGCGCGGGCGCCCGCCTATCTGCGTCCGCCGCTCAGGGGTCCTCCCGCGCGCTGATGTCCGCCGCCGGCACCGCCGGCCGTGCCCCATCAGTCACAGGAAACCCCCATGCCCACGTCATTGCTGGGCGCGACGCTGCCCGCGCTCGCGCTGCTCTCTCCCGTTCCCGTCGAGGACGACCCCCAGCGCCCCGACATCGTCGTCACCGCCGGCCGCGAGGCGGAGGGCACCCGCGCCTCGATCGATGCCGAGACGATCGCCGCGAAGATCAACGCGATCAACGTCGAGGATACGATCAAATATCTGCCGAGCCTGATCGTGCGGAAGCGTCACATCGGCGATACCCAGGCGCCGATCGCCACCCGCACCTCTGGCCTGGGCGCCAGCGCGCGCAGCCTGATCTATGCCGACGGCGTCTTGCTGTCGGCGCTGATCGGCAACAACAATACGTCCGCCTCGCCGCGCTGGGGCATGGTCAGCCCGGAGGAGATCTCGCGGATCGACGTCAGCTACGGCCCCTATGCGGCGGCGCGGCCGGGCAATTCGATCGGCGCGGTGGTCGAGATCACCACGCGCCTGCCCGATCGGCTGGAGGCGACCGCGCACGGCGCGATCAACGTCCAGAACTATGAAAAATACGGCACCGACGAGACGCTGCCGTCGCGCCAGTTCAGCGCGACGATCGGCGACCGCTTCGGCTCGCTGACCTTGTTCGCCAGCCTCGATCACGTCGACAGCCAGGGGCAGCCGCTCGGCTATGTCACCGCCGCCGCCGGCACCGGATCGACGGGGATGGCGGCGACCGGCGGGTTCGCCGACCGCAACCGCACCGGCGGCGCGATCCGCGTGCTCGGCGCGACCGGCCTCGAGCATCAGCGGCAGGACCGCTACAAGCTCAAGGCCGCGCTCGACCTCACGCCCGGCGTGACGCTCACCTATGTCGGCGCGCTGTTCCTCAATACCACCGATGCCCGGTCGGAAACCTATCTGAGCGACGCCGCCGGCGCGCCCGCCTACGCCGGTACGTTCCTGATCGACGGGCGGCCCTACACCGTCGCGGCCAGCGCCTTTTCCAACGGCACCTACCGATCCGACACGCGCCACTGGTCGCATAGCCTGTCGGCCGGCGGGCAGGGCGGGCCGGTCGCGTGGCAGGTGATCGGCAGTTCCTATGCGTTCGACCGCGACGAACAGCGGATACCGGGCACCGCGCTGCCCGGCGCGGCGGCGGGCGGGGCGGGGACGATCACCCGGCTCAACGGCACCGGCTGGCGCACGCTCGATGCCAGCGCGTCGTGGCGTGGCCTGAGTGTCGGCGGCCATTGGGACGCGTTCCGGTTGGCGAGCGACCGCTTTGCCACGCGCGACTGGCGCTACGGGGATGCCGGGGAGGTCAACCTCGCCTCGCGCGGGAAGACCCGCACCATAGCGCTGTGGGCGCAACAGGTCGTGCGGCCGATCCCGGCGCTGAGCGTGACGATCGGCGGGCGGCACGAATGGTGGAAGGCGTTCGACGGGCGCAACTTCTCGCTCAGCCCCGCCATCGCCGCGCAACAGCCCGAATTGTCGGCGGCGCGCTTCTCGCCCAAGGCATCGCTGGCGTGGGATATCGGCGATCGCTGGACGGTGCGTGGTTCCTACGGCCGGGCGTGGCGCTTTCCGACGGTGTCCGAACTCTACCAGCTCGTCACCACCCCGGTGCCGGCGGTGCCCGATCCGAACCTGCGCCCGGAACGGGCGGATTCGCAGGAACTGGCGCTGGAGCGGCGCGACGGGCGCGGCACGATGCGGCTGGCGCTGTTCAACGAGGTCGTCGCCGACGCGCTGGTCGGCCAGAGCGGGCCGCTGAACGGCACGACGACGATTGCCACCTTCGTCCAGAACGTCGAGCGTACCCGCGCGCGCGGCGTCGAGCTGTCGTTCGACCGCCGCGATCTGGTGCCGCGGTTCGATCTGGCCGGCAGCGTCACCTATGCCGACGCGGTGACCAGCGCCAACGCCGCGGCGCCGGCGTCAGTGGGCAAGCTGATCCCCGGCGTCCCCCATTGGAAGGCATCGCTGGTGGCCACGTGGCGGCCGGACGACGCGGTGTCGCTCACCGCCGCCGGGCGCTACACCAGCCGCATCTTCGGCACGCTCGACAACAGCGATGCGGTCGGGGATACCTATCAGGGCTTCGATCGCTATCTGGTGGTCGATCTGCGTGCGGCGTTCCGGGTCGGGCGGCGGTGGTCGCTGGGGCTGGGCGTCGATAACCTGACCAACGACCGCTATTTCCTGTTCCATCCGTTCCCGCAGCGGTCGATCACGGCGGACGCCACGCTGAAATTGTAACGCGATACCGGCCGGGCGGCGCGTGCTTAAGCTTTGTTAACCAAAGCGCGCTAGCCCGGCAGGGTGAACCTTGGCCGTATCTTGCAATCGTGGCTTCCGCAGCGCCGCTCCGGCGATGCTGCGGCGTCCGCGCGCGGGATGGGCTGGCGGAAGATGCTGGCCTGCGCCGTGGCGGTCAGCCTGTTGGTCGGCGTTCTGGAGATCGGCCAGCCGATCGAGGATTACTACCGCATGGCGCGCAACGCTGTGCGCCAGCACCCGCCGTCGGGCGACATCGTCGTCGTCGGCATCGACGACCATAGCCTGGAACAGGTCGGCAGCTGGCCCTGGCCGCGCACGCGCCACGCCGAACTGGCGACGCGGCTGAAGGAGGCCGGCGCGCGCCGCATCTTCTTCGACGTCTTTTTCAATGCACCGAGTACGCCGGCCAGCGACCGCGCGTTCGCGAAGGCGATCGGCCGCGCTGGCAATGTTTCGCTGGCGGCGATGTATTCGCGGGATCGCTCGACCAGCGCGCTGCGCGCGAAGTTGCCGCTCATGGAATTCCAGCGCGTGAGCAAGACGGTCAGCGTCGCAATTTCCTATACGGGCATGCTGTCCATCCGCGAGATGCCCTATCGCACGCGATACGGGGCGATCACGATTCCATCGATGGCGGCGGCGCTGGCGGAGGTCGACGGCCCTGTCGGAGAGAGTTTTCCGCTGGATTACGCCGTCGATACCCGCAGGATTCCGACGATCAGCGCGGGGGACGTGTTGACCGGCCGGCTAAAGCCCGGCGCGATCGCCGGCAAGGACGTCGTGGTCGCGGCCACCACGGTCGAGATGGGCGATCTCTACTACGTTCCCGGCGTCGGGCAGGTGAACGGCGGCTATCTGAACGTCGTGGGCGCCGAAACGCTCAAGGAAGGGCGTCCGGTCGCGATCGGCTGGTTCCTGCCGCTGGTCGTCGCCTTCCTGCTCGCGCTCGCCTATCTGGCGATCGCGCGGCGCTGGGTCGGGCGGCTGGCGATCGCGCTGGCGCTGGCCAGCGTCACCGTCCTGCCGCTGGTCACCGAAGCGCGGCTGGTCTTCTTCGACGTCATTCCCGCGGTCCTGCTGATCGGAATCGTCACCATCAGCCGCGCCTGGGCCAATTTCCGCCAATCGTACAAGGTGCGCGGCAACATCAATCCGGTATCCGGCCTGCCCAACCTCAACGCGCTGCGCAGCGAGGGGCCGGCGGATGACGCCGTGCTGGTCGCCGCGCGCGTGCGCAACTATGCCGAGATCACCTCCGCGCTGCCGTCGGAGAGCGAGCGGGCGCTGGTCGGGCAGATCGTCGCCCGGCTGGCGCTCGGCGCGCGGGGTGCCCGGATCTATCAGGGCGACGAAGGGATCTTCGCCTGGGTTTCGCAAGCGGAAATCGCCGGCCCCGACCAGCTCGACGCGCTCCACGCGCTGTTCCGCAGCCCCGCGCTGATCGACGGTCGCGCGGTCGATCTGGCGGTGACCTTCGGGATCGACGGTGGTGGCGAGCGCGACCTGGCCAACCGGATCGGTGCCGCGCTGGTCGCCGCCGACGACGCCGCCACCGAGGGGCTGCGCTGGAAAGTCTATGATCCGGCCAAGCTGGCCGACGCCGAATGGAAGCTTTCGCTGCTCGGACGGCTCGACGCGGCGATCGGCAGCGGCGAGATCTGGGTCGCCTATCAACCTCAGCTCGAGCTGGCGACGGGACGGATCACCGGTGCCGAGGCGCTGGTACGCTGGTCGCACCCGGAAAAGGGCGAGATCAGCCCGCAGGAATTCGTGCTCGCCGCCGAACAGCATGATCGTATCGACAAGCTGACCGAGTTCGTCCTGTCCGACGCGATCAACGCCGCCGCCGCGTTCGAGGCGCGGGGCATCGCGTTCGACGTCGCGGTCAATATTTCGGCGCGGCTGCTCGAACGGCCGGGGCTGGTGGACGTGGTGCGGTGGCTGTTGCTCGATTCACGTCTCGAACCGGGACGTCTGACGCTGGAGGTGACCGAATCAGCGGCGATGACCAGCGGCCGCACATCGATTCGAACCCTTGAGGAACTTGGTTCTCTCGGCATTAATGTTTCGATCGATGACTATGGTACGGGCTTCTCCACGCTCGAATACTTCAAGCGGATTCCGGCGACGGAAGTGAAGATCGACCGCAGCTTTGTCGCCTCGATCGACCGTAACGCCAGCGACCGCGTCATGGTGCGATCGACGATCGAATTGGCGCATTCCATGGGAAGAACCGTTGTTGCAGAAGGGGTTGAGCGACCGGAAATACTTGCCGAGCTAACCAAATTGGGGTGCGATCGTGCCCAGGGCTATCTGATCGGCCGGCCGATGAAGTTGATCGGGCTGACCAAGCTGTTGTTGGAGCGGGCGAAATCCGATGCCGCCTGACTTAACAGCAATGGTAAATATCTTGTAAACCATCTCTCGCTTTGGTACAGGCTCCCTCGCGTGCTGTCTCGTGACGGTACGGGATGTTTCTTTGGGAGCTTTTCTATGAAGAAGATGCAGCGCCCGGCCCGTGGTCTCTGGGACTGGCTTTCGACCGGTGACTGGAATGGTGCCGCCGGCGGTACTGGCGTGAACGGCTAAGCCGACGCCAACCGACGTAAAGATAAAAAGCCCCGGTTCCGCCGGGGCTTTTTTCTTGCCTGCCAAATTCGTTGGCTGGCACAGCGGCTCGGCACCGGCCGGAACATCCTTCGCGCCGGATCATTCCCCATGGACATTGGGCCAGTGGTGGAAATTGGGAGATGGCGATGACCAGGATCTTGGCGATGACCGCGCTTCTCGTCGCGGCGGCCGGCTGTGCGAACGAAGGGACGACCCCGGCAGCAAGCCCGGCAGGGGCCTCCGCGGTGGCCGATCTGGTCGATGCGAGCGGCGCGACCGTCGCGCACGCCACCGCGATCGAAAGCGGCGGCGCGATCCGCATCAACATCGACGCCACGGCGGTGCCGTCCGGCATCCATGGTACGCATGTTCACACGGTCGGCCGCTGCGACGCGCCTGACTTCACCACCGCCGGTGGACACTGGAATCCCGGCAGCACGATGCACGGCGTCGAGAATCCGCATGGCCCCCATGCCGGCGACATGCCCAATCTGACGATCGGCGCCGATGGCCGGGGCACCCTGGCGATCACGCTGCCGGCGGGGACGCTCGACGCCATGCTCGATGCCGATGGCGCGGCGATCGTCATCCACGCGGCGGCGGACGACCTCAAGACCGATCCGTCGGGCAACAGCGGCGCGCGCATCGCCTGCGGCGTGTTCCGCCGCGCGTAGATCGCGGCGCTAGGCGGTGGCGGCCAGGGAGTAGCGCGCGACGGCGTCGTAGCGTGCACGCTCCCGGCCGAGGTGGCTTTCGAACAGCAGGAAATGGTCGAGCGTGAACGCCGGGGAAGCCAGCCCGGCGTGATCGGCGAGGAACCCGGCGACGCGCTCCATCGGCACGTTCAGCCGCGCCAGCGTGATATGCGGCAGGAACGCGCGCGGATCCGGGGCGCAGCCGGCACGAACCAGGGCCGCGTCGATCTTGCGGTGAAGCGCGGTGACGGGGCCGTGCGGGCGCACGCCGGCCCACAGGGTGTTGACCCGCCCGCGCGTGTCGAACGCGCCGACACCCTCCACCGCCAGCGCGACGGGTGGCGCGTGGATCGTGTCCAGCGCCGACGCGATGTCCTCTGCCTGCGGACGATCGACCTCGCCGATGAAGCGCAGCGTCAGGTGGAGCTGGTCGTCGTCCTGCCAGCGTGCCCCCGGCACGCCGCTCATCGTCGCGCGCAGGGCATCGCGGATGTCGGGCGGCGGCCGCAAGCCGATGAAGAGCCGGTGCATGGAATGTTTCTAAATGTTGCTGGCGCCGCAGGCGACCCGGTTTCGCTTGAAAGCCGGCGCCACAAGGGCGATATTCCCGCTATCCGGCACCGTTGCCGGGCAAAGGAGCTATTTGGAAATGGCAAACTGGTCTGACCCCCGGACGGGCGCCGCGACTTTCGCGCCGACCGCCGCGCGCGCTGGCGCGTACGACGAGGGGCTCCGGTCCTATATGCTGTCGGTCTACAACCGCATGGCCTCGGGCGTGCTGCTGACGGGCATCGTCGCGCTGCTGTTCGCCTATTCGGGCGCGGCGGCGACGGTGATGACCACGCCGCTGGCGTGGGTGATCATGCTCGCGCCGCTCGGCTTCGTGTTCGCGCTCAGCTTTGGCGCCAATCGCATGACCACCGCCACGATGAGCCTGTTGTTCTGGGCGTTCGCGGTGGTGATGGGCCTGTCGCTGTCGACGGTGTTCCTCGCCTATACCAACACCTCGATCGCCGGCGCGTTCTTCGCGACCGCCGCGGCTTTCGCCGGCCTCAGCCTCTACGGCTACACCACCAAGCGTGATCTGGCGCCGTTCGGCACCTTCCTGATCATGGGCGTGGTCGGCCTGATCGTGGCGAGCCTGGTCAATCTGTTCCTGCAGTCGGGTCCGATGGGCATGGTGATCAGCGCGATCGGCGTGCTGCTGTTCGCCGGCCTGACCGCCTATGACACGCAGAAGATCAAGAGCCTCTATTTCGAGGTTGCCGGCACCGACATGGCGGGCAAGACCGCGATCCTCGGCGCGCTCAACCTCTATCTCGATTTCATCAACATGTTCCTGTTCATCCTGCGTCTGTTCGGCTCCAGCCGCAACTGACCCGGTCGTCAGGATTGGTCCTGCAGAGGCCCGGCGGGGAGACCTGCCGGGCCTTTTTCGTGCGCGACTGCCGGAACGCCGCGCGCCGCCATCCGTTGTTCATCCGTAACAGCCAGGAGAGAGGCGATGACCGCCATCGACGACAAAGCGAAAACGCCCGCCGACGCCCCGGCCGACGCTCCGACCCATGCCAAGGACGCCGGTCAGGATGCGTCGATCGAGAAGCGTTTGAAGCGCGACCCGGAAAGCAAGGAGGCGCGACTGGATCGCGCGCTCGACGAATCGATGGACGCCAGCGATCCGCCCGCGTCGACCCAGCCGGTCCACAACCACGAACCGCCCGCATCATCGGGCTATGACGAACAGGCGGAAAAGGCGCGCCAGCGCGGCGACTGAGCCCGGTATTACCCGGCGGGCACCAGTTCGATGACGTCGAGTACCGATTCGAACGCCGGATAGGGCAGGGTCAGCCGCCAGCGTCGTTCGTCGATCCGCTCGACCAGCCCGGCCATGTCGCGCGCGCCGTCGAATCCGTAGCGCAGCGACACCGTCTCGTCGCCGAGCATCAGTGTGCCGAGGAAGACCGCGCGTGCGCTATCGTCGGGTAGGATCCGGCCCGACGGCCGTTGTTGCCCGCCGCGCGTGGCCAGGCGGCGTGAGTCGCCCTCGCCGTCTATCCGGCAATCGAACGCGGGATAGGCGGTGAAGGCGGGCGTCGCGGGCGCCTTGCTGCCCAGCTTGAACACCCGGCAGCGATAGTCGCCGGCCGGGGGCAGCGGGTCGGGCAGGGCATGGTCGGGGACGAACAGGTCACCCTCTGCCGTCAGATCGCCGCTCCGGTCGGCGGCGTTGACCTGCGCCAGAGCCTCCACCCATCCGCTGCGCCACCGACGCAGGCGATCGCGGTCGGCAGTGGTGGCGATCGCGCGCCAGGTGGCTGGGCTTGGCCGATGCTCCGAAACCAGCGGCTTGTCACCGCACGCGGCCAGCAGCGTGCAGGCGAGAAGGATGGCTGATGTCCGCATCGGCGCGACTGTGCCCGTCCGTGGCGCGGCTGCCAAGCGGTTTACCGATGGCAGACGCTGGCCGCTCGCCATTTGCCGGAAGCGGTTCGGCGGGGTGCCCCCGCCCGCGCGCCTGAACTCGAACGCGCGAGGGGCGGGGGTAGCCAGTGAAGGCGTAGGCGCGGTCGTGACCGCGGGTGGACCGACCCTCCCGAATATTGGCGACGTAGTCGCCCAATCCCGCCGTCATCCAGGCTCGACCCGGGATACACGTCACACGCCTGTCGCCAGGATGACGGTGGAATCGCGCGGAACGATGGGCGTGACGGAGAGCCAGCGCCATGCCGTCCTATGCGGCGGTCCAGCCGCCATCGACCGACAGGTTGGCGCCGGTGATCTGCGCCGCCTCGTCGCGGCACAGGAACAGCGCCAGCGCGGCCACCTGATCGGGCTGGACGAATTCCTTGGTCGGCTGCGCCTCCAGCAGCACATCGTTGATGACCTGCTCGCGGGTCAGCCCGCGCGTCTTCATCGTGTCGGGGATCTGGTTCTCGACCAGCGGCGTCCAGACATAGCCCGGCGAGATCGCGTTGACCGTGATGCCGAAGGTGGCGGTTTCCAGCGCCACCGTCTTGGTCAGCCCGGCGATGCCGTGCTTGGCGGCGACATAGGCCGATTTATTGGGGCTGGCGACCAGGCTGTGCGCCGATGCGGTGGAGATGATCCGGCCCCATTTCTTCGCCTTCATGTGCGGTACGACGGCGTGCATCACGTGAAAGGCCGACGACAGGTTGATCGCGATGATCGCGTCCCATTTCTCCGTCGGGAAATCCTCAATCGCGGCGACGTGCTGGATGCCGGCGTTGATCACGACGATGTCGGGCCCGCCCAGCTCTTCATGCGCGCGCTGGATCATCGCCGCGATCTGATCGGGCTTCGACATGTCGGCGGGATCGTACAGCGCGGGCGCGCCGCTTGCCTCGGCCAGCGCGGCGCGTTCGGTCTCGATCGCTGCGGCATCGCCGAAACCGTTGATCATCACCGCCGCGCCCGCGCCCGCGAACGCCTTGGCATAGGCGAGGCCGATGCCCGAGGTGGAGCCGGTGACGACGGCGGTCTTGCCCTTGAGGAACATGCGAGAGACTCCTGACTAGCTAACGGCGGGTAAGGTCGAATGCGGCGGTCTTGCCGTCGAGAATGTTGCGAGCGACCAGCTGGGCGTTGGCGATGGTATCCGTCACCGCCGCCCGCCCGGCGTCCCAATGCTCCCGCATGGTCCGGGCGGAGAACTCGAAGTCGCGCGCGCCCCCCTCCCAGGCATTGGCGCGATAGATCAGGTGGACGACGTTGACCGGCCGTTCGTCGGCGGCGCGGGCCAGCGCCTGCACGTCGGGATCGGCGGCCAGTTCCGCCGGCAACTTGGCGATCAGCTTGCGGATCTGTTCGCGTTCCTGGCGCAGCTTCAGCCGTTCGGTCGAAACCTGGCGGGTCCGGCTGGAAAAGCGGATTTCCTTCTCCCGCGCGGCGACGTCCAGAATGGTGCGCGGCATGTCCGCCGCCGAGGAGAACAGGTCGACCTGAAACACCAGCGTGTCGTCGACCTGATGGTCGAGCACATGCGTCAGCGGGGTGTTCGACACCAGTCCGCCGTCCCAATACCAGCGCCCGTCGATCTCGATCGGCGGCAGGCCGGGCGGCAGCGCGCCCGATGCCATGATGTGGCGCGCGTCGATGCGGTCGGTGTTGGTGTCGAAATAATAGAAATTGCCGCTTTCGACATCGACCGCGCCGACCGACAGCCGCATCGGCCCGTCGTTGAGCAAGTCCCAGTCGACCAGCGCGTCGAGGGTTCTCGCCAGTGGCGCCGAATCGTAGAAGCTCAGCGCCTGCGGCGTACCGGGCGTGGCGAACATCGGCGGCAGCGCGCGCGGGGTGAAGAAACCGGGCACCCCCGCCAGCATCACCGCGCCCGCCGACCATTCGTGGACGAACTCGCGGATCTGGTCCTGCGGAAAGATCGGGAAGCTGGGCAGCGACGAACCGGTCGCATCCCAAAAGCTGCGCAGCCGTTCCAGCCGCCGTTCGGGCGGGTTGCCGGCGATGATCGCGGCATTGACCGCGCCGATCGAGATGCCGGCGACCCAGTCGACCGCGACCGAGGCTTCGGCCAGCGCCTCGAATACGCCGGCCTGATAGCTGCCCAGCGCGCCGCCGCCCTGGAGCACCAGCGCCACGCAGGGCGGCAGCGGCAGCGCCGACGGCTTTCGGGCGGGGCGAGTCGCGCGGGGATCGGCGTCGGCCATGCCCGGTTCCATGACGCGCGGGGCGGGGCGGGGCAAATGAAATCCGGTTCAAAATTGCCCGGGGCAGGGGCGGTCCGGCGCAGCGCGCGCCGATTGCCGTCCGCACCGGGAAGGGTGGCCGGCCACCTTCCTCGACTTCGCGCGGCGGCGGCGGCAAAGAGCGGGGGATGGACCAGTTCGACACCCTCGAAGCGACGATTCGCGAGCGGCTGACCGCCGACCCCGCCTCCTCCTATGTCGCCAAGCTCGCGCACCGGGGCCGCGCCAAGATCGCGCAGAAGCTGGGCGAGGAGGCGGTCGAGACCGTCATCGCCGCGATGACGGGCGATCGCGCCGAACTGACCGGCGAGGCGGCGGACCTGATGTTCCACCTGATCGTCCTGCTCGCCGACGCCGGGGTCTCGCTCGACGACGTCCGCGCCGAACTGGCGCGGCGCGAGGGCGTGTCGGGGCTGGACGAGAAGGCCGCCCGCCCAAGCGCCTGATCCCGTCGTCTGACGCCATATTGGAGCCGTAACATGCCGATCGACGCCACCCAGCCCTATGACGACCAGAACATCTTCGCGAAGATCCTGCGCGACGAGATTCCGTCGAAGCGGGTCTATGAGGATGACTTCGCGCTCGCCTTCCACGACATCAATCCTCAGG
The DNA here is from genome assembly GCF_035555815.1 of Sphingomonas sp. Lineage (GTDB taxonomy): Bacteria > Pseudomonadota > Alphaproteobacteria > Sphingomonadales > Sphingomonadaceae > Sphingomonas. Next base: position 21,254 of record NZ_DATMGG010000082.1, read on the forward strand.
CGCCGCATCACATTCTGGTGATTCCCAAGGGCCGCTATGTCTCTTGGGACGATTTCAGCGCCACGGCGTCGGAGGCGGAGATCGCCGGCTTCGTCCGCGCGGTCGGCCATGTCGCCCGCGCCGCCGGATGGGTCGCGCCGGGCTATCGCCTGCTCGCCAACACCGGCCCGGACGGGCATCAGGAGGTGCCGCACCTCCACGTCCATGTTTTTGCCGGCGGTCCGCTGGGCCCGATGCTGGCGCGCCCGCTGTCATAACGCTGCAATGAAGGGATTGCGCTGCCCGGTTTTGGGGTTAGGTTTCGGCCGCAACGACAATTGCGGCTCGCCCATCAGCGGCGCGGGCTGCCCCCGGGGGAATTGTTCATGATATTTGGGCGCGTAAAGCCACTAGACGCGATCCTGGCGACGGCGGAGAAGAAATCGCTCCATCGCTCGCTGGGGTGGTTCCAGCTGACCCTGTTCGGGATCGGTTGCGTGATCGGCACCGGCATCTTCGTGCTGACCGCCGCCGGCGCGCAAAAGGCCGGGCCGGGCCTGCTGCTCGCTTTCGCCATCGCCGGTGCGGTCTGCATCATCGCCGCGCTGTGCTATGCCGAGATCGCCGCGATGGTACCGGTCGCCGGCTCCGCCTATACCTATACCTACGCGACGATGGGCGAGTTGCTCGCCTGGACGGTCGGCTGGGCCCTGATCCTCGAATATGCCGTCGCGGCCAGCGCGGTGGCGGTCGGCTGGTCGGGCTTCTTCTCCGGCACCATCCTCAACGAGTTCCTCGGCGTCCAGCTTCCGGCATGGCTGTCGGGCGCGCCGCTGGCGCTCGGCGGGGTCGCGGGTGGCCTCATCAACCTGCCCGCCGTCGTCATCTCGCTGCTGATCACGTGGCTGCTGATGATCGGCACGACCGAGAGCGCGCGCGTCAATGCCGTCCTGGTCGCGATCAAGGTGACGGCGCTCGTCGCCTTCATCGGGATCACGCTGACATCGGCCTATTTCGATGCCGATCGCTTCAATCCGTTCCTGCCCGCGGGCGTGTTCGGCGGGTTCGGCACCGGCGTCGGCGCGGTTGGCGCGGCGGCGACGATCTTCTTCGCCTATGTCGGCTTCGACGCGGTCTCGACCGCGGCCGAGGAAACCAAGAACCCGCAGCGCAACGTGCCGATCGGCCTGATCGGCTCGCTGCTGTTCTGCACCGTCTTCTACATTCTGGTCGCCGCCGGCGCGATCGGTACGATCGGCGGTCAGCCGATCATGGGGCCGAACGGCATCCCGTTCCCCGCCGGGTCGGAAGAGCTGGCGCGCCAGTGCGCCACCTATCCCGCCGACACGCTGCCGCTGGTCTGCTCGAACGAGGCGCTGGCGCACGTGCTGCGCATGATCGGTTGGTCGGGTGTCGGCAACGCCGTCGGCGTCGCCGCGATGCTGGCGCTGCCGTCGGTCATCCTGATCCTGATGTTCGGCCAGACGCGTATCTTCTTCGTGATGAGCCGTGACGGCCTGTTGCCGGAGAAGCTGTCGGCGGTGCATCCGAAATGGCACACGCCCTATATCGTCACCGCCGCCACCGGCATCGCGGTTGCGATCGCCGCGGCGTTCCTGCCCGTGGGCCGGCTCGCCGACATCGCCAACGCCGGGACGCTGTACGCCTTCATGATGGTGGCGATCGCGGTGATGATCCTGCGCCGGACCGCCGCCGACCGCCCGCGCATGTTCAAGACACCGGCGCTGGCGCTGCTCGGCCCGTTGACGATCGTGGGCTGCGTGTTCCTGTTCTTCAACCTGCCGATGGACGCGATGCTGGTCCTGCCGATCTGGGGCGCGATCGGCCTGGTGATCTACTTCGGCTACAGCCGCCGGGCGAGCCATCTCGGTCGCGGCATTGTCGAGGTGCACGAATCCGAGATCGCCGACATTGCGCCTGACGTGCCCGGAACACATTGATCCCGGCGCAGGCGCGCCGGACCCAAAGGAAAAGGCCGGGGAGTGTCCTCCCCGGCCTTTTTCATGTCCGCGATGATCGGTTGGATCAGGCGGGGATCTTCTCCGCGATCAGCGCCTTCAGATCGGCGCGCGGGCGGGCACCGACGTGGCTGATGATTTCCGCCGCGCACACCGCGCCGATGTGCATCGAGCGATCGAGCGGCACGTTGTTGGTGATGCCGTAGAGCACGCCGGCCGCGAACAGATCGCCCGCCCCGGTGGTGTCGACGACGTCGACCGCCCGCGCCGGCACGTCGAAGCGGATGTCGTTGTACATCGCCAGCGCGCCCTGTTCGCTGCGAGTGACGACCAGCACGCCGACTTCCTTGTGCGCGCGCACCAACGCCGCCTCGAGATCGTCGGTCTGGCACAGCGCCAGCAGTTCCTTCTCGTTGGCGAACAGGATGTCGATCGTGCCGTCATCGACCATGCGGCGGAAATCGTCGCCGTGGCGTTCGATGCAGAACACGTCGCTGAGCGTGAAGGCGACCCAGCGGCCCGCGTCCTTGGCGACTTCGATCGCGCGCTTCATCGCCGCGCGCGGTTCTTCGGGATCCCACAGATAACCCTCGAGGTAGAGGATCTTGCTGGCGCGGATCATGTCCTCATCCAGCGCGGAGGCCGGCAGGAACTGCGACGCGCCCAGGAAGGTGTTCATCGTGCGCTGCCCGTCGGGCGTCACCAGGATCAGGCACCGCGCGGTCGACGGTTCGCCGGCGCGCGTCACGGTGGTGTAGTCGACCCCGGTCGCCTTGATGTCGTGCGCGAACACCTGGCCGAGCTGGTCGTCGGCGACCTGGCCGATAAAGCCCGCGCGCCCGCCCAGCGCCGCGACGCCGGCAACGGTGTTCGCCGCCGATCCGCCGCTGACTTCCTGGCCCGCCTTCATCTTGGCATAGAGCGCATCGGCCTGTTCGGGGGAGAACATCAGCTGCATCGATCCCTTGGTCATCCCCTCCTCGGCGATGAAGCTGTCATCGGCATCGGCAAGGATGTCGACGATCGCGTTACCGATCGCGACGACGTCGTACTTGGTATCCACACACATCTCCTGAACTCTAATGGACGGCCCCTAGGCATAGAGCGCGTCAGGCGCAACGTTTCGACAGCGCGGGCGCCGCACGATAGAGAGACGGAGATGATCGCGGCCTTCCTTCTTTCGCTTCGCCAGCTTGGCGATCCACGCGTGCTGCGGGTGCTGGTCAAGTCGCTGGTGGTGACGCTGGCGGCGATGGCGACGCTGGGCGTGGCGCTGTGGTTCGCGGCGCGCGCGCTGGCGCGGTGGATCGGCGCGGCGGCGGGCACGGCCGATCTGGCGGGCGCGCTGGCGGTGCTGGTCGGCGTGGCGTTTGGCTGGCTGCTGTTCCGCATCATCGCGATCGCCGTGATCGGTCTGTTCGCCGACGAGGTGGTCAACGCGGTCGAGGCGCGCCACTATCCCGCCGCGCTCGCCAGCGCGCGGAGGGTGCCGCTGGCACGCGGCGTGGCGATGGGGCTGCGATCGGCCGGCCGCGCGCTGATCGTCAACGTCGCCGCCAGTCCGCTCTATCTGATGCTGCTGGTCACCGGCGTCGGCACCGCGATCGGGTTCTTCGCGATCAACGCCTGGCTGCTCGGCCGCGACCTGGCCGACATGGTCGCGGCGCGGCACATGGATGCGCGCGCGATGGCCGCGTTCCGCAGCGATACCGTCGTGCGGCGCTGGACGCTGGGCGCGGTAGCGACGGCGCTGATGCTGGTTCCGTTCGTCAACCTGATCGCCCCGGTGCTGGGCGCGGCGATGGCGACGCATGTGTTCCACCGGAGACTTGAAGTATGAGAATTCCCGCCGTCGTCATCCTGGGATCGCTGGTCGGCGCCTGCGCCACGGGATCGGCGCCACCGCCGCGCCCGGCGAGCGCGATCCCGGTGCCGCCGCCGATCGCCTATGCCACCACCGGGCTGGAGCGCGTGGTCGGCCAGACCGCCGCCGGGCTGACCGGCGTGTTCGGCAAGCCCGACGTCGATATCGCCGAGGGCACCGCGCGCAAATTGCAGTTCGGCAGCCGCATCTGCGTACTCGACGCCTATCTGTACCCCCCGAAGGACGGGCGGGGTGACGCCGTGGTGACGCATATCGATACCCGCCAGCGCGACGGCAGCACCATCGACCGCGCCAGTTGCGTCGCCGCGCTCAGCCGGCGCGAGGGGGGCAAATAGCGCGCGCCCTTGCCCGTTCGTGCTGAGCTTGTCGAAGCACCGCTCTTTTCGGCGCTGGCAGAGAAGGACGATGCTTCGACAAGCTCAGCACGAGCGGGGAAAGGTGGTCGGTTCCAATCGCTCCAGCGCCCACTCCGCCGCTTCGGCGACGATGGGGTCGGGATCTTCGAGCAGCCTGCGCGCCGCTCCCGCCAGCGCCGCGTCGCCGCTGTTGCCCGCCGCGATCAGGCAGTTGCGGACCATCCGGTCGCGGCCGATGCGCTTGATCGGCGATCCCGCGAACACCGCGCGGAAGCCGGCGTCGTCCAGCGCGAGCAGATCGCCCAGCGCCGGCGCGACCAGTTCGGCGCGCGGCAGGAACGCCCGGTTCGCCGCCGCCTGATCGGCGAACTTGTTCCACGGGCACACCGCCAGGCAATCGTCGCAGCCGTAGATGCGGTTGCCGATCGCGGCGCGGAATTCGTGCGGGATCGGTCCCTTGTGCTCGATGGTCAGGTACGAAATGCACCGCCGCGCATCGAGCCGATAGGGCGCGGGAAAGGCATTGGTCGGACACGCCGTCTGGCAGGCGGCGCAACTGCCGCAGCTACCGGGCGGCAGCGCGTCGGGGGCGAGGTCGAGCGTGGTATAGATCGCCCCCAGGAACAGCCAGCTGCCGTGGTCGCGGCTGACCAGATTGGTGTGCTTGCCCTGCCAGCCCAGCCCGGCCGCCTCCGCCAGCGGCTTTTCCATCACGGGGGCGGTATCGACGAACACCTTGATGTCCGCGC
>NZ_DATMGG010000083.1:0-2550 GCF_035555815.1 Sphingomonas sp.
TGGCGCTTGCCGACGACCTGCATCTGCGCGGTCGAGGTGAGCACCGACAGCGGGCGATCCCCCATCATCGCGCCGATCACGTCCCAGCTCTCATTCGGCGCGAGTTGCAGCAGCGCCTCGTCGACCGCGACGAAGGCGACATCGGCGCTGGCGGCGGGCTTGCCGTCGGGGGTGCGCACCGCCAGATCGACCTGCGCGGTGTCGCGCGCGGCATAGCGTTCCTTGTCGGCCTTCACGTCGATCGCCAGCCGGTGCGATTCCCAGCCGACCTTCACCTTGGCCATCCCCAGCCGATAGGCCGGCTTGGCGAGATCGACCAGCGCGGTCGGGCGCGCGCCTTCGCGGCTGAACCACGGCAGGCCCCAGTCGCGGGCGAGGTTGGACAGCCACAGCGACCAGCCGCCGACGCGGCCGCGCACCGCCATCACGCTGACGAACACGTCCGGGGCATAGCTGCCCGGCATCGGCACCTCGATCACCGGATCGGTGCCGGAAAGCTGGGTGACGAAGCTCGACAGCACGCCCTCGCGCTCGACCGTGACCAGCGCGGTCGCGCTGCGGAACGGCATCCGCACCTGGAACCTGGCGGTCTCGCCCGCCTTGTACTCGGGCTGCTCGGCGATCAGGTCCATGCGATCGCCGTTGTCGCCGCCAAACCACCAGTCGTCGTCGCCGACCAGCCACACCGATTTGACCGCGCGCGCCTCATTGCCGTTGGCGTCGGTGGTGGTGGCGACGGCATAGACCTCACCCGAGACGCCAGGCTCCATCCGGCATTCGGCCAGTCCGAGCCGGTCGGTGCGGACGGAACAACTGCCCGGCAATTTGGTGGTCTTCACCTGATTGTCATAGGCATAGAAGCCGCCGATCAGCCGCCGCCGCGCGGTCAGGATCTCGCGGCTGTAGAGCGCGATCTTGACCGACTGGCCGGCGATCGGCTTGCCGTCGGTATCGAGCGCGACCAGCTTCAGGCGCAGATCGTCCTGCTTCATCAGCCAGCCGTCGCTCCTGACGCCGAGCTGGACGGCGGAGGCGAAGATCGGGATGCTGCGCGACGCGGTCAGCGTTTCACCGTTGGCGTCCTGATAATCCATCTCGACCAGCATGTTGGTGTCGGCGTCGAGCGTCGGCACGTCGATCGTCGCCTTGCCCGTTCCGTCACCGCCCAGCGTCAGCGGCAGCGACTGGGTGGGCGGAAGCTGCGGCGATTCGTCGCCGTCCTCGCCGTCGCCGTTGAGCGGACGGATGCCCTCCTTCACCGCCGCCCCGCCAAAGCTGAACGCATCATAGTTGGCGGGCGCGGCGCTGCGCGCGAAATAGCCGACGCGCAGGTCGACCGGCAGGTTCGACGCCCCGCCGCCGGACAGATAGCCGGCGTAGAGGTCGAGCGGCATCGTCCTGGGCCGCACCGCCGCTTCCTTGGGGCCGGACACCGTCGCCTTCATCGTCGGCAGCCGGTATTCGTCGACCTTGAACGACTGGCCGGTGTAGATGGTACGGTCCCCCACCATCATCTGCAGATCATATTCGCCCATCGGCGCGCCCTGTGGCGCGGTCCATTGATTCTCGCCGGTGCCGTTGGCGTCGATCGCGAGCGGCAGGTCGAACTGGGTGTCGGAGCCGCGATGCGACAGCCGCAGCGTGCCGGTCAGCGGCTCGCCCATGCGAAAGCCGGTGCCGTCGGGCACGCGGAAGATGTGCTTCATGTGCACCGTCTCGCCCTGGCGGACCAGCGCGCGGTCGAACACGGTGTGGACCACCTCGGTCCGTTCGCTCCAGCCATAGGGCAGGTCGAAGTCATAGGGCCGGATGCCGTCGCCCCAGCTGGTCAGGTCGAACGCGAAATCGCCGGCCTTGCGCGCGGAGATCATCAGCGGGTGGGCGCTGTCACTGTCGCAGCTGCCATAGGTCTGCGGTTCGGGCAGCCCCTTCGTCACCAGCAGGCGCCCTTCGGCATCGCTGGTGCCGCGCGCGAGGATCGCGCCGGTGCAGCTGTCGGAGATGCGCACGTCGGCGCCGGCGACGGGCTTGGCCGAATCGAGCTGCGTCACCCATGCCAGCGACCCTTCGCGGCCCCATTTGAAATGGACGCTGAGATTGGTGACCAGCGCGCCCGCCGTGACGTACCGCGGCGCGTTGCGGCCGAGCAGCGCGCGGCCGAGCGCCGGGCTGGCCAGTTCGACGACGTAGAAGCCCGGCTGCTTGAGGGGCACGCCGACCACCTCGAAATCCTTGCCCTTGCCGGGCAGGCCGACGTTGAGCGCGGCGCCCTTGCCCGCCGGAATCAGCGGCTTGGACGCGGTGTTGTTGATCGTCACCGTCTCGGTGCCGCGCTTGACCTCCTCGAAATCGGATTCCTCGTGCTCGCTCAGCCGTCGCAGCCACGCCGCGACGTCGCCGTCGGAGGCGTCGACGCGCAGCGACTGACCGGAGACGCTGGCGATCTGTCCGCCCAGCGACGGCTCGACCGCGCGCACGGTGACCGGCAGCACGCCGCCCTCGCTCGCCTCGAGCACGCCGAACAGCGCGGCGAACTTGACCAGCGGCGGC
>NZ_DATMGG010000084.1:0-3791 GCF_035555815.1 Sphingomonas sp.
CAGCAGCGCCGGCAGTCCGAGGAAGCGGGCATGGCTGCGCTCGGCAAAAAGGCCAGCGAGGCCGCGCGCCGGAAGGCGGTACGGCTGGAATTGCTGAGCCTCGATATCTTCATTTTCAGCGGCATGGTCTGGATGTCGCAATCCCTCCCGCAGAATCAGTGAATCGAAATGCTCCAAATCAATGACCTCCACGCCGAAATCGACGGCAAGGAAATCCTCAAGGGCCTGACCCTCACCGTCAACGCGGGCGAGGTCCATGCGATCATGGGGCCGAACGGCGCGGGCAAGTCGACGCTGGGTTACGTGCTGGGCGGCCGTCCCGGCTATGAAGTAACCGGGGGCAGTGTGCGGTTTCTTGCCCGTCATGGCGAGGAGCGTAGCGACGACGCCATCCAGGATGAGGCCACCGGCGCTGGATTGCTTCGCTCCGCTCGCAATGACGAGGGTGGGGACTGGATCGACCTGCTCGCCCTCGCCCCGCACGAGCGCGCCGCCGCCGGGCTGTTCCTCGGCTTCCAGTATCCGGTCGAGATTCCCGGTGTGCCCAACGTCCAGTTCCTGCGCGAGGCGCTCAACAGTCAGCGCCGCGCGCGCGGGGAAAAGCCGCTGTCGGGCGGCGAGTTCCTCAAGCTCGCCCGCGCGCAGGCCGACGCGCTCGCGCTCGATCAGGAGATGCTCAAGCGCCCGGTCAACGTCGGCTTTTCCGGCGGCGAGAAGAAGCGCAACGAGATGGTGCAGATGGGGATCATCGATCCGACATTCGCGATCCTCGACGAGACCGATTCGGGGCTCGACATCGACGCGCTGCGCGTGGTCGGCGACGGCATCAACCGGATCATGCGCGCGCCGGACAAGGCGGTGCTGCTGATCACCCATTATCAGCGGCTGCTCGATTATGTGCAGCCCGATTTCGTGCATGTGCTGGCCGATGGGCGCATCACGCGATCGGGCGGGCCGGAACTGGCGATCGAACTCGAAGCGCAGGGCTATGGAGCGGTGGCGGCGTGATTTTGGTGTTCACGAGAAGCCGCGAAGCCGCGAGGAAGGAAGAGGCTGTTCGCGCGGAGGCGCGGAGGCGCGGAGGGACGTCGCCTGCCGCACTGTCAGCCGCGCCAGCGGCGTTAAGGAAAGCTGCTTGCCACGGGTTTGAAGGTCTCGCTGACGCGAGACGGGCGCAACGGGCAAGACTCCTCCGCGCCTCCGCGCCTCCGCGCGAACTAAATCTTTTCTCCTTCGCGGCTTCGCGGCCTCGCGTGAACAAAATCGTTCCAACCGGAGCGCCGGCATGACCGCCGTCCTCGAGCTCCCCTCCACCCGGCTGGAGGACTGGCGCTGGTTCGATCCCGACGCGCTGCGCGCCGCGAACGACAGTGCCCGCGCCGCCGTGCCGGTGCCGCCGTTCCTCGACCTCGACGGGCCGCGCCTGTTGTTCGTGGACGGCGTGTTCGACGCACAGCGCAGCGCCCCCGGACCGGTGCGCGTGGAAACGCTCCCTGCCGATACCGATCACGCGCTGGGCGCGCGTACCGCCGGCCCCGGCTGGTCGCTCGGCATCGGGGCTGGCCATGCGGTGGCCAATGTCCAGGTCGTCCACGTCGCCACCGGCGGCGCCAACCACCTGCCCGCGCGGATCGTGCTGGGCGAAGGCGCGGTCGCGTCAGTGGTCGAGACCTATGTCGGCACCGGCTGGTCTAACCGCCTGACCCGGATCGATCTGGGCCGCGCCGCCCGGCTCCAGCGCAGCGTGCGGCTGATCCAGTCGGGCGGTTTCGTCTCGCTGCGCGACGAAGCGGCGGTGGGGGAGGGCGCGAGCCTGGTGACGGTGGTGCTCGGCGCCGGCGACATGGGCAGCCGGATCGACGGCGCGCTGACGCTGGAAGGGGACAGCGGGTTTGTCGAGATGAGCGGCGCATTGTTGACTCGAGCGCGACAGGAACAGGAGTGCGCGGTCGCCGTGCGCCACGCCGCGCCCAACGGCAGCAGCCGCCAGATCTGGCGCGCGGTCGCGGCCGACCGGTCGCAGGCGAGCCTCGCCGCGCGGGTCGAGGTTGCCCGCCACGCGCAGAAGACGGATGGCGAACAGTCGCTGCGCGGCATCCTGCTCGAACGGAGCGCGACGGTGAACCTGAAGCCGGAACTGGAGATCTTTGCCGACGACGTGAAGTGCGCGCATGGCGCCACGGTCGGCGAACTGGACGCTGGCGCGCTGTTCTATCTGGAAAGCCGCGGCATCGATCCAGCACGGGCAAGGGCGCTGCTGACGCGCGCGTTCGTCGCGGATGCGATCGACCGGATCGGTGACGAGGCGGTGCGCGCGGCGTTCGCCGCCGATGCCGATGCCTGGCTGGAGAAGGCGCTGTGACCGTGTTGGCCGATCCTCGCCCGCTCGACGCGCTGGCGGATTTTCCGGCGATCCCGGCTGGCTGGGCCTATCTGGATACCGCCGCCACCGCGCAGAAGCCGCGGGCGGTGATCGACGCGATCGCGCGCGGCTATGCCGAAAGCTATGCCACCGTGCATCGCGGGGTCTACCAGCGATCCGCCGACATGACGCTGGCCTATGAGGCGGCGCGGCGGCGGGTGGCGAGCTTCATCGGCGGGCAGACCGACGAGGTGGTGTTCGTGCGCGGCGCGACCGAGGCGATCAACCTCGTTGCGCAGAGCTGGGCGGGCACCCAGTTTCGACCGGGCGACCGCATCCTGCTGTCGATGCTGGAGCATCATTCCAACATCGTGCCGTGGCAGATGGTGGCAGAGCGCGTGGGCGGCGTGGCGATCGACGTGGTGCCGCTGACGCCCGATCATCGCATCGACCTCGACGCGATGGCGGCGATGATCCGGCCGGAACACAAGCTGGTCGCGCTTGCCCATGTCTCCAACGTGCTCGGTTCCGTGCTCGACGTGCGCCGCGCCGCCGATCTGGCGCATCGGGTGGGCGCGAAGCTGTTGGCCGACGGGTGCCAGGCAGTGCCGCGCCTGCCGGTCGACGTCGCCGCGCTCGATGCCGATTTCTATGTGTTTTCGGGGCACAAGCTCTACGGCCCGACCGGGATCGGCGTGCTGTGGGCACGCGCCGAGCTGCTCGACGCGATGCCGCCATGGCAGGGTGGCGGATCGATGATTGACCGCGTGACGTTCGCACGCACGACCTACGCCCCGGCGCCGACCCGGTTCGAGGCGGGGACGCCGCACATCGTCGGCGCGCTCGGCCTCGCCGCCGCGATCGACTATGTCGAGGGGATCGGGCTGGAGCGCATCCACGCGCACGAGACGGCGCTGGTCGCCCGGGCGCGCGAGGCGCTGTCGCAGATCAACAGCGTGCGGCTGTTCGGTCCCGAGGATTCGGCCGGTATCGTCAGTTTCGCGGTCGAGGGGGTGCATCCGCATGACATCGGCACCATCTTGGACGAAGGGCAGGTGGCGATCCGCGCCGGCCACCATTGTGCGCAGCCGCTGATGGAGGCGCTGGGCGTGCCCGCGACCGCGCGGGCGAGCTTCGGGGTCTACAACGGCCCGGCGGACGTCGAGGCGCTGGCGCGTGGTGTAGAGAGAGTGACGAGGATTTTCGGATGAGCGACCGGATCGCGATAGAGGAAGTGGACAGCGTCACGCCGCCGCCCCGCGCGCGGGTGGAGGATGCGCGCGAGACGTTCGAGCGCAAGCGCGACTATCTGAGCGGATTCCTGGCGCAGACGCCGCCGGATGTCGCCGCCGGCGAGCCGGGCGGGGAGGTCTATGAAGGCATCATCGCCGCGCTGAAGGACATCTTCGATCCCGAGATTCCGGTGAAC
>NZ_DATMGG010000085.1:0-14034 GCF_035555815.1 Sphingomonas sp.
GGATCAGCTCGTTCGGGCTGATGGAGATGAGCCGCCAGCGGCTGCGCACCGGCGTGCTGGAGGCGTCGACGCGCCAGTGCCCGCATTGCGAGGGCACCGGGCTGGTCCGCACGGCATCGTCGGCCGGGCTGTCGGCACTGCGCCTGATCGAGGACGAGGCCGCGCGCGGTCGCGGTTCGGTCCTGGTGCTGCGCGCCAGCCAGGAAGCCGCGCTCTACCTGCTCAACAGGAAGCGGGCCGAGCTGGCCGAGATCGAGGAACGCTATGGCGTCACCGTCGAGGTGGTGTCGGACGGGGAGCAGGAAGGCGCGCGCATGTCGGTCGAGGCGTCCGGCCCGCCCCCCGCGCACGCGCCGCGCTTCGATCCGGCGGTGGTCGACGATTTCGACGACGAGCTGCCCGAGGACATCGACGACGAGATCGAGGACGAGGAAGAGCCCGAGGCGGAGGAAGCCGAGGAGCGCGCCCCGCGTCGCGAGCGTGGCGAACGCGACGAAGGAGAGGGGGACGGCCGTCGTGGCCGCCGTCGCCGCCGTCGTGGTCGCCGCGGTCGCAATCGCGAGGATGGCGAGTCTGGCAGCGACGAGTCGGAGACCGAGGCCGAGGGTGACGAGGACGACGCCGAAGCGCCGGCCAATCGCGAGGATGTGCCGGTCGAGGCGGTCGATGCGAACGAGGGCGAGGACGGCGGCGAGCCGCGCAAACGTCGTCGTCGCGGGCGTCGCGGCGGCCGTCGCGGCAGCGGCGAGGCGGCCGGCGAACTGACCGGCGACGAGGGGGAGGCCGGCGAGGCCGAGGCCGAAGCAGCGCCCGAGCCTGAGCCGGAGCCGGTCGCGGAAGCCGCGCCCGAGCCGGTCGAGGCCAAGCCGCGCCGTACCCGTCGCAAGAAGGTCGCCGAGGTCGAGAGCTCCGAGCCAGCGGCGGTCGAGGCCGCGCCGGAGCCGGAGGCCGAGGCCGCCGCGCCCGAGCCGGAGGCCAAGCCCAAGCGCACCCGCCGCAAGAAGGCCGCGCCGGACGCTGAAGCAGAAGCCGACGTCGTTGCGCCGGCTCGGGCGGCGAAACCTGTCGCCGAGGAACCCGCACCTGCCGCCGCACCGAAGCGGACCCGCCGGAAGAAGGCCGACCCCGCACCCGTCACCGACGCTGCCGAGCCGGTCGCGGAGGTCGCGGCAACCGTGACCGCAGCCGCGGGCGAGGACGAGGGCGCCGATGGCCAGAACGCCGACGGTTCGCCGCGTCGCGGCTGGTGGCAGCGCACGTTCGGCGCGTGATCCGGTCCGCGCCCGTCCCGATCGGGACGGGCGCGGCCGCTTCAGCAGGGGTTCAGCCGACGCGGAGGAAGAGGCGGACATGCAGGCTTCGATGACGCGCTGGGCCAAAAGGCTCGCGACGGCGGCGGCGGGCGCGGCGATCGCGCTGGCCCAGCCGGTCGCCGCGCAATCGATCCTGCGCGATGCCGAGACCGAGCAGTTGCTGGCGGACATGACCCGGCCGATCATCATCGCGTCGGGCCTGTCGCCGGCCAACGTCCGCGTCGTGGTGATCAACGATCCCTCGATCAACGCCTTCGTCGCCGGCGGGCAGATCGTCTATATCCATTCCGGCCTGATCGACGCCGCCGATACCGCCAATGAGGTTCAGGGGGTGGTCGCGCACGAGGTCGGCCATATCGTCGGCGGGCACGTCCCGCTCCAGGATCAGGGCTATAAGGGCGCGATGGGGATATCGATCCTCAGCCTGGTGCTCGGCGTCGCGGCGATCGCGGCAGGCGGGGCGGAGGCGGGGGCGGGCATCCTCGCCGCCGGCCAGCGCGCCGCGCTGGGCAGCCTGCTCGCCTTTACCCGTACGCAGGAAGCCAGCGCCGACGCCGCCGGCGCGCGCTTCCTCAACAGCGCCGGCGTCAGCGGGCGCGGGATGCTGAGCTTCTTCAAGAAGCTGCAGAACCAGGAATATCGTTACGGCGTCGATCACAGCGAGGGGAGCTTCGACTATACCCACCCGCTGTCGAGCGAGCGGATCGCCTCGCTGACCCACGATCTGGTCGATTCGCCGACGTGGAACGCCAAACCCGACCAGCCGATCGAGGACCGGTTCAAGCGCGTCCAGGCCAAGCTGCGCGGCTATGTCAACGATCCCAAGGCGACGCTGGTCAAATATCCAGCATCGGACCAGTCGATCCCCGCGCACTATGCCCGCGCCTATGCCTATCACCTGTCCGGTTATCCCGATCAGGCGGCATCCGAAGCGGCGGCGCTGGTCAAGGCGGCGCCGCACGATCCCTATTTCCTCGAGCTGGAGGGGCAGATCCTGCTCGAATCGGGCAAGCCGGTCGCGGCGCTGGCGCCGCTGCGCGAGGCGACCGAGGGATCGCGCAACCAGCCGCTGATCGCGACGACATTCGGCCACGCGCTGCTGGCGACCGACGATCCCGCGCACCTTCCCGAAGCGGAGAAGGTGTTGCGCACCGCCGTGGCGCGCGACGACGACAATCCGTTCGCCTGGGTCCAGCTCGGCACCGTCTATGAGCGCAAGGGCGACGAGCCGCGCACCGCGCTCGCCACCGCCGAACGCGCCAACCTGACGGGCGATACCCGCACCGCGCTGATCAGCTCGCGCGCGGCGCTGGCCGGACTGCCGCAGGGCAGCGCCGACTGGATCCGTGCCCAGGACATCATGATGGTGTCGCAAACCGCGATGGACGGTCAGAAGGGGAAGCGCCGCAAATGACGATCCGTCCGATCCTGTTCGCCCTGTTGCTGTTCGTGGCCGGCGCCGTCGGCGGCGCGGCGGTGCTGGGGCTCCAGTCGCTGCGTCCGGCCGACGCGGCCGGCGGCGATGTGCGCGGCTATCTGTTGGCGCACCCCGAAGTGATACCCGAGGCGATGGAGGCGTTGCGCGACCGCGAATCGGCCAAGGCCGTGGCGGCCAATCGCGCGGCGATCGTCGATCCCTTCCCCGGCGCGGTCGGCGGCAATCCCAAGGGCGACGTCACCGTCGTCGCCTATATGGACTATGCCTGCGGCTATTGTCGCGCCAGCCTGCCCGCGCTGGCCGAACTGGTGCGCGGCGATCCGGGCGTCCGCATCGTCTATCGCGAGCTGCCGATCCTCAGCGCGGAGAGCAAGACCGCCGCCGAATGGAGCCTAGCCGCCGCCGAACAGGGCAAGTTCATGGCGTTCCATGAGGCGCTTTATGCCGCCGGCCGGCCGAGCGAGGCGAGCATCGCCGCCGCCGCCGCCGCCGCTGGGCTCGACCGGGTGCGCGCGGCCGCTGTCGCACGATCGGAGCCGGTCGCGGCGGAGATCGCCAGGAACCTGAAGGTCGCGGGCGCGGTCGGCATGTCGGGCACGCCCAGCTGGGTGATCGGCGACCGCGTCGCGTCGGGCGCGATCGGCTATGACGCGCTGGTGGCCGCGGTGAAGGCGGCGCGCGTCAAGGGTTAAGTTGACGGCTCGGGCCAAACGCCCGGCCTTGCCCCGGACGGCCGGTGTCCCTACTTCCCGTCCTCGTCCGCAGGGAAGGGGGGCTTCATTCCCGTGACATCGATCCTCGCCCTAACCGGCGTCAGCAAGACCTATGCGTCGGGCCATCAGGCGCTCAAGCATGTCGACCTCGAAATCCGCAAGGGCGAGATCTTCGCGCTGCTCGGGCCGAACGGCGCGGGCAAGACCACGCTGATCTCGATCGTCTGCGGCATCGTCACCCCCTCCACCGGCACGATCGCCGTCGCCGGCCACGACGCGCTGGCCGACTATCGCGCCGCGCGGCGGCTGATCGGACTGGTGCCGCAGGAACTGTCGGTCGACATGTTCGAAACGGTGCTGGCGACAGTCCGCTTCAGTCGCCGCCTGTTCGGGCGCGCGCCGAACGAGGCCTATCTCGAACAGCTGCTGCGCGACCTGTCGCTGTGGGACAAGCGCGGCGCCAAGATCATGGAGCTTTCCGGCGGCATGAAGCGCCGCGTGCTGATCGCCAAGGCGCTGAGCCACGAGCCCGACATCCTGTTCCTCGACGAACCCACCGCCGGGGTCGACGTGTCGCTGCGCCGCGACATGTGGAAGCTGATCGGGAGCCTGCGCGAGCGCGGCACCACCATCATCCTCACCACCCATTATATCGAGGAAGCCGAGGAGATGGCCGACCGCGTCGGCGTGATCAACAAGGGCGAGTTGCTGTTGGTCGAGGACAAGACCGAGCTGATGAAGAAGCTGGGCAAGCGCGAGATGGACATCGCGCTGGTCGAGCCGCTGGCGGCGATCCCGGCCGAACTGAGCGAATGGCATCTTGCGCTGGAGAACGACGGCCGCACGCTGCGCTATGTGTTCGATGCCCAGGCCGAACGTACCGGCATTCCCTCGCTGCTGCGCCGGCTCCACGACCTCGACATCGCGTTCAAGGATCTGGAGACGTCCAAGTCGAGCCTCGAGGACATTTTCGTCGATCTGGTGGAGCAAAAGTGATGGGCTTCAACCACCATGGCGTCTGGGCGATCTACCGCTTCGAGATGGCGCGCGCGCTGCGCACGCTGTGGCAGAGCCTGGTCACCCCGGTCATCACCACCAGCCTGTATTTCGTCGTGTTCGGCGGCGCGATCGGGAGCCGGATGCATGACGTGGGCGGGGTCGGCTACGGCAGTTTCATCGTGCCCGGCCTCATCATGCTGTCGCTGTTGACCCAGAGCATCTCCAACGCGTCGATCGGCATCTACTTCCCCAAGTTCACCGGGACGATGTTCGAGCTGCTGTCGGCACCGGTTTCCGCGTTCGAGATGGTGCTGGGCTATGTCGGTGCGGCGGCGACCAAATCCGTGGTGCTGGGCCTCATCATCCTCGCCACCGCCGCCTGTTTCGTGCCGCTGCGCATCGAGCATCCGGTGGCGATGCTGGCGTTCCTGGTGCTGACATCGGTCACGTTCAGCATGTTCGGGTTCATCATCGGCATCTGGGCCAAGGGATTCGAGCAACTCTCGTTCGTTCCGGCGCTGCTGGTGACGCCGTTGACCTTCCTTGGCGGCGCTTTCTACTCGATCGACATGCTGCCGCAGCCATGGCGAACGGTCAGCCTGTTCAACCCGGTGGTCTATCTGGTCAGCGGATTCCGCTGGAGCTTCTTCGGGCGCGGCGACGTCAGCGTCGCATGGAGCCTGGGCTTCACCGCCGGCTTCCTGCTGCTGTGCTTCGTCGCGATCGCGTGGATCTTCAGGACCGGGTGGCGGCTGAAGAATTGAGCGCGGAAGTCGGGCGCGCGCGGCGTAGGAGCGGGCGTACTCTTCCTGTTCGCCGGCGATGCAGGCTATAGCGACCAGCCAACAGTCCAGGGGAGACGGCGCTGTGCCCTCCGATCGACAATTCGCCCTGACGCGCCGCGCGTTCGCGACGGGGATGACCGGATCGCTGATGCCGATCGGCAACGCGGCGGTGGCGGCCGCGCGCGGCGATGCGCCGGACGATGCCGATCTGCGCGATGCCGCTTTGCGCGGGCTGGCGCGCGCCGCGGACCTGGGCGACCCGGTGCTCGCGGGCAAGGCCGACGCGGTGCTGGCGCACATGGCCGACAGCGATCCCGAAGGCGCGTTGCTGGTGCGCATCTACCGCGCGTTTGACGTCGCCTCGGCCGCGTGTCGCTACGGGCGGGCGCGCACGGGCCAAGCGGGATCGCCGGTACTTACCGCATTGCACGCGGCGGTGTGCGATTGCCGCGCGGTGTCGTTCGACTATACCGATCTGGCGGGAGCGGTGACGACGCGGACGGTGCTGCCGCTCGCGCTGGTCCACCCGCCGCAGGGGATCAAGCTGCTCGCCTGGTGCGAAAAGCGGCGGGATCACCGCCAGTTCTTTGTCAGCGGGTTGCGTGACCTGACGGTGCGAGAGACGGGGTTCCGCGATCGCCGCCTGCTGCTGCAACAACTGGCGGATAGCACCGACGTGCGGGCGTTCGCCGACTCATAGCCCGCGCACCAGCCGCACCGCGTGCGCCAGCCACGGCGGATCGGCGACGACCTGCTGGCGTTGCCCGGCGCCGAACGGGAGCAGGTGAAGCTTACCGCCGCCCTGGGCGGTTGGCTCCTCGCGGCCGATCAGGCGACCGAACAGGAACCGTCCCGCCGGGCGAGGCACGAGGACATCGCGGTTGAGCGCGCGGGCATAGCCGCCGGGGGCGAGCCGCACGCACCAGATCTCGTCCCCCGCGCGATAATCGCCGATGCCGCCGGTGACGGTGATCGCCACCATTTCGGGCGTCGGCTTTGGCGGCACCGCCGCCGCCGCGCGGCGGGGGGCGTGCGCGCCGTCCGCGCCCAGTTCGGCGGCGACCGGGATATCGGGGCGGTCGGGCAGGGAGACGAGATCGCCGGCGTCGACTCCGAGCGCGTCGGCGATCCGGTTGAGCCAGCCGACCGATACGGTGCGCGTGCCCGTTTCCAGCCGGCCGATGGTCTGCGCCGTGGTCGGCGGCACGCAGGCCCGGGCGACGTCATCGAGCGTCATGCCCTTGGCGCGGCGAACCTCGCGGATGGCGGTGATCATTGCGGCGTTCCTTGAACCGATATGGTGATTGTTCTTTCCTACATGCGGGCCGTTATGGCAACCCTGCGCCGACTCGGAGCGGCAGGAGCGGCGAATGCGGGAGTTGATCGAGCGGACGATCGAGGACGGGCGGGTGACGGACCGGGCGCCGGGGAAGGGCGCGGGCGGGCGCAGCGTCACGGTCAACCTGGCCGAATCGGCGCTGGGGTGGCTCCGGGCGCGCGGGTTGGTCGATGCACGGGGATTCGAGGCGGGCGAGCGGTTGCGCGCAGATTACGAGACGGCGCAATTGGGCGCGCGGGTGACGATGCGGTAGGATGCCGCCCCGGCGCGGCGCGGACCGCGCGGCGCTTCAGCCCCGCTCGATCCGACGCTGGCGGGTATCGCGGCGAAGCGGCGGTTCGATGCGGCGGTTGACGCGGTCGGTCCAGGGCTGGCCGACGTGCTGTGGCGCGTGGTGTGCGCGGGCGAGGGGCTGCCCGTTGCCGAAAAGGCGCTGGGGTGGCCGGCGCGATCGGGCAAGGTGGTGCTGGGGCTGGCGCTCGACCGGCTGGCGGATCACTATGGGCTGGGTTGAGCGGGCGGTGGGTCGGCCGCGACGGCGGGAAATACCCGGCGATAGGCCCAGCCGATGCCGATCAGCGCCAGACCGAGCCCGAGCAGCGCGACGATGCGCAGCAGGCCACCAGACGAGGCGACGTCGATCAGGAACACCTTGAGCACGACGAGGGTGAGCAGGCCAAGCCCGAAGCTGCGCAGCGTGCGCGAGCCGGTGACGATGCCGCGCCATAGCCACGCGATGGCCAGCAGCAGGAAGGCGGCGGAATAGCCCCAATTCTCTGTGCTGCCGATGTCGCCGGTCAGGAGACTGCCGTGCGCGAGCTGGCGCACCGCCGCAGCGACGGCGAGCGCGGTGAGGGTGAGGCTGATCAGGCGCCAGACCCCCATCCGCTGAACCAGCAGCGCGGCGGCGATGGCGGGGAGCAGCACCGCCATGTTGGCGATCGGGGCGGGGCCGACGAACTGGGCGGTGCCCACCGGGTTGAGCACCATCAGGTCGAACCACAGGATGCGGAACAGCGCCAGCGCGGCGAACGCGTTGCCGAGCGCCGGCAGCGCGGCGCGCCACGCAAGCCAGCCGGCGACGAGCATCGCGAGAGTGATGGCGGCGCGTTCGGTGAAGCCCCAGGCGACGAAATCGGCCGGGGTTGCGATCGCCAGCGGCTGCTTCGCCAGCGCATAGACGGTGATGGTGGCGAACAGCGCGGCGATCGCCCCGGCGACCGGGCGTCCGCCGGCGAAGGCGCCGCGATCGACGGCAAGCAGGCCGCAGGTCGCCAGCGCGGGCACGCCGATGCGCAGCAATACCTCGATCAGCGGCGGCAGATTGAGATAGGGCGTATGGTCACCGACCATCGACGCGCCGACCAGCCCGGCCATTGTTCCGAGCGGCTGGAGCTCCAGCATCACCAACGCGGCGAGCGCGATCGCCGGCAGCCGCGCCAGCGCGGCGTCGGGCCACTGCCGCGCCCACCCTGCCAACGCGATCATGACGGCGGCGACCGGCACGGCAGCCCACAGCAGCGGGACATAGCTGACGAGGGCGATCCCGCCGAGCAGCGCGGCGGCGGCGGTGCCGGCGACCAGGCCGACGTCGGCGGACCCGGCGCGATCGCGATGGCGCCACGCGAGTGCCAGCGCGGCGACGGCGAGCGCGAGTTCGATCACGCTCCAGCCGATTGGTTGCAGCAGGCGAGGGGCGAAGCCGTGGGCGATCAGCACCGGTCCGGCGATGCCGGCGACGGCGATGCCCGCCCATTCGCGGGCATTGCGCGACAACAGCGCGCCGCTGGCACCGAACATCAGCGTCGCGACGATCGCGGCGATCGGCGTGACCCCGGTCGCGGGGGTGTGGCATCCCATGGCGATCAGGACGAGCACCAGCAGCACGGCCGCGCCGGCACCGGGCAACATCGCCGGATCACGCCAGGCAAGGACCAGCGCGGCGGCGGCGAGGACCAGATAGAAGCCCCAGGCGAACCCGTCGAATTGCAGCACCGGGGCGAGCATGACGAGCTGGATGAGGCCGGCGACCAGCGGCGCGAGCCGGATCCAGCGCAGATGCCCGCCGGCGCGTGGCAAGGCCAGGGTTGCACCGATCGCCAATGCCACGACGAAGCCGGCGACCGCGCCGGCGTCCCTTCCATCGGCGAGGACCACGATCAGATTGGCCCAGCCGAAACCCGCGACGATCGCGCTGATCGCCAGCCACGTCCATCCGCGCCGGATCGCGAGACCGAACAGCGCGGCGACGAACAGCGCCAGATAGGTCAGCAGCGGACCGATCCCGGCCGCGTCGAAGCCGGCGACCAGCGGGGCGGCGAACCCGCCGACCAGCGCCATCACCGCGGTGGGCGGGCCGTGGCGCAGCGCGAGGAACAGCGCGGCGGCGGTGATGGCGATCATGATCGCGAACGCGGCGACCGCGCCGACCAGATGATATTGGGTCGCCGCGATGTAGAGCGTGCCATAGGCGCTGGCGACCGCGGCGCCGGCCAGAACCTGCCCGACGCGCGGATCGCCGCGCGTCAGCGGCAGACGCCGGGCGACTTCGCTCGCGGCAACCAGCAGCAACGAAAAGATCGCCGCCAGGATCGTGCGGACGCGTGGGCCTAAAAGGCCGGATTCGACGGTGTATCGGATCAGGAAGAAGCCGGCGAGGACGAGGGCGGCGCCGCCGATCCAGATCGGGAGGCGGCCGCCGATCGCGTCCTCGAGGAAGGGGCGGCGCGACGGGGTTGGGGGCGGCGGTGGAGCAGGTGGAGCAGGTGGAGCAGGTGGTGCCGACACGACGGTCGCGGGGCGGCGTGGCGGATCGGACAACGGAGCGGGCGCGGTGACCGAGGGCGCGGCGGCGCGGCCGGCGGTTGCCGGGGCGGGCGGAGGCAGGTCGGCGCCGGTGCGGGCGGTATCGTCGACCGGCGGCGCGACGCCGGTTGCGCGCAGGCGAACGATCTCATGCTCGAGCCGGCGGATGCGGGCGCTGAACGACAGCGCCACCACGAGCGCGGCGAACGGCGCCACCAGCACCGCCAGCGCGACGAGAACGAGCAGGATGGTCAACGTCGTGCGCTCCCCTTCACGCCCTGCTATGCCACAGCGCGCGGCGATCGTCCCCCGCGAACTGGGATGATGACGGGAGACACCAAGCTGATGCGGTTCGCTTTCACCAAATGCCACGGATCGGGGAACCAGTTTCCCCTGATCGACGCGCGCGCGATCGCGCTGTCCGACGGCGAATGGGCGACGGTGGCGCGCGCGCTGGCCGACCGCAGCGGCCCGGTCGGCGGCGACGGGCTGTTGTTGCTGACCGGCGGCGACGACAGCGCCGGCTTTGGCATGCGGATGTTCAATTCCGACGGATCGGAGGCGGAGACATGCCTGAACGGGCTGCGCTGTACCGCGCGCGCCGGGTTCGAGGCGCTGGGGATCGACGCGGCGACGGTGCGGCTCAAGATCTCGACCGCCGAAGCGGCGCGGGTGGCCGAGCTGGCGCCCGGCGTCGCGACGATCCGCACCCGCGCCGGTCCAGCATCGCTGGCGCCCGCCGACGTCGGGCTGCGCGTCACGGGGCCAGTGGTCGATGCCGCGATCCCCGGATTGCCGAGCGACCGCGCATTCACCGCGGTGGCGATGCCGAACCCGCATCTGGTGAGCTTTGTCGAGGCGATCGACGTGGCGGAACTGGTCGCGCTGGGCGAATGGTGCGAGGCGCGGCCCGCGCTGCTGGCCGATCGCGCCAATGTGTCGTTCGTCGCGCCGCGCGCGGGCGGCGACCTGTTCGTGCAGACGTTCGAGCGTGGGGTGGGGCTGACCGATGCCTGTGGCAGCGCGATGGCGGCATCGACCTATGCCGCGGGGCGCACCGGTCGCGTGCCGTTCGGGCGCGAGATCACCGTGTTCAACCCCGGCGGGCTGGTCCGCGCCAGCGCCGAGGCCGACGGCATGGTGACGATCGCGGGCAACGCGACGTTCGAATGGGACGGCGAAATCGAGATCGACCTGGCATCGGGCGCGGCAACGGAGCTGACGGTGACCGCGCGGCGCGACGCGGAGGTGGCGGCGTGGGCGGCGCTGCGGCCGGAATAACGTATTTGGCACTTTTGGCTTGACATCGTCACGCTCGTTCGGTACATAACGGGAATGCTGAAGAATTGCGAGTCGGGCGGCAGGGGGCAGCCGACCGGCGCGCAGCGAACGGGCCGGCGCCTGGCAGCGGATCGGCATTCAGGAAATGGTGGAGCGAGAATGGGGTCTCCCGTGACCCGGCGCACAGCGGACTGACGGTCCCTGAGCACCGGAAGCGCGGAGACTCTCCATTTGCCGCCCGGCAGAACTGAAGGCCGATCTGCCCCGATGGCCGCCGGCCCGTTCGCATTTGGGGAGCGGGCGATGGACGATACGATCAGGGGGTGCGGTGGCGGGCTGGATCGTGCAGCTGCTGCTGGCGCTGGTGCTGGTCGGGCTGGCGGTGCGGACCGGGCTGTGGACGCTGCTGAAATGAGGTTCGCGGGCTATGCCGCCGTGTTCGACACGCCCGATCGCGGCGGCGACGTGGTGCGGCGCGGGGCGTTCGGCCCGGTCGCGCCGGTGCCGCTGCTGTGGCAGCACCGGGGCGCGCCGGTCGGCCGGATCGACACGATCGGCGAGGATGCGCGGGGACTGCGCGTGACCGGGCGGATCGACGACGCGCGGCTGGCCGGGCTGGTACGTGGCGGCGCGGTCGACGGGCTGTCGTTCGGCTATCGGGTGCGGGCGTGCCGGGAGGGCGCGCGGCGCGAACTGACCGCGATCGAGCTGGTCGAGGTCAGCCTGGTCGCGCAGCCGATGCAGCGGCTGGCGCGGGTCCACGCCGTTGTGGAGGATTTTCCCGACGGGGCGGCACCCTGATCCTCCGAAACGGAGGCTGTCGCAGGAAACTTCCAAGACCTGTTCCCGCCACTATGCGCGCGGCCCGCCATGGCGCGGCCAGGCGTCAGGCGGAGGACGACATGGACGGTCACAAGAGGACGATCGAACGCACGCGCGCGGCGCGGCAACCGTGGCGGGCGCCGCGGGTGACGAAACTGTCTGCCGGGGCGGCCGAGAACGGCCTGCTGCTGGGACATGAACTGGCGGTGCTGCTGTCATAGCGCCGATCGGCGGGCGAACGCGCCCCGCCACGACAGTGTTGGACCGGAAAGGGCGTGCCATCGCGGCGCGCCCTTTCCTTTTTGGGGAGACGGGCATGAGTGATGTGACGAGCGTGCTGGAGGCGAGCTTTGGCACGGTGGCGATGGGTGGGGTGCCGGCGGCGCGGCCGCCGCTGGCCGGGGGCGCGACGCGCGGCGACGGCTTTGCCGCGTTCGTGCGATCGGGAGACACCGTCGAGGTCAAGGCGATGAGCGGCGCCAGCGGCGGCGCGGGAGGCTATGCCGAAGTGAGCGAGGCGGTGGCCTGCGACTGGTTCGGCTCGACTGGGTGCGGCGGAGCCGGGCCGGATGGCGCTGGATCGACGGGGTCGATTCGCCGCTGGTCGAGGAGGTCGAGGCCTATCGCATCACCCTGGAAGGGGATGGCGGCAGCGCGGTGATCATGACCGGGGCGCCGACCGCGACGATCGCGCTGCCGCTGGCGACGGGCACGGGATCGGTCGTCGAACTGCGCCAGGTCGGGTCGTTCGGCCAGTCGCCCGCCGCGACACTGACGCTGCCGGACTGAGGGAGGGGAAGATGAGCGAAGATACCACCGCGCGCTGGGGACTGGCACTGCTGGCGCCGGGCCAGATCCAGAAGGAGATGACCCACAACGAGGCGCTGGCCGCGCTTGATCTGATCGTGCACCCGATGGTGGCTGCGGCCGGGGTCGATACGCCGCCCGCTGCTCCCGCGCAGGGCGCGTGCTGGCTGGTGGGCGATGCGCCGACCGGGGCATGGGACGGCCACGCGGGTGAGATCGCCGGCTGGACCCTGGCCGGCTGGCGCTTCGTCGTGCCGCGCCGCGGGATGACGATCTGGGTGGAAGATCCGGGCATCCACGCCCGGTATGGCGACGCCGGCTGGGAGATGGGGACGATCATCGGCGATTCGCTGGTCCTGGCCGGAGAGGCGATGCTGGGCGCCCCGGCGGCGGCCATCGCCGCGCCGGCCGGGGGCGCGACCACAGACGACGAAGCCCGCGCGGCGATTTCCGCGATCCTGGCGGTATTGCGGCATCATAACCTGATCTTATCCGCGTAATCTGTGACGTCCGGGCAACAGTTGTGGGAATTTGTGCGCTTGCGCTGCAACCAAGCTGCGGGTAGGGAGTTTGCGCTGTCCGTAGGACACCATTGAAAGGGGATTATGATGCGGAAGCTCGCCGTCGTACTGGCGCTCGCCTCAACCGCGCTCAGCGCTCCCGCCTTCGCCCGCGACAAGTCGTGGTACGTTGGCGTTGAGGGCGGCGTTACGCTCGTAGAGGACATCAACTACGACATCACGAATGCTGCAGGCGTCAAGACGCCGGCTGCGTCCAAGGTCGACCATGATTATGGCTACGACTTCGACGGGATCATCGGTTACGACTTCGGCGCGTTCCGCGTCGAGGCGGAAGTCGGCTACAAGCGCGCCGGCGTCGATGGCTATCGCTCGTCGCTGACGACTCCGGCCTACACCAGCGCTGGTGCTCTGACGAACGCCGCAGCGGGTTCGTACAGCGGTGCCGGTGGCAAGACGAGCGCGCTCAGCTTCATGCTGAACGCGTTGCTCGACTTCGGTGACGATGATGGCGTCCAGGGCTTCGTCGGCGGTGGTGCCGGTGTCGCTCGCGTCAAGGCGCAGGATTACTCGCTGAACGGCAACGGTCCGTTCCTCGACGACTCCGACACCGTCTTCGCATGGCAGGGCATCGCGGGCATCCGCGCGCCGCTCGGCGATCACCTCGACGCGACGCTGAAGTATCGTTTCTTCAACGCCGACGACGTGAAGCTGGTGGACGTGACCGGCCGCACCAACGAGGGCCGTTACCGGTCGCACAGCATCCTGGGCGGTCTGGTCTACAACTTCGGCGAACCGGCAGCTCCGCCGCCGCCGCCGCCTCCTCCGCCCCCGCCGCCGCCTCCGCCGCCGCCGCCTCCTCCGCCCCCGCCGCCGCCTGTGTGCACGCCGGGACCGTACATCGTGTTCTTCGAGTGGGATCGCTCGGATATCACGCCGGAGGCTTCGGGCATTCTCGACAACGCCATCTCGGCGTATCAGAATTGCGGCAACGCGCAGGTCATGCTGGCCGGTCACGCCGACCGTTCGGGTGCGGCGAGCTACAACGTCGGCCTCTCGCAGCGTCGTGCGGACTCGGTGCGTGGCTATATGTCGTCGCACGGGATTCCGGACGGGGTCATCTCGACCGAAGCGTTCGGCGAAAGCCGTCCGCGCGTCGACACCGCCGATGGCGTCCGCGAGCTCCAGAACCGTCGCGTGGAAATCACCTACGG
>NZ_DATMGG010000086.1:0-12482 GCF_035555815.1 Sphingomonas sp.
GACGCGCTGATCGATTCGGCGACTCGCCAGCCGCTGCCCGACGATGCCAAGGCGCGCACCGCGCTGCGCATCGCGCTGGCGCAGATCCTGTCGCTCGGCACCCCGCCGCACGCCGCGATCGCGACCACGCTGCCGCTGGTCGACGGCGGCCCGCGCAAGCTGGTCCACGGCGTGTTCGGCACGCTGATGCGGCAGGGCGTGACGCTGCCCGATCCGCCGACGTTGCCGGCCGATGTGTCGGCGCGGTGGGGCGATGCGTGGGGGGCGGCGGTGGTCGATGGCGCGCGCCGCGCCATCGCCGCGCCGCCGCCGCTCGACCTGTCGCTCAAGGCCGATGATGTGGTGCGCCCCGATGGCGAGTCGCTGATGCCGCGCCACGTCCGCGTGGCCGAATCGGCGGCGGTGCCGGCGCTGCCCGGTTTCGACGACGGCGGCTGGTGGGTGCAGGATCTCGCCGCGTCGTTGCCGGCGCGGCTGCTCGGCGAGGGCGCGGGGACCGTGCTCGATCTGTGCGCGGCGCCGGGGGGAAAGACGCTCCAGCTCGCCGCCGCCGGCTGGGACGTCACCGCGCTCGACATTTCCGAAAGTCGTCTGGCGCGACTTCGCGAGAATTGCGCGCGCACCGCGCTGTCGGCGCGCGTCGTCGTCGCCGACGCGCTGAAATGGACCGTCGACGCGCCGTATGACGCGATCCTGCTCGACGCGCCGTGCAGCGCCACCGGCATCTTCCGTCGCCATCCCGACGTGCTCCACCGCGTCACCCCGCGCCTGATCGCGGAGATGGCCGAGCTTCAGCGCGCGCTGCTCGCCCGCGCCGCCGGGTGGGTGCGGCCGGGCGGGCGGCTGGTCTACGCCACCTGCTCGCTGGAACCGGCCGAGGGTGAGGCGCAGGTCGAGCGTTTCCTGGCCGAGCACCCAGATTTCGCGATCGATCCCGCGCGCACCGACGAATTGCCCGACGGAATCGCGGCGCATCCGCGCGGATGGGTGCGTACGCTGCCAGGCGCGCTGGCGGCGGCGGGCGGGCTCGACGGCTTCTTTATCGCGCGGCTGATGCGCGGCTAAACCTTGCCCATGGCGTCGCGCGTGCTACAGGCTCGCCCGATGCCCGTTCGCATCGCCCCTTCGATCCTGTCCGCCGATTTCGCTCGTCTGGGCGAGGAGGTCCGCGCGCTCGACGCCGCCGGCGCCGACTGGATCCACGTCGACGTCATGGATGGCCATTTCGTCCCCAACATCACCATCGGCCCGGCGGTGGTCAAGGCGTTGCGCCCGCACACCGCCAAGCCGTTCGATGTCCACCTGATGATCTCACCGGTCGATGGCTTCCTCGACGCCTTTGCCGAGGCGGGGGCCGACCAGATCACCGTCCATCCCGAGGCGGGGCCGCACATCCACCGATCGATCCAGCGGATCAAGGCGCTGGGCAAGCGCGCCGGCGTGGTGCTCAACCCCGGCACCCCGGCCAAGATGCTCGACTATCTGATCGACGACGTCGACCTGGTGCTGGTGATGAGCGTCAATCCGGGGTTCGGCGGCCAGAGCTTCATCAGCAGCCAGCTGCGCAAGATCGAGGCGATCCGCAAGATGATCGACAAGAGCGGCCGCGCGATCGACCTTGAGGTCGACGGTGGCGTCGATCGCCGCACCGCGCCGCTGTGCATCGCCGCCGGCGCCGACGCGCTGGTCGCCGGCACCGCGACGTTCGTGGGCGGGCCGGACTGCTACGCCGACAATATCAGGGCCCTTCGCGGCCAGTGAACGACGACGACGCGATCCAGCCCGCGCCGGACGGCATCGATCAGGGCAAGCGGCTGATCCGGGTCGGCGGGGACAATGGATTGTCGCTGGCCGAACGTATCGCCGAACGGCTCCAGCGGCTGGCGTGGCGCACCCCGTTCCACCGGCTGGCGCTCAGCGGGCGTCATCCGCTCAAGCTGATCGCGGTCGCCGACGATCCCTTCCCCGGCGATGTCGCGCGCGGGCAGGCGCTGATGAAGGGGATGCTGACGTTTCGCGGCGAGCGGCGGGTGGTCGACACGCTCGATCTGGCCCACCCCGATTTTTCCGCGCCCTTTGCCGATCATCTCCACGGGTTCGACTGGCTGCGCGACCTGTCGACCGTGGCCACCCGCGCCCAGGCCGCGCCGGTGGCCGAAGGGCTGATGCGCCAATGGCTCGCCGCGCACGCCGATACCGTGGCCGATCCGGCCTGGCGTGCCGACCTGATCGGGCGGCGCATCCTGGAGTGGATCGCGCACGCGCCGCTGATCCTGTCGTCGACTGACCTCGTCTATCGATCGAGCGTGCTCCATGCCCTCGCGCGCGGGGTGCGCCATGCCGAGAGGACCGCCGATCGCGTGCCCGCCGGGCCGGCGCGGATCGCGGCATGGAGCGGCGTGGTCGCGGCGGGATTGATGATTCCCGGCGGCGAGGCGCGGCGCACCATGGGCGAGGCGGCGTTGGCCCGCGCGCTGGCGGCGTCGATCACCAGCGACGGCGGCACGATCGGGCGCTCGCCACTGGGCCAGCTCGACGCGCTGATGCTGCTGGTCGCGCTGCGTGAGGTCTATGCCGCGCGCCGGCTGGAGGCGCCCGCGATGGTGAGCGATGCGATCACCGGCCTGGTCGCTCCGCTGCTCGGCGTGTGCCACGGCGATCGCGCGCTGGCGAGCTGGCAGGGCAGCGGGCCGATCGCGGGCGACCGGATCGACACGATCATCGCCATCGCCGGGGTGCGGACCCGCCCGCTGCGGCAGGCGCGCGAATGGGGGTATCAGCGGCTGTCGGCGCGATCGACGCTGCTGATCCTCGATGCCGCGCCGCCGCCGGTCGCGCGGACGCTGGCCGATGCCTGCGCCTCGACGCTGGCGTTCGAGCTGTCGGACGGCGCCGAACGGATCGTGGTCAATTGCGGCGGCGGCCGCATCGCCAGCGCGACGCTGCCGGCGCCGCTGATCCAGGGGCTGCGCAGCACCGCCGCGCATTCGACGCTTGTGCTGGCCGATTCAAACTCTACCGCGGTGCTGGCCGACGGCGCGCTGGGGCGCGGCGTCACCGAGGTCGAGCTGGTGCGCGGCGAGAGCGACGACGCCAGCCGGATCGACGCCAGCCACGACGGCTATGTCCGGCGCTTCGGCTTCACCCACCGCCGCACGGTCGCGCTGGGCAGCGACGGGCGCGACGTGCGCGGGGAGGATCTGCTGGTCCCGGCCGGGCGCAAGCGCGGCGCCGGCGACACGGCCTTCGCCATCCGTTTCCACCTTGCGCCCCATGTCGATTCGGCGATGACCGCCGACGGGCAGGCGGCACTGCTGCGGCTGCCCGGCAATCTGCTGTGGCAGTTCCGCTGCCGCGGCGCCGGGCTGGCGCTGGAGGAAAGCCTGTGGGTCGACGGCGACGGCCGCGCCCACCCCACCCAGCAACTCGTCGTCACCGGCAACGCTCCTCCCGGCGGGATGAGCGTGAGCTGGTGGTTCCACCGATCGAAATAAGGACTTTCATGGATCAGCTTCCGATCACCCGCGCCCTGCTCTCCGTCTCCGACAAGAGCGGGATCGTCGAACTGGCGCAGGCGCTGGCCCGCCACGATGTCGAGCTGGTGTCGACCGGCGGCACGGCAAAGGCGCTGCGCGAGGCCGGGCTGGCGGTGCGCGACATTTCCGACCTGACCGGCTTTCCCGAGATGATGGACGGGCGGGTCAAGACGCTGCACCCGGTGGTCCATGGTGGGCTGCTCGCGGTGCGCGACAACCCCGAGCACGTCGCGTCGATGACCGAGCATGGCATCGGCCCGATCGACCTGGTCGTGGTCAACCTCTACCCGTTCGCGCAGACGGTGGCGAAGGGTGCCGACCGCGACGAGATCATCGAAAATATCGACATCGGCGGTCCCTCGATGGTGCGGTCGGCGGCGAAGAACCATGCCTCGGTCGCGATCGTCACCGACCCCGCCGACTATCCCGCGCTGATCGCCGAGCTGGATGCGGGCGGCACCACGTTCGCCAGCCGCCGCCGGTTCGCGGCCAAGGCCTATGCCGCCACCGCCGCCTATGATTCGATGATATCGAGCTGGTTCTCCTTCGCCGATCAGGGTGAGGCCTTCCCCGACGACCTGAGCTTTGCGATGAAGCGCGGGCAGGCGCTGCGCTATGGCGAGAACCCGCACCAGTCCGCCGCCTTCTACGCGCCGGTCGGCCCTCACGCGAACGGCATTGGCCAGGCGCGCCAGGTGCAGGGCAAGGAGCTGTCCTACAACAACTACAACGACGCCGACGCCGCGCTGGAGTTGGTCAGCGAGTTCCGCGACGCCGATCCCACCGTGGTCATCGTCAAGCACGCCAATCCGTGCGGGGTCGCCACCGCCGCGACGCTTTCGGGCGCCTATGCCGAGGCGTTCGCGTGCGACACGGTATCGGCGTTCGGCGGCATCATCGCGCTCAACCGGCCGCTCGATGCGGAGACCGCGCGCGCGATTACCGGCATCTTCACCGAAGTGGTGATCGCGCCGGACGCCGATGAGGAAGCGCTGGCGCTGTTCGCGGCGAAGAAGAATTTGCGGCTGCTGCTGACCGGCGCGCTGCCGGATCCGGCGCGTGCCGGACTGACCGCGAAGTCGATCACCGGCGGCTGGCTGGTGCAGACCCGCGACAACGGCCGCGTGTCGGAACTCGATCTGAAGGTGGTGACGCAGCGCCAGCCGACCGCGCGGGAGCTGGCCGATTGCCGTTTCGCCTGGACGGTGGCCAAGCACGTCAAGTCGAACGCGATCGTCTATGCCAGGGACGGCGCCACCGCCGGCGTCGGCGCGGGCCAGATGAACCGGCTCGAATCGGCGCGGATCGCCGCGTGGAAGGCGCGCGACGCCGCCGACAAGGCCGGGTGGGGCGATCCGCGCACGATCGGGTCGGCGGTCGCCTCCGACGCCTTCTTCCCGTTCGCCGACGGGCTGCTCGCGGCGGTCGAGGCGGGGGCGACGGCGGTGATCCAGCCGGGCGGATCGATCCGCGACGAAGAGGTGATCGCGGCGGCCGACGCGGCCGGACTGGCGATGGTGTTCACCGGGATGCGCCATTTCCGGCACTGATCCCGCTCACGTCTCCGCGCGCGCCGTGTCCTTGAGGTCGATGGCATCCGCGCGGGGAACCTTGCGGAACAGCGCGCGATCCTCGGCGCCGAACGCCCATTTCCACAGCACGAAGCCATAGGTGATCGCGATCAGCGGCTCGCCGATCGCGAGTTCGGCCCATTCGAACCGCTTGGGCAGCCGTGTCATCAGGATGCCGACGGTCATCGCCGCCAGCGCCGCCCAAACCAGCGGCCAGCGCCAGCCCGCCACCGGCGCGCCGAGCAGGCGGGAGAGCAAATTGGCCTTGACGATCGAACCGGCGAGCAGCGCGACCATCAGCGCCACCGCGACCCCCGCCGCCTGAAAATTGACCGGCCAGCCGGCCCAGCGCATCGCCAGGATCAGCGCGAAGCTGAGCACGATCTGGAACAGCAACACGCCGGCAGAGATCATCAGGTTGCGGTGGCGCGCGATATAGACCAGCGCCGATTCACACACCGCGCCGGTCGATGCCAGCACTTCGGCGGTGAGCAGGAAGGCGAGCGCGGCGGTGCCGGCGACGAACTGCGGCCCGACCACGCCCATCACCGCTTCGCCGGGGATCGACCCCATCAGTGCCAGCCCGCCCTGCGCCGCCATGATCCAGAAGCCGACCTGGCGCACCTGCTTGGCGACGGCGGCGCGGTTGCCGGCCTTCAGGCTCTGGGTGATGACCGGCCCCAGCACCGGATCGAAGCTGGTCTTGAGCTTCTGCGGCAGCGACGCGACCTGCTGCGCCATATAGTAGATGCCGACGATCGACGGCGCGAACATCAGCCCCAGGATGAAGCGATCGACGTTGCGCGTGCCCCATTCGATCGCGTCGGCCCCGGCCAGCGGGGCGTTGCGCCGCGCCAGCGCGAACATCGTCGCGACGCGCGGCGTCCAACCGCGCGGCAGGCCATAGCTGCGGATGAAAGGGACCAGCGACGCGGTGAGCGCGGCCACCATCGACAGCACATAGGCCAGGATCAGCCCGTCGCGCGCGGACACGTAATAGAGCGCCCAGGCGGCGATGCTGATCGTCCACGGCTCGATCACCGCGCGCGCGGTGACGCTGGCCTGCACATTCATGCGATAGGCGAGCGCCGCCAGGCTGATGTCCGACCAGGCGATCGCGAAAACGATGCACGGCAATAGCCGTTCGAAGCCGATGACGTGACTATTGGGGTACATCACCTGCGGGAATGCGAACAGCACCGCCGAGCCGACGATCGACGCGACGAACGCCGCCAGCATCGCGTCCCACACCACATGCGCGTGCGGGCGGTCGGTCGATGTCAGCGCCTGCGCCAGCCCGCGCTTCAACCCCAGCGTCGCGACCATCGCCGCGAATTCGACCACCAGCACCGCCAGCGCGAACCGTCCGACGATCTCCGGGCCATAGAGTCGCCCGGCGATGAACAGGAACGGCAGCCGCGCGGCAAGCCGCAGTACGAAGCCGAAAATGTTGGTCCGCCCGCCCTTGGCCAGCGCGGCGATGTCCTGCTGCGACGCGGGCACTATGCGACTCCGGCCGACGGGCGCGCGATGAGTTTCGCGCTCAATGCGCCGCGCCCCAGCTTGGCCCGGTGCCGATGTCGATGCCCAGCGGCACGCTCAGCGTCACCGCCGGCTCGGCGGCGGTCGCCATCACCTCACGGATCACCGGGGTCGCCGCGGTGACGTCGTCTTCGGGCAGCTCGAACACCAGTTCGTCGTGGACCTGCATCAGCATTCGCACATCGGGCAGCCCGGCGGCGGCTAGCGCGGGTCCCATCCGCGTCATCGCGCGCTTGATGATGTCGGCGCTGGTGCCCTGGATCGGGGCGTTGATCGCCGCGCGTTCCGATCCGCCGCGCTCGTTGGGGTTGGGCGACTTGAGGCGCGGGAAATGCGTCTTTCGCCCGAACAGCGTGGTGGTGTAGCCGCGCTCCTTCGCCTCGCGCAGCGTGTCGGCGATGTAGCGGTTGATGCCCGGGAACCGTTCGAAATAGCGGTCGATCATCCCCTGCGCCTCGTCGGGCGTGACGTCGAGCCGACCGGCCAGCCCCCAGCGGCTGATGCCGTAGAGAATCGCGAAATTGATCGTCTTGGCGCGCCCGCGCGTGTCGCGGTTGACCTCGCCAAACAACTCCACCGCGGTCAGATTGTGGATGTCGTCGCCGCGCAGGAATGCCTGGCGCAGCGGATCGACGTCGGCGATGTGCGCCGCCAGCCGCAGCTCGATCTGCGAATAGTCGGCCGCCAGGATGACGTTGCCCGGCTCCGCGACGAAGGCGTCGCGGATCTGGCGGCCCACTTCGGTGCGGATCGGGATGTTCTGGAGGTTGGGATCGGTCGACGACAGCCGCCCGGTCTGGGCGCCGGTCAGCGAGTAGCTGGTGTGGACACGCCCCGTCTGCGGGTTGATCTGCGCCTGCAGCGCATCGGTGTAGGTCGACTTGAGCTTCGACAGCTGGCGCCAGTCGAGCACCTTGCGCACCATCTCGCGCCCCCCCGACCCATTGGGCGAATCCTTGTCGGCGGCGATCCGTTCCAGTTCGTTGACGTCGGTCGAATAGACGCCGGACTTGCCCTTGCGCCCGCCCTTGATCCCCATCTTGTCGAACAGCACGTCGCCCAGCTGCTTGGGGCTGCCGATGGTGAACTTGAACCCGGCGATGCCGTGGATCTCCTCCTCCAGCGCCGCGATCTGGTGCGTGAACTCGCTCGACAGGCGGCCGAGGATGCCGGCGTCGACCTTGACCCCGGCGCGCTCCATGCCGGCGATCACCTTCGGCAGCGGGCGGTCGACCATCTCATAGACCCGCGTCGCTTCCTCGAACGGCAGGCGCGGCTTGAACCGGCGCCACAGCCGCAGCGTCACGTCGGCATCCTCGGCGGCGTAGCGCGTCGCCGCCTTCAGATCGACCTCGTGGAAGCCGATCTGTTTCTTTCCGGTGCCGGCGACGTCCTTGTAGGCGATGCAGCTGTGCGACAGGTGCGTCGCGGCCAATTCGTCCATGCCATGCCCGTGCAGCCCCGCATCAAGCGCGAAGCTCATCAGGATGGTGTCATCATAGGGCGCGATGTCGACCCCCAGCCGCCCGAGCACGATCAGGTCGTACTTGAGGTTGTGGCCGATCTTGAGCACCGCCGGATCCTCCAGCAGCGGCTTGAGCCGGGCCAGCACCAGGTCGCGGTCGAGCTGGACCGGCTTTTCCGCGAACATGTCGCTGCCGCCATGCGCGACGGGGATATAGCAGGCGAGATTGGGATGAAGCGCCAGGCTGATCCCGACCAGATCGGCGCGGGTGGCGTCGACGCCGGTAGTCTCGGTATCGATCGCCACCCAGCCCTGATGGCGGGCGACGGTGATCCAGCGATCGAGCGCCTCCTGCGTCACCACCGTTTCATAGGCGTCGTGATCGCACGGCGGATCGTCGTCCTGCGCCACCGGCGGCTTCGGCGTCGCGACCGGGGCGTCGGCGACCGCCGACAGCCGCGCGACCAGCGACTTGAAGCCGTGGTGTTCAAGGAAGGCGCGCAGCGGCGCGTCGGGAATGCCCTGCAATTCGAGCGACTCGAGCGGATCGGGCAGCGGCACGTCGCACGACAGCTCGACCAGCCGGCGGCTCAACCGCGCCATGTCGGCATGGGCGATCAGATTGTCGCGCAGCTTGCCCGGCTTCATCGTCGGCGCGGCGGCCAGCACCGCCTCCACGTCGCCGTGTTCCAGGATCAGCTTGGCGGCGGTCTTGGGTCCGATGCCGGGCACGCCGGGGACGTTGTCGACCGAATCGCCCATCAGCGCGAGCACTTCGCCCAGCTTGTCCGGCCCGACACCGAACTTGGCCTCGGTATCGGCGGGGCCGAGCCGGCGGTTGTTCATCGTGTCGAGCATGTCGACCGACGGATCGGTCATCAGCTGCATCAGATCCTTGTCGGAACTGACGATCGTCACCTGCCAGCCCTGCGCCAGCGCCGCCTTGGTATAGCTGGCGATCAGGTCGTCGGCTTCCCAGCCCAGTTCCTCGATGCACGGCAGGCTGAAGGCGCGGGTGGCGTCGCGGATCATCGGGAACTGCGGCACCAGATCCTCGGGCGCCGGCGGGCGGTGCGCCTTGTACTGGTCGTACAGTTCGTTGCGAAAGGTATGCTCGCTCTTGTCGAGGATCACCGCCAGATGGGTCGGACCGTCGGCCTTGTGCAGCTCGTCGGCCAGCTTCCACAGCATCGTGGTGTAGCCATAGACCGCGCCGACCGGCTCGCCATGCTTGTTGGTGAGCGGCGGCAGCCGGTGATAGGCGCGGAAGATGTAGCTGGAGCCGTCGACCAGATAGAGATGGGGCATGGCGGGGGGATAGCAGGGGCGCCCCCGCCCCTCAAATCCTTAGCGCGCGTCGTGGAAGATGATTCCCAGCGTGTGCCGCAATCCCCGGCGGACCGTGCCGACGCCGTGCCGCATCGCCACCCGGTAATCGCCGCGCGTGCCCGCCACCGGACGGTGATGGACCGCGAACACCACCGCGTCGCCCTGGCGCAGCGGCGCGACATGCGCGCGCGATTGCATCCGCGGCCGCTGTTCGGTCAGCACGAACTCGCCGCCGGTGAAGTCGGCCTCCGGCGCGGACAGCAGGATGGCGACCTGAAGCGGAAAGACGTGATCGCCGTAGAGGTCCTGATGGAGCGCGTTGTAATCGCCGGGGCCGTAGCGCAGCAGCAGCGGCGTCGGCCGGGTCTGCCCGCCGTCGTGGCAGCGCAGGACGAACGCGGCGTGGGTATTGGGAAAGCGTGTCGCCAGCCCCATCCGCTCGTGCCAGCGGTTCGCGATCGGGGCGAGGCGGGGGTAGAGTTCGGTCCGCAGCGCGAAGACCGGCGCGGGCAGCGGATAGGCGAAATAGCGATACTCGCCGCGGCCGAAACCGTGGCGCGCCATGATCACGTGGCTGCGGAAACGATCGGGCGCGTCATAGAGCGCGGCGAGTTCGGCGCAGGCGGCGGGATCGAGCAGCCCCGGAAGGATCGCCCAGCCCTGGGCATCGAGATCGGCGGCCATCGCGGGCCAGTCCTGGTGGTGGCATGTCATGGCGACCGGCTAGCCGAGGTGGGACGCCGCGCGCTTCCCGTCGCTTGCCGGCGAACTCCGTCGTGTGATCGCTATCGCCGGACGTCGCGCCAGCGCGTTTTCCAGGCGGGTGGAATCAGCCGCTGACCCGAAAGCGCGTCAAATCAAAAACCCGGAGCAGCCGAGCCGACGCCGTCGGATCGGAATCCGCCCTAGCGCGCGATCGTCGCCGATCGGGTGTCGTGGGTCGCCACCACCGCGCGGACCACCGCCTGCATCAGCGCCTGCCGTTCGGGAATGGTGCGCTGGGTATCGCCGATCATGATCGCGATGGCATAGCTCTGCCCATCGGGCGCGGTGAGCAGGCCGACGTCGTTGTAGCCGGCGGTGCGCGTCAGCAGATTCTGCCCGGTGCCGGTCTTATGGCCGAAACTCCAGCCGACCGGCACGGCGCCGCGCATCCGCTGCGGCCCGGTCTTCGAGCTTTGCATCGTCCCGATCAGGTAGCTGGTCGATTGCGGCGACAGCAGCGCGCCGCGCTTCAGCTTGGCCAGCGCCGCGGCGATCGCGCTGGGCGCGGCGCCGTCGATCGGGTCGGCGACATAGCTCTGATAAGCGGCCTGGCGCACCCCGAGCGGCAGCTTGGCGCGCGCCGCCTCGAACGCGCGACCCATCGCATAATCCTGCTTCCATTCCAGCCCGGCGGTCTTCGACTGGAGCAGCCGCTCGCCGGGGCCGAAGCGAACGTTGTCGATGTCGTGGCCCGACAGGAAGCGGCGCACCGCCTCCGGCCCGCCGACATAGCGCAGCAGCCGGTCGTTGCAGGTGTTGTCGCTCATCGTCAGCGCGCGGTGGAGCAGGTCGCGCACCGTCGTCGCATAGACGCCGTCCTTCATCAGCGCGGCGACCGGCTGGTGGAACAGCGTCAGGTCGGCGCGGGTGATGGTGATCGGGTCGTTCAACGTGATCCGGCCGCGATCGACCGCGTCGAGCACGGTCATCGCCACCCACAGCTTGCTCACGCTCTGCTGCGGCATCCGGCGGTCGGCGTCGGCGCTGTCGACGCTCCACCCGCCATCGACGCTGCGGACGGCGATGCCGGCCAGCCCGTCGAAGCGGTTGCGCAGCGTGTCGATGCTGGTCTTCAATCCCACCGGCGCGGCGGCGCGGGGCGCCGGCGGCGGCACCGGAACCGAGGTGCGATAGGCCGGCGGCAGCAACGACGTCGGCGACTGCCCGTCCTGGTGCACGCCCGCGCCGATCAGCAGCGCCGGGGCCAGCCCGGTCAGCGTCAGTGCCCGCTCCAGCGTCGAAAATGTCGAAATCACAGCCACGCCTGCTCTACACCCTTGCCCGTTGTCATTTGACCGCAAGCGGCCGCTTGCGACAAGTGTCGCCGCCAAGTCGTTGCGACGGAACGACTCACCCTAGCGGTGGATGCGTGAACGGTTACGGAACAAGCACGGTATCGACCGCGTCGGGCAGCGTTTCGGGATAGTCCAGCGTGTAGTGCAGCCCGCGGCTTTCCTTGCGGTGCAGCGCCGACCGGACGATCAGCTCGGCCGATTGCAGCAGGTTGCGCAGCTCGATCAGGTCGGGGGTGACGCGGAAATGGCCGTAATAGTCGGCGACCTCCTCGTTCAGCATCTTGATGCGGTGCTGGGCGCGCTCCAGCCGCTTGGTGGTGCGGACGATGCCGACATAGTTCCACATGAACCGGCGGATCTCGGTCCAGTTCTGCTTGATGACGACTTCCTCGTCCGAATCCTCGACACGGCTTTCGTCCCACGGGCTGATCGGCGGCGGCGGCGGCAGATCGTCCCAATGCGCGGCGATATGCCGGGCGACCGCTTCCCCGAACACGAAGCATTCGAGCAGCGAGTTCGACGCCAGGCGATTGGCGCCGTGCAGCCCCGACTGGGTGCATTCGCCCGCCGCATAGAGGCCGGGCAGATCGGTGCGGCCGTCCGAATCGATGACGATGCCGCCGCAGGTGTAGTGTTGGGCCGGCACCACCGGGATCGGCTGGCGCGTCATGTCGATGCCCAGCCCGATCAGCTTTTCGTAGATGTTGGGGAAATGGTGCTTCACGAATTCGGGGTCGCGGTGGCTGATGTCGAGGTGGACGTAATCGAGCCCGAGCCGCTTGATCTCATGATCGATCGCGCGCGCCACCACGTCGCGCGGCGCCAGTTCGGCGCGGGGATCGAAATCGGGCATGAAGCGGTGGCCGTTTTCCGGCAACAGCAGATGCCCACCCTCGCCGCGCACCGCCTCGGTGATCAGGAAGTTCTTGACGTCGAGGTTGTAGAGGCAGGTCGGGTGGAACTGCATCATCTCCATGTT
>NZ_DATMGG010000087.1:0-5540 GCF_035555815.1 Sphingomonas sp.
CGCGCGAACATCTCCGGCAGCACCTCCGCCGCGTTGCCGAGCAGGCCGACCGAGACCGGGGCGGATGCGTTCGCGACGATCTCCAGCGCCTCGTCGATCGTGTCGGCCTGATGGTCGAGATAGCCGGTGCGCAGCCGCATCTCGATCCGGCTCGGCTGACATTCGATCGCGATGCACGATGCGCCGGCCATCACCGCCGCCAGCGGCTGCGCCCCGCCCATGCCGCCCAGCCCGGCGGTCAGCAGCCACCGGCCCGACAGGTCGCCGCCGTAATGCTGGCGGCCCATCTCGACGAACGTCTCATAGGTACCCTGCACGATGCCCTGCGTGCCGATGTAGATCCACGATCCGGCGGTCATCTGGCCGTACATCGCCAGCCCCTTGCGATCGAGTTCGTTGAAATGCTCCCACGTCGCCCAGTGGGGGACGAGGTTGGAATTGGCGATCAGCAAGCGCGGCGCGTCGGCGTGGGTGCGGAACACGCCGACCGGCTTGCCCGACTGGACCAGCAGCGTTTCGTCCTCGCCCAGCCGGCGCAGCGTCTCGACGATCCGGTCATAGCTTTCCCAGTCGCGCGCGGCGCGGCCGATCCCGCCATAGACGACCAGCTCCTCCGGCCGCTCGGCGACATCGGGGTGAAGGTTGTTCATCAGCATCCGCAAGGGCGCTTCGGTCAGCCAGCTCTTCGCGGTCAGCGTCGTGCCCGTCGCCGGACGGATGACGCGGCTGTTGTCGAGGCGGGTCATGGGTATCAGGCTCCCTGTCGGGCGAAGGCGAGGCACGCCGCGAGAACATCGGCGAGGACGGCGGTGAGCGGTGCGGCGCGGGCGGGGTCGAACGCCGGCGGCCAGTTGGCCTCATCGGGCACATCGGGCTCGTCCATATAGCCGCGGATCGCCAGCTCCATCTGGATCGCGTGGATGCCGTCGCCCGGCCGGCCATAGTGGCGCGTGGTCCAGCCGCCCTTGAAACGGCCGTTGACCACCTGATCGGGGCCGGCCGCGGCGGCGACGGCGGCGGTCAGCGCCGGATCGCAGCTGGCGTCGCCGTTGGTGCCGATGTTGAACTGCGGCAGTGTGCCGTCGAACAGCCGGGGGATATGGCTGCGGATCGAATGGGCGTCGTAGAGCACGACGCGGCCGTGCGCCGCGCGCAGCCGCTCGATCTCCGCCGTCAGCGCGGCATGATAGGGATCGAACCACGTTTCGCGCCGCCGCGCGATCTCACCGGCATCGGGGCCGCCGGCTACGTAGAGCGGGGCGCCGTCGAAATCGGTGGTCGGGCACAGTTCCGTCGTCGCCATCCCCGGATAGAGCGACGCGCCGGACGGATCGCGGTTGACGTCGACCACGCTGCGCGAGATCGCGGTGCGCACCGTCGTCGCCCCCATGTCGTGCGCGAAGGCGTAGAGCCGGTCGACCCACCAGTCGGCATCGCGCCGCGCGATCCACGGCGACCGGAACTGTCCGGCGACGTCCGCCAGATCGGTGCCGGTGTGCGGCAGCGCGACGATCAGCGGGGCATCGCCGCGCAGGATATGCAGCCAGCCGCTCATGCCACCCCCGGCAGCGGGCCGCCGGCCGCATCGACCAGCGCGCCCGATCGCACCAGCGCGATCGCCGCTTCGATATCGGGGTGGAAATGGCGGTCGTCGGCCAGCGCCGGCACGCGTGCGCGAAGGGCGGCGTGCGCGGCGGCGAGCGCCGGGCTGGTCGACAGCGGCGCATGGAAATCGACGCCCTGCGCCGCCGCGAGCGCCTCTATGCCGATCACCGCCATCGCGTTCGCCGCCATGTCGAGCAGCCGCCGCGCGCCGTGCGCCGCCATCGACACATGATCCTCCTGATTGGCGGAGGTCGGGATCGAATCGACGCTGGCCGGATAGGCGCGCTGCTTGTTCTCGCTGACCAGCGCGGCGGCGGTCACCTGCGGGATCATGAACCCCGAATTGAGGCCCGGGCGCGGGGTCAGGAACGCGGGCAGTCCCGACAGCGCCGGATCGACCAGCATCGCGATGCGCCGTTCGGCGATCGATCCGATCTCACAGATCGCCATCGCGATCATGTCGGCGGCGAAGGCGACCGGCTCGGCGTGGAAATTGCCGCCCGACAGAGCCTCGTCCCCGAACGGACCGGCACCGGGAAAGATCAGCGGATTGTCGGAGACCCCGTTCGCCTCGATCTCCAGCGTCGCCGCCGCCTGGCGCAGCACGTCGAGCGCGGCGCCCATCACCTGCGGCTGGCAGCGCAGGCAATAGGGGTCCTGCACCCGCGCGTCGCCCTCCAGATGGCTGGCGCGGATCGCCGAACCGGCCATCAGGTCGCGCAGCGCCGCGGCCGTGTCGATCTGGCCGCGATGCCCGCGCAGCGCGTGGATGCGCGGGTCGAACGGCGTGTCCGATCCCTTCGCCGCCTCGGTCGACAGCGCGCCGGTGACCAGCGCCGACCGGAACAGGTTCTCCGCCAGGAACAAACCCGCCAGCGCGTTGGCGGTCGAGAATTGCGTGCCGTTGAGCAGCGCCAGCCCTTCCTTGGGGCCAAGCTCGATCGGGGAGAGGCCGACGCCGGCCAGCGCGTCGGCGGCGGGGAGGGTGTTTCCGCCGACATGGATCTGGCCGACCCCGATCATCGCGGCGGCCATGTGCGACAGCGGGGCAAGATCGCCGCTCGCCCCGACCGATCCCTGGCATGGGATCACCGGCGTCAGGCCGTGCGCCAGCATCGCCTCCAGCAGCGCGACGGTCTCCGCCCGCACTCCCGACGCGCCGCGCGCGAGGCTGACCAGCTTGAGCACCATCATCAGCCGGACCACCGCGACCGGACTGGGATCGCCGGTGCCCGCCGCGTGGCTCAGCACGATGTTGCGCTGGAGCAGCGCCAGCTCGTCGTCGCTGATGCGAACGCTCGCCAGCTTTCCGAACCCGGTGTTGATGCCATAGACCGGCTGGCCATGCGCCAGGATGCGCGCCACCGCGCGGGCGCTTTCGGCGATCGCCGGGGCAAAGCCGGGGTCGAGGCGGACGTCGGCGCCGGCCCACACCCGTCGCAGCTCGGCGAGCGAGACCGCGCCGGGCCGAAGCAGCAGCGCGCTCACCGCCCACCCCACACGCGCGCGTGGAGCGGATTGACGCCGATCTGGCAGACCAGCTCGGCCGGCGTCTCGATATCCCAGATCGCCAGGTCGCATCGCTTGCCCGGCTCGAGCGTGCCGATCGCGTTGTGCAGCCCCAGCGCGCGGGCGGCGTTGCGCGTCACCCCGCGCAGCACCTCCGCCACGGTCAGTTCGAACAATATCGCCCCCATGTTCATCGCCAGCAGCAGCGAGGTGAGCGGCGACGTGCCCGGATTGCAGTCGGTCGCCAGCGCGATCGGCACCCCCGCCGCGCGCAACGCCGCGACCGGCGGGCGGCGTGTGTCGCGCAGAAAGTAGAATGCGCCGGGCAACAGCGTCGCGACGGTGCCCGATCGCGCCATCGCGGCGACGCCGTGCGCGTCGAGATGCTCGAGATGGTCCGCGGACAGCGCGCCATGCGCCGCCGCCAGCGCCGCGCCGCCCTGATCGGTGATCTGTTCGGCGTGAAGCTTGATGGGCAGACCGTGCGCCTTCGCCGCGTCGAACACCCGCGCGATCTGTGCCGGCGTGAATCCGATCGTCTCGCAAAATCCGTCGACCGCGTCGGCCAGCCCCAGTTCGGCGACCGCCGGAATCATCCGGTCGACGACGGCATCGATATAGCCGTCCCGGTCGCCGCCGAATTCGGGGGGCAGCGCGTGTGCCCCCAGAAAGGTGGCGGATACCCGGATCGGGCGCTCGGCGCCGATCCGCCGCGCCGCGCGCAGCATCTTGATTTCGTCGTCGAGGGCGAGGCCGTAGCCCGACTTGATCTCGACGGTGGTGACGCCTTGGGCGATCAGCGCGTCGACGCGGGGCAGCGCGCTGGCGACCAGCGCGTCCTCGCTCGCCGCGCGAGTCGCTTTCATCGTCGATACGATGCCGCCGCCCGCGCGCGCGATCGCCTCATACGACGCGCCTTCCAGCCGCAGCGCGCATTCGTGCGCGCGATTGCCGGCGTGGACCAGATGCGTGTGGCAGTCGATCAGGCCGGGGGTGATCCAGCGGCCGCCGCAATCGATCGTCTCGTCGGCCTCGATCGGCGGCGCGTCGGCGCTCGGCCCGGCATAGGCGATCCGCCCGTCCAGCGCGGCGATCGTCCCCGCTTCGACCACGCCCAGATCGTCGCCGGCCATCGTCGCCAGCCGGGCATTGGTCCATCGCGTCGCGCATCGCAGGGGGCTGTGCATCGGCCTCTCCATCCTCCGCGAAAGCTTTTGCAGTTTTCGGGGTTAATGTATAGACATAATAAGGTGAGCCCTTCGACCCAGCCGCCATCGGATCTTGTGTTGCACGCCGGCGTGGCGCTGCTGCCGCAGGGGTGGTGCGCCGATGTCCGCCTGACCATAGCGGAGGGCCGGCTGGTCGCGGTCGAGGCGGGCGTCGCGGCGTCGCCACAGGATGAGGCGCACGCCGTGATCCTGCCGGGCATGCCCAACCTGCACAGCCACGCCTTTCAGCGGGGCATGGCGGGGCTGGCGGAAGCGCGCGGTCCGGGCGAGGACAGTTTCTGGACCTGGCGTGATGCGATGTACCGCTTCGTCGATCGCATCGGTCCGGAACAACTGACCGCGCTCGCCGCGCTTGCCTATGCCGAGATGCTGGAAAGTGGTTTCACCCGCGTCGGCGAATTCCACTATCTGCACCATGACCGCGACGGCACGCCGTTCGCCGACCCTGCGGCGATGGGCGGCGCGATCGTCGCCGCCGCGGCGGAAACCGGGATCGGGCTCACGCTGCTGCCGGTGTTCTACGCCCACGCCGGCTTCGACCGCGCGCCGCCCGCCGGAGGGCAGCGACGCTTCGCGACCGACGTCGATCGCTTCGCGCGATTGCTCGAATCGTCGCGCGGCCACGCGGCCGGCTTGCCCGACGCGAGCGTCGGCGTCGCGCCGCACAGCCTGCGCGCGGTCACCCCGGACGAGCTGCTGGCGCTGACCGCGCTGGCTGGCGACGCGCCGATCCACATCCATATCGCCGAACAGCGGCGCGAGGTGGAGGAATGCCTGCGCTGGTCGGGCGCGCGGCCGGTGCAATGGCTGCTCGATCATGCACCGGTCGCCGGCAATTGGTGCCTGGTCCACGCCACGCACATGACTGCGACCGAAAGCGCCGATCTGGCCGCCAGCGGGGCGGTGGCGGGGCTGTGCCCGATCACCGAGGCCAATCTGGGCGACGGCCTGTTCCCGGCCGAACCCTATCTTGGCGCCGGCGGGCGGATCGGGATCGGTTCGGATTCCAACGTGGCGATCGACTGCGCGGGCGAGCTCCGGCTGCTCGAATATGGCCAGCGGCTGATCTCGGGCCGGCGCAGCGTGCTCGCCGATGCCGAAACGCGCTCGCCCGGCGAATATCTGTTCCGGCGGGCGCTGGCTGGCGGCGGGCAGGCGCTGGGCGTCGGCGCGGCTGGACTGAGCCTCGGACAGGCC
>NZ_DATMGG010000088.1:0-30418 GCF_035555815.1 Sphingomonas sp.
CATCGACACGCGCTCGGGATTGAGGAAGCGTTCGAACAGCAGCCCCAGCTTGATCGGGTCGAGATCGGTGATCGTCAGCGACCACGCCACCACCGATCCCGCGCCCGATCCGCGGCCCGGCCCGACCGGGATATCGTGCGACTTCGCCCATTTGATGAAGTCGGCGACGATCAGGAAATAGCCGGGGAATCCCATCTGGATGATGACGTCCAGCTCGAATTCCAGCCGATCGCGATAGGCCTGCACCGTCTCGTCATCGGCGATCGCCCATTGCGCCAGCCGCGCGTCCAGCCCGGCGCGCGCCTGATCGCGCAGCATCTGCGCCTCCGCCGCCGGGTCGCCGGCCAGGCTGGGCAGGATCGGCTTGCGCTT
Source organism: Sphingomonas sp. (assembly GCF_035555815.1). Classification (GTDB taxonomy): domain Bacteria; phylum Pseudomonadota; class Alphaproteobacteria; order Sphingomonadales; family Sphingomonadaceae; genus Sphingomonas. The sequence goes on from NZ_DATMGG010000088.1 coordinate 373, forward strand.
GGGCGCCGCCACCGCGCACCGCTGCGCCACCACCAGCGTGTTGGCGATCGCTTCGGGCAGGTCGCCGAACAGCGAGCGCATCTCGGTCGCCGGCTTCATCCACGCATCGGGCGAGCTTTTCGGGCGATCCTCGCTCGTCACATAGGTCGAATTGGCGATGCACAGCATCGTGTCATGCGCTTCGTGGAAACCCGCTTCCGCGAAGCAGCACGGGTTGGTCGCAACCAACGGCAGGTCGCGATCATAGGCGAGATCGAGCAGCCCCGCCTCCGCCCGACCTTCGACCGCATCCAGGCGGCGGACGATCTCGACATAGAGCCGGCCGGGGAACAGCGCTTCCAGCCGATCGGCATAGGCGGCTGCGGCGTCCGACTGTCCGTCGGCAATCAACCGCGCGAGCGCGCCGTCGCTGCCCCCGGTCAGCGCGATCAGCCCGTCGGTGCGCCCGGCCAGCGCCTCAAGCTGCACGTGCGCGTCCAGCTCGATCGGGCGATCGAGATGCGCCATCGACACCAGCTGGCACAGATTGTCATAGCCCGCCTTGTCCTGGGCGTAGAGCGCGAGCCAGTCGATCGGCTGGGCGATATTCTCCGGCATCGGCCGCGCCACCGCGAGCAGCGTACCGACGATGGGCTGGACTCCGGCGTCACGGCACGCGTCGGAAAACGCCATCGCGGCATAGAGCCCGTTGCGATCCGCCAGCGCCACGGCCGGAAAGCCGAGCTCCTTCCCGCGCTTGGCGATCGCCTTCGGCTCGATCGCGCCCTCCAGCATGGTGTAGGACGAAAAGACCCTGAGCGGAACGAAACCCGAATGCGGCATCGCGCGACTATGGCAGGCGCGGCGCGTCGATGGAACCGCCCCGGGCCGGCTCCGGCCCCGCTATCCACAGATTTTCGGTCCCACCGGCACGACAAAGCGGGCGGAACCGACGGCAGGCCGTGTCGTTACGCTCCGCAGACGAAAGGGATAGCCTCATGTCGGCACGTTTCGACGCTCCCCACACCGGTCCGGGCTGGGGCTGGATCATGCTCTACGGCGTCGTCTCGGTGGTGCTGGGGTTGCTCGCCTTCGCCTGGCCGTTCGCGGCGACGTTGGCGGCGACCTTCGTCATCAGTTGCTTCTTCATCGCCGCGGGGCTCGTCTCGATCGCGGCGGGCGTCTTCGCTCCGGGGCACGAAGGTCGGCTCTACGCGATCGCGTTCGGCATCCTGTCACTCGTGGTCGGCGTGTTCATGGCGGCGCGGCCGATATCCGGCGCGGTATCGCTGACGCTGCTGGTCGAATTCTGGCTGATGGTGCGCGGCGTGATGGAGATCGGCTTCGGCATCCGTTTTCGCCGGCACCGCATGGCGATGATCACGCTGGGGGTGATCGACGTGCTGCTCGCGCTGTATATCCTGGCGATGCTGCCGCTCGCGGCGATGACGCTGCCCGGCTTCATCCTTGGCCTCAGCTTCCTGTTCGGCGGCGCGGTGGCGATCATGCAGGCGTTGGCGCACCGGCGCGGTGCCGCCGCCTTCGCGGTGCGCGAATAGGTCGCTACAGCAGTTTTTCGATATCGGCCGCGATATCGCCGGGTTTGGTGGTCGGCGCATAGCGTGCGACCACCGCGCCATCGCGGCCGATCAGGAACTTGGTGAAGTTCCACTTGATCGCCTCCGACCCGAGGATGCCGGGCGCCTCGTGCTTGAGGTGGCGCCACAGGGGCGCGGCGGCGTCGCCGTTGACGTCGACCTTGGCGAACACCGGGAAGGTGACATCATAGGTCAGCGAACAGAAGCTGGCGATCTCCGCGGCATCGCCCGGCTCCTGCCCGCCGAACTGGTTGCATGGAAAGCCGAGCACCGCGAAACCGCGCGCCTTATACTCACGATATAGCGCCTCCAGCCCTTCGTATTGCGGCGTGAACCCGCATTTCGAGGCGACGTTGACGATCAACAGCACCTGCCCGGCGTAGGCGCTGAGATCGGTTGCCGAACCGTCGGCCGCGGTAATGGCAATGTCGGTGAGGTCGGTCATTCCAGCATCCCGTCATGCAGCCGCACCACGCGGTCCATCCGCGCGGCGAGACGTTCGTTGTGGGTGGCGATCAGCGCCGCCGATCCCTGCCCGCGCACCAGCCGCAGGAACTCGCCCAGCACGATGTCGGCGGTCGCCTCGTCCAGATTGCCGGTCGGTTCGTCGGCCAGCACCAGCGCGGGACGGTTGGCGAGCGCACGGGCGACGGCGACACGCTGCTGCTCGCCCCCCGACAATTGGCTCGGCCGGTGAGTCAGCCGTTCACCCAGGCCGAGCGTGGAGAGCAGCGACGTCGCCCGCTCCTCCGCGTCCGCGCGGGCGGCGCCGTGGATCAGCAGCGGCAGCACGACGTTCTCCGCCGCGCTGAAATCGGGGAGCAGATGGTGGAACTGATAGACGAAGCCCAGCCGGTCGCGGCGGGTGATCGTGCGATCCGCGCTCGACAGCCGGGCGGCCTCGACCCCGGCGATGCGGATCGAGCCCTCGAACCCGCCTTCGAGCAGGCCCACCGCCTGCAACAGCGTCGACTTGCCCGATCCCGACGGGCCGAGCAGCCCGACGATCTCCCCCGGCGCGACGGTCAGGTCGATACCGCGCAGGACGTGGATGACGACGCCCGCCTGCGAAAAACTGCGCTTGAGGCCGGTGGTCTGGAGGACGGGCTCACTCATAGCGCAGCACCTGGACCGGATCGGTGCTCGCCGCCTTGTACGCCGGATAGAGCGTGGCGAGGAAGCTGAACAGGAATGCCATCGCGGCGATGCCCGCGACCTCGACCGGGTCGGTCTTGGCCGGCAGGTCGGTCAGGTAGCGCATCGACGGATCCCATATCTGCTGCCCGGTGACGAAACCGAGGAAGGTCACCACCTGTTGCCGGTACATCAGCACGATGAAGCCGAGCACCAGCCCGGCGCCGATGCCGACGCCGCCAATCGCGGTGCCGACGGTCATGAAGATCCGCATCAGCCCGCCGCGCGTCGCCCCCATCGTACGCAGGATGGCGATGTCGCGGGTCTTCGCCCGCACCAGCATGATCAGCGACGACAGGATGTTGAACACCGCAACCAGGATCAGGATCGACAGCACGGTGAAGGTCACCAGCCGATCGACCTTTAGCGCGTCGAACAGCTGGGCGTTCATCTGGCTCCAGTCGGTGAGCTCGCCGACGCGAACGATCTTTTCGGTCAGCGGCTTCAGGATCTCGCGCACCCGGTCCGGATCGACGGTGTCGATCTCGATCATGCCGACGCTGTCGCCCATCAGCAGCAGCGTCTGGGCGTCCTCCATCGGCATCACCACGAACGCCTTGTCATAGTCATAGACCCCGACCTCAAAGATCGCGCCGACGGTGTAGCTGACGATTCGCGGTACGGTGCCGAACGGTGTCGCCGGTCCCTGCGGACTGATCAGCTGGATCTCGCTGCCCTGGGTCGCCCCCAGCGATTGCGCCAGCCGGCTGCCGATCGCGATGGTGCCGCTGCCGGGCTTCAGGCTGTTGAGCGAGCCGACCACCACCTTGCCGTTCAGTGTCGGGTTGTCGAGGATGTCGGGGACGTTCATGCCGCGCACGATCACCGCCTCGACCCGGCCCGAATAACCGGCCATCAGCGGCTGTTCGACCAGCGGCGTCGCGCTGGTCACGCCGGGGGTGGCCTTCGCGTCCGCCAGCACCTGCCGCCAGTCGCGCAGCTGCCCACCATAGCCCTGGACGACGGCATGGCCGTTAAGCCCGACGATCTTGTCGAACAGCTCCGCGCGAAAGCCGTTCATCACGCTCATCACGATCACCAGCGCGGCGACGCCCAGCATCACCGCGACCAGGCTGATGGACGCGACCAGCGCGATAAAGGCCTCGCCACGGCCGGGAAGCAGGTAACGGCGCGCGATCATCCGTTCATAGCGCGACAGGAGCATAGGAAATCCTCCCCCACGGGACACGCGCGGGTTCGTCCACGGTCCTACGGTCCGGCCGGTCGCGGCGCAATCGGGCTGTTGCACGATTCCCACATTAGCTAGGCAATCGTCCGGCGCTGTTGTGAAGGACGATGACAAGCACAGGCGATGCGCCTACCCACCATCTCACTGGAACGCAGGCAACGGCCTCGGTTCGGGGAGGCTTCAAGCCCCGCTCATCTGGGAGGGTGAGTGTGCGGGCGGAAGCTGGACAATCAAGGGGGCTGACGAGTCATCGTCACGCAGGCGCCCGGGCCGGAAACGGTCCGGGCGTTTGCGATTCCGGCGTCCCTTTCAACATTTGTGGCGAAACGCGACCTTCGGTCTGTCCGGGCGGTCAGCGAACGCAAAAATCCAAAGCCGCGCGGGCCCTGGATTGTCGTTTGGCTGCCCCCCTCTCCCTGACGATTCACGGTGGCGTCATATGGGCAGGCGCCCCGGCGGTCAGGTAGGATACGAGGCGGCGCCGGAGAGCTTCCGGATCACACGGCGCCACCCCGCCCCTATCATCAGAACGTTTTGCTCAGCGTAAAACCGTAAGTGCGCGGATCGCCCGGCTGGCCGACGATCAGGCCGGTGCTGCCCGATTGCACCGCGAGCAGATCGAAATAGTCCTGATCGAAGGCGTTGCGCACCCACGCGAACGCATTCAGCCCGTCGCCGCGCCGCACTCCCAGCCGGAAGTTCGACAGCGAATAGCCGTTGATGTCGGTGTAGATCGACCGCGACGGGTTGGACGAATAGGTCGAGCGATAATTGCCGTCATAGCCGACATAGAGCTGCGCACCGCCGCCCAGCGGCGAGAACGGCACGTTATATTCCGCGCCATAGGAGGCCGCCCATTTCGAGATACCGGGCAGGATCTGACCCGAAATGTCGCAATTGGCGGGGCTGGCGGTGCCGCCGGCCAGCTCGGGCGGGCACGGCGCATCGCGGAACCGCGCGTATTTGGCATCGGTGAACGCGCCGCTGGCATAGGCGGTGAAGCGCGCGCTGGGGCGGATGTTGCCGTCGAATTCGACGCCGCGCACACGCACCTTTTCCGCATTGGCCAGATAGCCGCGAATCACGCCCAGCTGGCCGTTGGTCACCGTCGCCTGGAAATCGTCGACCTCGGTCCAGAAACCGGCGACGTTGAACGTGACGCGGCGATCGGCGAACTGGGTCTTCAGGCCGACTTCAAAGTGATTGACCTTCTCCGGCTTGACCGTGGCCGAACTCAGGATCGGGTTGTTGGCGGAATCGAGCGGAAGGCCCGACAGGTTGATGCCCCCCGACTTGAAGCTGCGCGCATAGGTCGCATAGCCGTGGAGGTTCGCCGCGAAATCGTATGACAGGGTGACGTCACCCGACACGTTCCAGTCGCTGAAGCGCGGATCATAGCTTTGTGGCGCCAGCACGCCGCGCTGGTCACTGTTGAGCGTGGTGCTGCCCGTGCCGGTGGTGACGACTGAGACGTAGGAACCGCTCTTCTTGTCGTAGTTCAGGCGTGCGCCCGGCTGGATGTGCAGCCCGGGCAGCACTTCCCAGTTGAGCTTGCCGAACACTGCGAAGCTGGTGTTGTCGAGCCCGATCGTGTTGGTCGATGTCAGTCCGTTGAGCACCGACGGATCGTTGGCGTTGGCGCTGGTCGGGTTGAGCAGCCACCGGCTCGCCGCCGAGCCCTGGACCTGCGATCCCTGGGTATCGATCGTCTGGTGGAAGTAAAAGGCACCCAGCGTGTACTGGAAACGTCCGTCGCCGTTCGACGCGAGACGCAGCTCCTGTGAGAACTGCTTCTGCTGCGACGGGTTCTGCGACACGGTGGTAATCGGCAGGCCGATATAGTCGCGGTCGTTGGCCGGCAGCCAATCCCAATAGCGCCACGCGGTGACCGACGTCAGCGTTGCCGGCCCGACATCCCAGTTGGCGACCAGCGACGCGCCGCCGACCTCCTGTCGCGAATTGATGTCGGCATCGAGATCGGTGACTCGGTCGAACGGGTTGGTGCTGGGCGGTGCATAGCCGAATGCGGCCGCCAGTTCGGCGTACTGTCGATTGGCCGGGCGCTGGGTGGCGCCGACACGCGCGTAATATTGGACGCAGCAATAGGGGTTCTGCACGCTGAAATCACCCGACACGCGCACATCGAGGTCAGGCGTCGCCTGCCACAGCAACTGCCCGCGCACCCCGAAATTGTCCTGGCGTTGCAGATACTCGTCGGTCCGAACGTTGTAGACCGTGCCGCGCCGGCTGGTGATCGACGTCGAGATCCGCACCGCCAGCTTGTCCGCCGCGATCGGCGCCGATGCCGATGCCTTGAGCTGGAACAGATTATAGTTGCCCAAGCTCACTTCGCCGCGCGCTTCGGGGGTGAAGCTGGGCGCGCGGGTGGTGACGTTGACCGCGCCCGCCGTGGTGTTCTTGCCATAGAGCGTGCCCTGCGGGCCGCGCAGCACCTCGACCCGGTCGACGTCGACGAAATCGAACGTCGAGGCGCCGATGCGGCCGATATAGACCTGGTCGATGTAAAGCCCGACGCCCTGCTCGATCCCGTCGTTGGTCAGCCCGAACGGCGCGCCCAGCCCGCGGATGTTGATCGCGGAGTTGCGCGGGTTGCTCGACACGAACTGCAGCGTCGGCTGCGCCTGCTGGAGCCGATTGATGTTGAACGCCCCCGTCGCCGACAGCGACGCGCCGCTGACCACCGACATCGCGATCGGTACGTCCTGTGCACTTTCCTCTCGGCGGCGCGCGGTGACGACGATGTCGCCGACATTGCCGGCGGTCGCCGCCTGCGACGGCGCCTCTTCCGGCGGTGCAAGCGACGGTCCGACCTGGAGCGTCGCCAAAAGCGCGAGCGTAATCGACATGAAATCCATCCCTTTTAACTAACATCTATACTCCGATGGAGTTAGTGTGAATTAGCCAGAAATTTGTCGTTGCGCGCGCTGAAGCTCCGCTTTCGAGCCAAGGATTTCAGCGGTTTCCGCCCTTGAAACGGCGGTGAAGCGACCCGATTTCAAGTTCGTGCGGCGCCGATCACGGGCCGCATCGTCACCGGGGCGCCGTGCTCGGGCTCCGGTTGCGACGTTCAATCTGCTCCCGATGGAGGTTTTGACTCATGCGTCAGTTCGATTTCACCCCCTACCGCCGCTCGACGGTTGGCTTCGATCGCTTGTTCGACATGCTGGAGGCCAGCGCCCGCGGCAGTTCCGGGGACAATTATCCGCCCTTCAACCTCGAACGCGTGAGCGACGATCGCTACCGCGTCACCCTGGCGCTCGCCGGCTTCAAGGCTGACGAGATCGACATCACCGCGCAGCAGAACCTGCTGCTGGTCGCGGGCAAGAAGGGCGACAGCAACGACAATTCGCCCACCCAGATGCTGCATCTGGGCATCGCCAACCGCAGCTTCGAGCGCCGGTTCGAGCTGGCCGATTTCGTCCGGGTCGCCAGCGCCGACCTGGCCGACGGGCTGCTCACCATCGAGCTGGTCCGCGAAATACCGGAGGCGATGAAGCCCAAGAAGATCGCGATCGGCACCGGCGCCGGCACTCCGGCCGAGTCCGCGATCGAGCACAAGGCCGTCGCGGCGGCGTAAGCCCTAGCGGCGCTTTGCTCCCTTTTAAGCGCCGTGGCTGAGGCGTCCGGACCACCGGTCCGGGCGCCTTTTGCTCGAATCCGCCGCGCTCGGCGCGGCGAGGATCACACCAGCCGCGATTGCCGCAGCGCCGCGCCGATGAAGCTGGCGAACAGCGGGTGCGGATCGAACGGCTTGGATTTCAGTTCGGGATGGAACTGCACACCGACGAACCAGGGATGGTCCGGCCGCTCGACGATCTCGGGAAGCTGGCCATCGGGCGACATGCCAGAAAACACCAGCCCGTTCGCTTCCAGGGAATCGCGGTAGCGCGTGTTGACCTCATAGCGGTGGCGGTGGCGTTCCGAAATCTCGGACGTGCCATAGATCGAGCCGACCACGCTGTTGCCGGCCAGAGTGGCCGGATAGGCGCCCAGCCGCATCGTCCCGCCCAGATCACCGCCCGATTCGCGCTTCTGGATGCCTTCCTCGCTCATCCATTCGGTGATGATGCCGACCACCGGCTCATCGGTCGGGCCGAATTCGGTGGAGGAAGCGCCGGCGATCCCGGCCTGGTTACGCGCGCCCTCGATGCACGCCATCTGCATCCCGAAACAGATGCCGAAATAGGGAATCTCACGCTCACGGGCGAACCGCACCGATGCGATCTTGCCCTCCGCCCCCCGCTCGCCGAACGCGCCGGGGACCAGGATCGCGTTGCACGGCTCGAGGTGGACCGGGATGTCGGCCTCGTCGCCCTCGAACAGCTCGGCGTCGATCCAGCGGATGTTGACCTTGACCCGGTTGGCGATGCCGCCGTGGACCAGCGCCTCGTTCAGCGACTTGTAGGCATCCTGCAGCCCGACATATTTGCCGACCACGCCGACTGTCACCTCCCCTTCCGGGTTGGTCAGCCGGTCCATGATGTCTTCCCACCGGCGCAGATCGGGCGATCCGGCGGAGGGCAGGCCGAACGCATCGAGCACGGCGGTGTCGAGCCCTTCGGCATGATATTGCAGCGGCACGCCGTAGATCGACCTGGCGTCGAGGGCCGGGATCACCGCGCTGGCCGGCACGTTGCAGAACAGCGCGATCTTGGCGCGTTCGCTTTCCGGCAGCGGCCGTTCGCAACGGCACACCAGCACGTCGGGCTGGATGCCCAGCCCGGTCATGTCGCGCACGCTGTGCTGCGTCGGCTTGGTCTTCAATTCGCCGGCGGCGGCGATGTACGGCACCAGCGTCAGGTGCACGAAACAGCTGTTGCCGCGGCCCAGATCATTCTTGAGCTGGCGGATCGCCTCCATGAACGGCAGCGATTCGATGTCGCCGACGGTGCCGCCGATCTCGCACAGCACGAAATCGAGGTCGTCGGTGTCGGCGCGGGCGAACTCCTTGATCGCGTCGGTGACGTGCGGGATCACCTGCACCGTCGCGCCCAGATAGTCGCCGCGGCGTTCCTTGGCGATGATCGTCTGATAGATCCGGCCCGACGTGATATTGTCGGACTGGCGCGCCGACACCCCGGTGAACCGTTCGTAGTGGCCAAGATCGAGGTCGGTTTCGGCCCCGTCGTCGGTCACATAGACCTCGCCATGCTGATACGGGCTCATCGTGCCCGGATCGACGTTGAGATAGGGGTCGAACTTGCGAATGCGGACCTTGTAGCCGCGCGCCTGCAGCAACGCCGCCAGGCTTGCCGCCATCAGACCTTTACCGAGCGAGCTGACCACGCCGCCGGTGATGAAAATATACCGCGCCATGGGATTCACCGCATAGGGGCGAACGACGCGGTCCGGCAAGCGCCCGAATCGGCGCCGCCCGATTTTCCGCGTCAATCGCCCGGAATTACTGCCGAAATTTACTGCCGGGTTTTACTGGACAAGCGGAACCGCGCCGTTGCCCGCGGCCGCATTGGCCTGCGCCGCCGCGGCGGCATTGGCCGCGGCACCGGCCAGCGCATCGTCGCCGACCGGGGGCTGCAACGGCGCGGTCGCCGCCGGCGGCGTATTGCCAGCCTGGCGCGCCAGGCTGGTGTCGATCGTGTTCGACTGGCGGGTCGCCGCCAGAAACGCCAGCGCGATGCTCATCAGCACGAACACGGTCGCCAGCACGGCGGTGGAGCGCGTCAGGAAATCGGCGGCACCGCGCGCCGACATCAGGCCCGACGGGCTGCCGGAGGAAGTCAGGCCGCCGCCTTCCGATCGCTGCATCAGGATGACGGTGACGAGCAGCGCGGCGACGATCGCCTGGACGACGAGCAGAAAGGTGAAAAGCATCGAGACCCAAGCCAGAATTCGAGGATGCACCGCACATAGGGGAGCGAATCGCCGCGATCAACCATAGCCGCCGCCGCATCGGGCGATTGGCGCCAAGGCGTATGCCCAAAACATTTCGCGAACGCACTGAAACCTCGCGCTTCACCCGACGTTGTCCCCCAAGATCAATCGCAGAGTCGAGAATTGGACGTGGGTGCCGTGAATGCCTTGCCGGAACAGTCGCTGTTCAAGTGGATGCACACCCTGGTCGACTATGTTCGATCGGGTGAGCCCGACCTCACCAACCGGCAGATGGCCCTGCTGATGCTGGTTTACCTGGATGCGGGGCCGCATACGGTGCGCGGATTAGCCCGCGCGCTCAACGTGTCCAAGCCCGTCGTAACGCGCGCCTTGAATCGACTGGGCGCGCTCGGCTATCTGCGCCGACAACGCGACGACGCCGACAAGCGTAACATCTTTGTCGCGCGTACCACCAAGGGGGCTGATTTTCTTGCAGAGTTCGGGCATTTCCTCGCCGGCGACGCCCCAGTCGGCACCCCGCACACCGACGCTCCCAGCCACGCACGCGCGTAAGCGTTTCGCGCTCGCCGGGCGCAGCCAGGCGTTCGATCCGCGCATCGACGCCGCGCGCGGCGACCTGGCCGACCTGCGTCTGGTCGACCGACTGTTCGCCCCCCACTATGTCGCCGCGATCCAGCGCAGCGCCGCGCGGCGCGTGCCGCTCTATGCCACTGTCGGCGGCGCGCCGCTGTCGGAGGTGCTGGCGGGCGAGCCGTTCGACGTGCTCGAATTGTCTGGCGACCATGCGTGGGGCGTCAGCCCGGTCGACGGCGCGGTCGGTTTCGTGGAGGTGACCGCGCTTGCCCCGGCGATCGACGCGACCCACATCGTCACCGGCACCGGCCTTCCCACGCTGCCGATGGGCAACCGGGTGACCGGTGATCAGGGGCGGTCGGCGGCCGACATCCGTCCACTGGATGCGCCGGTCGCGGATTATGTCAGCCTGGCCGAGCGACTGGTCGGCGTCCCGGCCGTGCCCGGCGGGCGGTCGGGCGCCGGGGTCGATTCGGGCGGCCTGCTCTTTCTGGCGCTATCGCTGGCGGGCACCCGCGCGCCACGCTTCGTCGATCTTCAGGCGACAATCGGCCATGCCGTGGGCGAGGACGCGCCGATGCTGCGCGGCGACCTTCTCTTTTTCGACGGTGCCGCCGCCGCGATCGCGGTGGACGAGACTCACGCGATCACCGTCACCGATCACGTCGTCCGGCGCAACATCGCCGAGATCGGCACGATCATCACACGCAGGAGGTTGCCCTGAAGCACAGCGTCTTCATCGACGGCGCGGCCGGCACGACCGGACTGGAGATTCGCGAACGGCTGAACGGGCGCGACGAGATCGCGCTGGTCACGCTCGACGACGCCCAGCGCAAGAACCCTGAGGCACGGCGTCAGGCGCTGAACGACGCCGCCTTCGTCATCCTGTGCCTGCCCGACGATGCCGCGCGGGAAAGCGTCGAGCTGATCGACAACCCGCGCACCCGCGTCATCGACGCGTCGACCGCGCACCGCGTCGCCGAAGGCTGGGCCTATGGCTTCGCGGAGCTGGAGCCGAGCCAGGCCGCGACGATCGCGGAGGCGGCGCGGGTGACCAACCCCGGCTGCTATCCAACCGGCTTTCTGGCGCTGGCGCGGCCGCTGGTGCGTGCCGGGCTGATCCCGGCCGACTGGGTGCTGAGCGTCAACGCCGCCTCCGGCTATTCGGGCGGCGGGCGTTCGATGATCGAGGAATTCGAATCGGGCGCGGCCACCACCGCCTGGCGCGGCTACGGCCTGTCGCTGGAGCACAAGCACGTACCGGAAATGCAGCGCCACGCGCGGCTCGAACACCCCCCCCTCTTCATGCCGGCGGTGGTCAACACCTATCGCGGCATGGTGGTGGAGGTGCCGCTGCCGCTCCACGCGCTGCCGCGCCGACCCAGCATCGAGGCGGTGACCGAGGTGCTGGAGGCGGCCTATCAGGGTAGTCCCGTCGTCCGGGTCGCCACCGACGCCCCGTCGCTGATCGGCATCGAACAGGATGCCGGCACCGACCGGCTGACGTTGCGCGTGCTGGGCAACGCCGGACGCGGGCAGGCGCGGCTGATCGCCACGCTCGACAATCTGGGCAAGGGCGCGGCCGGCGCGGCGGTGCAGAACCTGAACATCATGGCCGGGCTCGACCCGGTCGCCGGGCTGGTGCTCTGATAATCCAACGCGGGCGTCCGCGTCGGCTTGATCTTTCCGCCCCGTTGGTGTCGAGCGCACTCGAACGCGGGGCCGCGCGAACGGAGGCACAGGCACGATGACTCAATCCGTGGGAAAGCTGCTGCTGTTCGGCGCAACCGGGGATCTGGCGCAGCGCATGTTGCTGCCGTCGCTCTACGGCCTGCACGCCGACGGGTTGCTGCCGGCCGGGTTGACCATCACCGGCACCGCGCGATCGGACCATGACGACGCCGGCTACCGCGCGTTCGCCAAAAAGGCGCTCGACGAGTTCCTGCCCGCCGACCGCAAGGACGAAAGCGCGCTGGGCACGTTCCTCGACCGCCTGTCTTACCAGCCGGTCGACGCGACCAGGCAGGACGGCTTTCCCGCGCTGGCGGAAAAGGTCGGCGACGTGTCGGGTGGCCTCGCGATCTTCCTGTCGACCGCGCCGTTCCTGTTCGAACCGACGATCAAGGGGCTGGAGTCGGTCGGCCTGGCCGGCGACACGGTGCGGATCGGCCTGGAAAAGCCGCTCGGCCACGACCTGGCGTCCAGCCGCGAAATCAACGACGCGGTCGCCTATGCCTTTCCGGAGGACCGCACCTTCCGCATCGACCATTATCTAGGCAAGGAAACCGTCCAGAACATCCTGGCGCTGCGCTTCGGCAATTCGCTGTTCGAGCCGGTGTGGAACGCGCGCGGCATCGATCACGTCCAGATCACCATCGCCGAGACCGTCGGGCTGGAGGATCGCGCCGGCTATTACGAGACCGCCGGGGCGCTGCGCGACATGGTGCAGAACCACATGCTGCAATTGCTCGCGCTGGTGGCGATGGAGCCGCCCGCCCGGTTCGACGGCACCGCGATCCGCGATGAAAAGGTCAAGATCCTGCGATCGCTCCGCCGGATCACCCCGGCCGAGGCCCCGCACCTGACCGTCACCGGCCAATATGGCGCCGGCGCGGTCGATGGAAAGATCGTCAAGGGCTATGACGAGGAACTGGGCAAGGATTCGAACGTCGAGACGTTCGTCGCGATCAAGGCGCACGTCGACAATTGGCGGTGGCAGGGCGTTCCCTTCTACCTGCGCACCGGCAAACGGCTGCCCCAGCGCCACAGCGAGATCGCGATCCAGTTCAAGGGCGTGCCGCACTCGATCTTCGCCGATCGCGGCGGACTGCTTCAGCCCAACACGCTGGTGATCCGGCTCCAGCCCGACGAATATGTGCGCCTGTTGGTGATGGCCAAGCAGCCCGGCCTCGACCGCGACGGCATCCGCCTGCGCGAGGTGCCGCTCAACCTGAGCCTCGACACCGAATTCGCCGGCACGCGCCGGCGCATCGCCTATGAACGGCTGCTGCTCGACCTGATCGAGGGCGACCCGACGCTGTTCGTCCGCCGCGACGAGGTGGAGGCGCAGTGGCAATGGATCGACGCGATCCGCGCAGGCTGGGAAGCGAACGACATCAAGCCCAAGCCCTATCCCTCGGGAAGCTGGGGGCCGTCGGCGGGCATCGCGCTGACCGAGCGCGACGGGGTGAGCTGGACCGAATAGCTGCTTGAACGCCCCATCACCAATTTGAAAATACAGGAAAATATTGGAATGACCGACGAAATCGAATGGTGGGACTATGACAGCATCGAGGAGATGGCGGAGGCCGTCGCCGGCGACATAGGCTTCGTCATCGAAAGCGCGATCGACGCTCGCGGCGCCGCGGTGATCGCGCTGGCCGGCGGCAAGACGCCGCTGCCGATCTATCAGCAACTCGCCAAGGCCAAGCTCGACTGGTCGCGCGTCACCATCGTGCCCGGCGACGAACGCATCGTCCCGCTGGGCGATCCGCTGTCCAACGTCACCGCGATCGGCAAGGTGTTCCTGCCCAAGAAGGCACGGGTGATCCCGCTGGTGAGCGCCACCGCCCCCGATTACAAGGCGGCCGGGCGCGCAGCCGACGCCTTGCTCCAGGATCTCCACTGGCCGCTCGACCTGTGCCTGCTCGGCGTCGGCGCCGACGGCCATTGCGCGTCGATCTTCCCCGGCCCCGACTTCGACGAGGCGCTAAACGGCCCCAACGAACGCCGCGCGCTGGGCGTCATGCCCGATCCGATGCCGTCCGAGGCGCCGGTGGCGCGAGTCACGCTCAGCCGCGCCGCGATTGCCTCCGCCCGCGCGCTGACCATCGCCATCACCGGTGACGCCAAGCGCCAGGTGGTCGAGGAAGCGATCAAGGCCGGCGCGGCCTCCCCACACCCGATCGGGCGAGTGCTGGCCGACGTCGAACTGCCGGTCGACATCCACTGGGCCGCATAGGCATATAGTTTTTCCCGTTCGCCCTGAGCATGTCGAAGCGCCACCCTTCTTCGGAAGCGAGTAAAAGGCTTCGATAAGGCGAAACCCGCAGGCGCACACGAAGGCACAACCGGAACGGAGCAGGACACTAGGCCGATGGTTCACCTCCACCCCGAAGTCGCCGCCGTCACCGACCGCATCATCGACCGGTCGCGTGCCGGCCGCGCCGCCTACCTCGGGCTGATGGCGGGCCAGCGTGCCGCCGGCGGCGACCGGCCTACGCTGGGCTGCGCCAACCTCGCGCACGGCTATGCCGGCACCGACGAACAGCGCGAGACGATGAAGGCCGGCGGCTGCATGAACATCGGGATCGTAACGGCTTACAACGATATGTTGTCGGCCCATGCGACCTATTATCGTTACCCCGAACAGCTGAAGATCTGGGCGCGGGAGGCCGGTGTGACCGCACAGGTCGCGGGCGGGGTGCCGGCGATGTGCGACGGCGTGACCCAGGGCTACGCCGGCATGGAACTGTCACTGTTCAGCCGCGACACCATCGCACTGTCGACCGCGATCGCGCTCAGCCACGGCCTGTTCGAGGGCGCGGCGCTGCTCGGCATCTGCGACAAGATCGTGCCCGGCCTGCTGATGGGCGCGCTGCGGTTCGGCCACCTGCCGATGGTGCTGATCCCCGGCGGCCCGATGCGGTCGGGGCTGCCCAACAAGGACAAGGCGGCGGTGCGCGAACGCTTTGCCGAGGGCAAGGCCAGCCGCGACGAGCTGCTCGACGCGGAAATCGCCGCCTATCATTCAAAGGGCACCTGCACCTTCTACGGCACCGCCAATTCCAACCAGATGATGGTGGAAGCGATGGGGCTGCACATCCCCGGCGCCGCCTTCGCCAACCCCGGCACCAAATTGCGCCAGGAATTGAACCGTGCCGCGATCCAGCGGGTCGCGGAAATCGGCTGGGACGGCGACGATTACCGACCGCTCGGCGCCTGCGTCGATGAACGTGCGATCGTCAACGCGGCGGTGGCGCTGCTGGCGACCGGCGGATCGACCAACCACCTGATCCACCTGCCCGCGATCGCCCGCAGCGCCGGAATCATCATCGACTGGGAGGATTTCGACCGGCTGTCGCGCGTGGTGCCGCTGCTGGCGCGAGTCTATCCCAACGGATCGGCCGACGTGAACGCCTTTGAGGATGCCGGCGGCCCGCCGTGGATCATCCGCGAATGCCTGCGCGGCGGATTGATGCACGGCGATATTCTGAGTGTTTCGGGCGATTTCAGCGACTACGGCCGCAAACCTGTCATCGACAATGATGTGTTGACCTGGGCCAACCTGCCCGAAGCGAGCCCCGACGCCAGCGTTAACCGCCCGGTCACCGACCCGTTCCAGCCCGAGGGCGGCTTCCGCATCCTGGCAGGCAATTTGGGCCGCGCGTGCATCAAGGTATCGGCGGTCGAGCGCGATCGCTGGGTGATCGAGGCGCCGGCGCGGGTGTTTTCGGATCAGGCGGCGGTGCAGGACGCCTTTCGCGCCGGCGAGCTCGACCGCGACGTCGTCGTCGTCGTCCGCTTCCAGGGACCGCAGGCGAACGGGATGCCCGAACTGCACAAGCTGACGCCGCCGCTGGGCGTGCTCCAGAATCGCGGTTTCCGCGTCGCGCTGGTCACCGACGGCCGCATGTCGGGGGCGAGCGGGAAGGTGCCCGCCGCAATCCACCTGTCGCCAGAGGCACTGGGCGGCGGCGCGATCGCCCGGCTGCGCGATGGCGATATCGTCCGGCTCGATGCCGAAGCGGGTACGCTCGACGCGCTGGTCGATGCCGCCGAATGGGCCGCGCGCGCGCCGGCCGAGGCGCCGCCCGCGCCGCTGGGCACCGGGCGCGAACTGTTCGCGATCATGCGGCGCGGCGTCTCGACGGCGGAGCAAGGCGCGTCCGCGATGCTGGCGGAGATGGGCGCGTGACCTCGGTCGTCGCGGTCGATATCGGCGGCACCCATGCGCGCTTCGCGATCGCCGAGGTCGAGGGCGGCCGCGTCATGCGGCTGGGCGAACCCGAAACGCTCAAGACCGCGGAGCATGCCAGCCTGCAAACCGCGTGGCAGCGGTTCGCGCGCGATCACGGCAAGCCCCTGCCCCGCGCCGCCGCGATCGCCGTCGCCTCGCCGGTCGGTGGCGATCTCATCAAGCTGACCAACAATCCGTGGATCATTCGCCCCGCGCTGATCTCCGAGCGGCTCGACGTCGACGATTACGTCCTGATCAATGATTTCGGCGCGGTCGGCCATGCCGTGGCGCAGGTCGAGGACGACCAGTTCATCCACCTGTGCGGGCCGGACGCGCCGCTGCCGCCACGCGGATCGATCACCGTCTGCGGCCCCGGCACCGGCCTGGGCGTCGCGCAGGTGTTTCGCACCGCCGATCGCTATCATGTGATCGAGACCGAGGGCGGCCACCTCGATTTCGCCCCGCTCGACGGGATCGAGGATGCGATCGTCAAGCGGCTGCGCGCCACCTACACCCGCGTCTCCAACGAACGGATCGCCGCCGGCCCCGGCATCGTTGCCATCTACGAAACGCTGGCGGAGATCGAGGGGCGCCCGGTCGCCCGCCACGACGACAAATCGCTGTGGACACTGGCGCTGGAGGGAACGGACAGCCTGGCGACCGCCGCGCTCGACCGATTCTGCCTCAGCCTGGGCGCTATCGCAGGCGACCTCGCGCTCGCACACGGGCCAAAGGGCGTGGTGATCGCCGGCGGGCTTGGCCTGCGGCTCAGGAACCGGCTGCTGACATCGGGCTTCGGCGAGCGATTCGTCGCCAAGGGGCGATTCCGCTCGCTGATGGAATCGATTCCGGTCAAGCTGATCACCCACCCCCAGCCGGGCCTGTTCGGCGCCGCCGCCGCCTATGCGCAAAAGATCGAGGGACTGCACCAATGAGCGATATCGAAGCGATCATGCGGACCGGCCCGGTGATTCCGGTGCTGGTGATCGACGATGCCGCCACCGCCGCCCCGCTGGCCGAGGCGCTGGTGCGCGGCGGGCTGCGCGTGCTGGAGGTGACGCTGCGCACCCCCGCCGCGCTCGACGCGATCCGCGAAATGAAGCAGGTGCCGGGCGCGATCGTCGGGGCGGGCACGGTGGTCTCGACCGCGCAGTTCGACGCGGTGATGGACGCGGGCGCGGAGTTCATCGTCTCGCCCGGCCTGACCGAGACATTGGGCCGCCCGATCGTCGACAGCGGCGTCCCCTTCCTGCCCGGCGTCGCCACCGCCGGCGACATCATGCGCGGCTACGACCTCGGCCTGCGCCACTTCAAATTCTTCCCGGCGGAGACTTCGGGCGGGTTGAAGGCATTGACGGCGCTCGCGGCACCGTTCCATGAGGCGCAATTCTGCCCGACCGGGGGCATCACCCCCGCCAGCGCGGCTGAGTGGTTGGCGTTCGCCCCGGTACGGTGTGTCGGCGGAAGCTGGGTGACGCCCAAGGGTGCGGACATGGCCACGGTCGAGGCGCTGGCCCGCGAAGCGAGCGCGCTGGCGCGATGATTCCCTTTTCGCTTTGGGCGCTGCTCTTCACGGGCATCTTTTGCCTGGCACGATCAGCCGCCGATTTACGCGCGCGGCGTTTTCTGTGGGGTGGGCTTGGTTTGCTCGCGGGCGCGGCTACCCTGATCGTTCCGATTCCCACCCATGCGGTGAAGGTCGACATCCCCCTCGCTGCGAAATGATGATCCGGGGGGTTCAGATTCCCTTCGCCGCCCGGTAGGCGCGCCACTTAACGACGTTGGCGTTGTGCTGGTCCAGCGTGTCGGCGAACACATGTCCCCCGGTGCCGTCCGCGACGAAATACAGCGCGTTGGACTGCGCCGGATCGAGCACCGCGTCGATACTCGCCCGGCCGGGATTGGCGATCGGACCGACCGGCAGCCCGTTCATCGCATAGGTGTTATAGCCGTTCTTCGCATCCAACTCCGACCGCAGGATGCGCCGGCCCAGCGGCCTGCCCTTGGTGATCGGATAGATCGTCGTCGGATCGGCCTGAAGCGGCATCCCGCGTTTCAGCCGGTTCGAATAGACCGCCGCCACCAGCCGGCGTTCGGCGGGCTTGCCCGTTTCCTTCTCGACGATCGAGGCCAGGATCAGCGCCTCCTGCGGGGTCTTGACCGCGATGCCCGGCTTCCGCTTTGCCCAGGCCTGCGCCAGATAGGCGTCCATCGCCTTCTGCATCCGTTCCAGCACCTGCTGCCGGCTACCGCCGCGATCATAGCCATAGCTGTCGGGCAGCACCGATCCCTCGGCCGGGATGCCGACCGGGCCGGTCAGTTGCGGCGCCTTCATCAGCGCCTCCTGCACCAGCACCGCCGGCCAGCCTTCGGGCACCATCACAAAGCGTTGCAGCGTCTTGCCGCCTTGCAACAGCTTGAGGATATCGGCCTGGCTGAGGTGCGCGGGGATGCTATACTCGCCGGCGCGGATCGGCGTCGACCCGCCGAACAGCTTCGAAAGCATCAGGAAGCGCCGCGCCGACGGAATCGCGCCCGCCTTCTCCAACTCGGTCGCCGCGCGTGACAGGCTCGCCCCTTCAGGGATCAGCACGCTCAGGTCGCGCGGCGCCGGCCCCGCCCCGCCCCAGCTCTGGGCGACCAGGAACAGTGCCAATATCGCCAGCAGGCCCGCCAGCAACCCAACGCAGCCGAGCCTGCGCACGCGATCAGACCGCCTTCATCACCAGCGAGGCGTTGGTGCCGCCAAAGCCGAAGCTGTTGTTGAGCACCGCCCGCACCGGCCGATTCTTCGCGACGTGCGGCACCAGATCGACGCCGGCACAGCCCTCGCTAGGGTTGTCGAGGTTGAGCGTCGGCGGCACCACCTGATCGCGCAGCGCCAGGATGCAGAAGATGCTCTCCACCGCCCCCGCGCCGCCCAGCAGATGGCCGATCGCCGACTTGGTCGAACTCATCGACAGCCCTCCGATCGCGTCGCCGAACAGCCGCCGGACCGCACCGAGTTCCAACTCGTCGCCCAACGGGGTCGAGGTGCCGTGCGCGTTGATATAGTCGATGTCGTCGAGCGACAGGCCCGACTTGCGGACGGCCATCTGCATCGACCGGAACGCGCCCGATCCCTCCGGGTGCGGCGCGGTGACGTGATAGGCGTCGCCCGACAGGCCATAGCCGATCACCTCGGCATAGATCTTGGCGCCGCGCGCCTTGGCCCGCTCATATTCCTCGAGCACGACCACGCCGGCGCCCTCGCCCATGACGAAGCCATCGCGATCGACATCATAGGGGCGGCTGCCGCGCGTCGGCTCGGCCTTGAACCCGGTCGACAGTGCGCGTGCCTGCGCGAAGCCGGCGATGCCGATCGGGCAGATCGCGCCCTCTGCACCACCCGCCAGCATGACGTCGGCATCGTCCATCGCGATCATCCGCGCGGCGTCGCCGATCGAATGCGCGCCGGTCGAGCAGGCGGTGACGACCGCGTGATTCGGCCCCATCAGCCCGTATTTGATGCTGACCTGGCCGGAGATCAGGTTGATCAGGCGGCCGTGGACGAAGTGCGGGGAGACGCGCCGCGGCCCCTTGTGCTCCAGCACCAGCGATTCGCTCTCGATGCCCGGCAGGCCGCCGATGCCCGACCCGATCGAGCAGCCGGCGCGATACCGCTCCTCCTCGCTCATGTCGGTCAGGCCGGCATCCTCGATCGCCTGCCCGGCGGCGTCGATGCCATAGATGATGAACGGATCGACCTGGCGCTGGACCTTGTGATCGACGCGCAGATTCGGGTCGAAGCCATATTCATGGCCGGCCGGCTTCACCTCGCATGCATAGTCGCAGACGTAATCGCTCGCATCGAAGCGGGTGATCGTCGCGGCGCCCGATTTGGCGGCGATGATGTTCTTCCAGGCGGTTTCGACATCGGCCCCCAGCGGGGTGACGAGCCCGAGGCCGGTCACGACTACGCGGCGCATCCTGTTCTCCGTATTTCTGTCTTCACAAACGCCAACGGCCCCCAGCCCCATGAGATGCCCGGGACGGGGAGCCGCTGCAATCTATCGATCCCGTCCGTGGCGGACGGGCGAGGCGGGCCTCAGCCCTTGTGCTCGTCGATGTAGGAAATCGCGTCCTTGACGGTCGTGATCTTCTCCGCGGCGTCGTCCGGGATCTCGACCCCGAATTCCTCCTCGAACGCCATCACCAGCTCAACGATGTCGAGGCTGTCTGCGCCCAGATCGTCGATGAAGCTCGCGTCCTCGGTCACTTTCTCGGCTTCGACGCCGAGGTGCTCGACGACGATCTTCTTCACGCGGTCAGCGGTCTCGCTCATGCCCTGTTCCTTCTTACGGGTTTTCGAATTGCCAAACGCAACTAGAGTGCGCCCGGAGCCCTTGCAAGGGGCGGACGGGTCACAGCATCGCCATGCCGCCGTTCACGTGCAACGTCTGGCCGGTGACATAGCCCGCCTCGCGGCTGGCAAGATAGACCACCGCGGCGCCGATATCAGCGCCCGAACCCAGGTCGCCGGCCGGGATTCGCGTGAGCAGTGCCTGCTTCTGGGCGTCGGGCAGCACGTCGGTCATCGCCGACCGGATAAATCCGGGCGCGACGCAATTGACGGTGATTCCCCGGCTGGCCAGTTCCTGCGCCAGCGCCTTGGACATGCCGACCAGCCCCGCCTTCGACGCGGCGTAGTTGGCCTGGCCGGGGTTGCCGGTCGCGCCGACGACCGAGGTGATCGAGACGATCCGGCCGAACCGCGCCTTCATCATCGGCCGCGCGGCGGCGCGGGCGAGGCGGAACGCGGCCTCCAGATTGACGCGAATCACCGTGTCCCACTCCTCGTCCTTCATCCGCATCGCCAGATTGTCGCGGGTGACGCCGG
Organism: Sphingomonas sp.; assembly: GCF_035555815.1. Classification (GTDB taxonomy): domain Bacteria; phylum Pseudomonadota; class Alphaproteobacteria; order Sphingomonadales; family Sphingomonadaceae; genus Sphingomonas. The sequence continues at coordinate 21,618 of NZ_DATMGG010000088.1, forward strand.
CGTTGTTGACGAGGATATCGAGCTTGCCGCCTAGCGCCTCGACCGCCTGCGGCACGAGCTGGTCGACCGCCGCGCCGTCGGACAGGTCGCACGGCACCGCGACATGATGGTCGCCCAATCCGGCGCGAAACGCCTCGAGCTTGGCCGCGTTGGACCCGGACACCGCCAGCCGCGCCCCCTGCCCGGCCAGCGCCTCGGCGATCGCCGAACCAATTCCCCCCGATGCGCCGGTCACCAGCGCGGTCATGCCTGTCAGGTCGAACATCATCTCATTCCTTGATTATTTCGCGCAGAGGCGCAGAGGACGCGGAGTGTGAGTAGTTGTTGACCAGCCGACGCACACCCTCCTTGAGCGTTTCCCCGCCAAAGTTGATCAGCAGCCCTACGGGCTGCTTTGTCAGGCGCAGATAGGTCAGCAATTGCTTTGCGTGCGCCCCGTTCAACCGCTCGACCGATTTGATTTCCACGATCAGGCGCCGGTCGACAAGCAGATCGATACGAAACGCCGCATCAAAACGCATGCCGTCGAACTCGATATCGACAGGATATTGGCGGCTGACCGGGTAGCCCCGCCCGGCAAGCTTTCCCGCCAGAACCATCTCATAGACGCTCTCCAGCAAACCCGGACCAAGATCGCGATGGATCCGGATAGCCAACTCGATCACGTCGCTTGTGATACGATCGATATCCTCCATCGCGCCCTCTCTGCGCCCTTCGCGCCTCTGCGCGAAATTCTAAAGCCCCTTCGCCAGCGCCTCGATGTCGTCCATCGTCACCACGCTGGTGGTGGTCGCGTCGGGGGCGGTGCGCTTGACCATGCCGGCCAGCACCTTGCCGCCCAGCTCGACGAAATCGTGGACCCCCGCGTCCCACATCGCCATCACCGATTCGCGCCAGCGCACCATGCCCGTCACCTGCTCGACCAGCAGCGCCTTGATCACCACCGGGTCGGCGACCGGCGCGGCGGTGACATTGGCGTAGACCGGCACCAGCGGCGCGCGCATCGCGACTTCGGCGAGCGCCGCCTCCATCGCCTCGGCGGCGGGCTGCATCAGCGGGCAGTGGAACGGCGCCGACACCGGCAGCAACAGCGCGCGCTTCGCCCCCATTTCCTTGGCCAGCGGCACCGCCCGCTCGACCGCGGCGCGCGCGCCGGAGATCACCACCTGCGACGGATCATTGTCGTTGGCGACGGTGCACACGTCGCCCTGCGCCGCCGCGTCAGCGATCGCCTGCGCCTTGTCGCGATCGGCGCCGAGCACCGCGGCCATCGCGCCCTCGCCCACCGGCACCGCCGCCTGCATCGCCCGCCCGCGCAGCTTGAGCAGCCGCGCCGTCGTCCCCAGGTCGAGCGCCCCGGCGGCGCACAGCGCGGTATATTCACCCAGCGAGTGGCCCGCGACATAATCCGCCTTGTCGGCCAGGCTGATCCCGCCGTCGCGCTCCAGCACGCGCAGCACCGCGATCGCGTTGGCCATGATCGCCGGCTGGGCGTTTTCGGTCAGCATCAGCTGATCCTCCGGCCCGTCCGCCATCAGCCGCGACAGCGCCTGGCCGAGCGCGTCGTCGACCTCCTGGAACACCTCGCGCGCATGGGGGCTGGCCGCCGCGAGCGCGGCGCCCATACCGACCGACTGGCTTCCCTGTCCGGGAAAGATAAAAGCGCGCATGGTCCCCTCCTGGTCGCCGCAGAACATCCCATTCCGGTAGGGGCGAGGCTGGCGAGAGGCAAGCCGAGGCGACGATGGCCGAGGCGAAGATGAACGTTCCCGCCGGCGCGGCGACAAAGTGCGACCATTTCGCACGCGGATCGACACAGGTCCGCGACAGTCCGCCCCCAGATTGTCCTCAGCCGCCGAGGGGTGGTGATTGAGGAGACACGTTATGAAAAAGATGATCCTGGCGGCGGTCGCCGCTTCGCTGGTGTCGGTTCCGGCCATGGCCGCCCCGTTCGATCAGCGTCATCCGCCCAAGGTGATGGTGAAGAAGCAGGCGAACAAGCGCGTCGTCGTCCAGCGCAACCAGCGCCATGCCCCGGCGGTGCAGTACCGCAACTGGAGCAAGGGCCAGCGGTTCGATTCGCGCTATGCCCGCAACTACAGCCAGATCAACAACTGGCAGCAGTATCGCGGTCGCCACCTCTACGCCCCGCCGCGCGGCTATCACTGGGTGCGCTCGGGCAATGACGCGGTGCTCGTCGCGATCGCCGGTGGCCTGATCGGCGCGGTCGTTGCCGGCGCGTTCAACTAAAAACTTGCAAAATCGCCCTGAAGTTGATTTAGGGCCCACAGCAAGGGCGGAGGGCCAGTCTCTCCGCCCTCATGCTGTTTGATACGGAACGATAGCCGGAGGGGCGACCGCACGGGGCGGCGTCAGCGATCGGCCAAGATTAGGACAAGACCACATGGCTCTTTACGAGCATGTGTTCCTTGCGCGCCAGGATCTGGCACAGGCGCAAGTGGACGCACTGGCGGAAGCCGCCACCAAGATCGTCGAGGATCACAAGGGCAAGGTCGTCAAGACCGAAACCTGGGGCCTGCGCAGCCTGGCGTATCGCATCGCCAAGAACCGCAAGGCGCATTATGTGATGCTCGAGATCGACGCCCCCGGCAACACCATTGCCGAGCTGGAGCGCCAGACCCAGATCAACGAAGACGTCATCCGCTACATGACGGTGCGCGTCGACGAGCTGGAAGCCGGCCCGACCGTGATGATGCGCAAGCAGGAGCGCGACCGTGAGCGCCGTGGCGACCGTGAAGGCCGTCCGGGCGGCGATCGCCCGCGTCGTGACCGCGAAGACAGCAACTTCGGTGGGGAGGCTAACTGATGGCCCGCGCATTTTTCCGTCGCCGCAAGAGCTGCCCCTTCTCCGCGAAGGATGCTCCCCGGATCGATTACAAGGACGTCCGTCTGCTCCAGGGCTTCGTGTCCGAGCGTGGCAAGATCGTCCCGTCGCGCATCACCTCGGTGAGCGCCAAGAAGCAGCGCGAACTCGCCCAGGCGATCAAGCGTGCACGTCATCTGGGCCTGCTGCCCTACATCGTTAAGTAAGGAGCAGACGCAATGGACGTTATCCTGCTTGAGCGCGTCGAGAAGCTCGGCGCCATCGGCGACGTGGTGAAGGTGAAGGACGGCTTCGCCCGCAACTACCTGCTGCCCAACAAGAAGGCGCTGCGCGCCAACGAAGCCAACAAGAAGGTCTTCGAGGCGAACCGCGCCAAGATCGAATCCGACAACGCCAATCGCCGCGGCGAGGCCGAGAAGGAAGCCAAGACCTTTGAAGGCGCGAGCGTCACGCTGATCCGCCAGGCGTCGAACACCGGCCAGCTCTATGGCTCGGTCGCGGTGCGCGATCTGGTCGAGGCGCTGGTCGCCGACGGCCACAAGGTGCTGAAGTCGGCGATCGTGCTCGACAAGCCGATCAAGTCGATCGGCGTGTACGAGGTCAAGGTCGCGCTGCACCCGGAAGTGTCGGTGACGGTCAAGGTCAACGTCGCCCGTTCGCCGGAAGAGGCCGAAATGCAGGCACAGGGCGTCGACGTGATGGCGGCGATGTTCGAGAAGGACGAGGCCGGCTTCACCGAGGACTATGATCCCAACGCCGAGCCCGGCGCGACCGCCGAGGTCCAGCCCGAAGCGGCTGCGGAGACCGACGCCGATCAAGGCTGATCCTCTTCCGCTCCGTCAACTCGATAGGGCCGCTCGCGCACCGCGAGCGGCCCTTTTCGTTACACACGACAGCAACCGGGATCACGCCGCCATGACCGATACGCCACCCGCTCCGCCCGCCTCCACGCGCTCGAGAGCGCGCGAGATGCTGGCGGCGGGCGATCTGGCGCCGTGGTTCATGGGCAAGATGCTGGGCGAGGCGGAGGAATGGAGCTTTGCCTCCGCTGGCGGGGCGGCGGTACTGCTGTTCTTCATGGGCACCGCCAGCGACCCGAAAGTGGCGGCGGCGCACGATTGCATCCTGGCGCGGGCGGCACTGTTCGACGATGTCCGCGCGCGCTTCTTCGGCGTCACCGCCGATCCGCGCGACGCCCCCGCGGGCCGGATCGCGCGCCGGTTGCCGGGCATCCGCTACTTCCTCGATTACGGGATGGAGATCGCCCGGCGATTCGGCACGGCGGACGATGACGGCCAGTATCGTCCGCACCTGCTGGTGCTCGACCGCCGGCTCCATGTCGCCGGGCGATTCGGTCTGGGAGAAGTCGACGCGGCGTTGGAACTGTTGGCGCTGGAAGCCGGGGATGTCGGTCAGGATTGGGCACCGGTCCTCACCATGCCCAACCTGTTCGAGCAGAGCCTCTGCCGCGATCTGATCGCCTATTACGATTGTGACGGCGGGTCCGACTCGGGCTTCATGCGCGATATCGATGGCAAGACCACCTTGGTCACCGACCACAGCTTCAAGCGCCGCCGCGACGCGCTGATCGAGGATCTGCCGCTCCAGGCCGCGATCCGCCAGCGAATCGAACGGCGGCTGGTGCCGACGATCCGCCGCGCGCTCCAGTTCAATGCGACGCGGATCGAACGATACGTCGTGTCAGCCTATGATGCCGGCGCGGGCTTCTTTGGCCCGCATCGCGACAACACCACGCGCGGCACGGCGCATCGCCGGCTGGCGGTGACGATCAACCTGAACGACGACTATGACGGCGGCGACCTGCGCTTCCCCGAGTTCGGCACGCGCACCTACCGCGCCCCGCCAGGCGGCGCGGTCGTGTTTTCCTGCGCGCTGCTGCATGAGGCGACCCCGGTGACGCGCGGCCGCCGCTACGCCTGCCTGCCGTTCCTCTACGACGAGGAAGCCGCACGCATCCGCGAGGCGAATCAGGCACACCTCGCCGACAACAGCAACATCTATGTCGCAAATCCGAGCGGCGAGCAGGCGCAGATGTAAGGGAGGCTATTTCCGGCCGAACAGCTTCTCGATGTCGCCATGCGCCAGCTTCACCCATGTCGGGCGGCCGTGGTTGCACTGGCCGGAATGCGGCGTCACCTCCATCTCGCGCAGCAGCGCGTTCATCTCGGCGACCGACAGCACCCGGCCGGCGCGCACCGATCCGTGGCAGGCCATCGTCGCGGCGATATGATCGAGCCGTTCCTTGAGGCTCAGCGCTTCGTCATAGGCGGCCAGTTCGTCGGCAAGGTCGGTGACCAGCCCCTGCACGTCGCCCTGCCCCAGCAGCGCCGGGGTCGCGCGCACCAGCATCGCGCGCGGACCGAACCGTTCCAGCTCCAGCCCGAATTCGGCCAGTTCCGCCGCGCGCGCCTCCAGCCGGTCACAGCCCGGCTCGTCGAGCTCGACCACCTCGGGCAGCAGCAGCGCCTGCCGCGCCACCCCGCCGTCGCCGATCGCCTTGCGCATCCGTTCGAGCACCAGCCGTTCGTGCGCGGCGTGCTGGTCGACGATCACCAGACCGTCCTCCGCCTCGGCGACGATATAGGTCTTGGCGACCTGACCACGCGCGACGCCCAGCGGGAAGGTGGCGGTCTCCGGCGGCGGGGCATAGGCCGGCTCGGCGCGGGCCTGCGGCGGGGCGATGAAGCTCGGCCGGCGATCGTACACCGCCGTGTGCGAGGACGCGACGCTGCCCCACAGGTCAGCGACCGGCGCGACCGGCGCGACCGGCTCCGCCACCCACGCGCCCAGCGCCGCCTCACTCGGGCGCTGCACCACGCGGTAGCCGGCCGCGTCCAGCGCGCGGCGCAGGCCGCTGACGATCAATCCGCGCACCAGTCCAGGATCGCGGAAGCGCACCTCGGTCTTGGCCGGGTGGACGTTGACGTCGACCGCGTCGGTCGGCAGGTCGAGGAACAGCGCCACCACCGGATGACGATCGCGCGCCAGCATCTCGGCATAGGCGCCGCGCACCGCGCCGACCAGCAACCGGTCCTTCACCGGGCGGCCGTTGACGAACAGATACTGGTGATCGGCGACGCCGCGGTTGAACGTCGGCAACGCGGCCACGCCGCCGAGCACGATCCCCTCGCGCTCAAGCTCGATCGTCACGCTGTTCGCGGCCAGTTCGCGGTCGGTGAGCGCGGCGACCCGGTCGGGCCGGCTCTCCCCACCCTGCACGCCCAGGCTGCGGCGCCCGTCATGTTCCAGACTGAACGCGATGTCGGGCCGGGCCATCGCCAGCCGCCGGACGACGTCGAGGCAGGCGGCATATTCCGCGCGGGCGGAGCGGAGGAACTTGCGCCGCGCCGGCACCTTCTCGAACAGCCCCTCCACGCGCACTCGCGTGCCGGGCGGCAGCGCCGCCGGCCCCTCGCGCACCAGCGCGCCGTTGTCGACCAGCCGCGACCAGCCCTCCGCCCCGCGCACGCGGCTTTCCAGCGTGATCCGCGCGACGCTAGCGATCGACGGCAACGCCTCACCACGAAAGCCCAGCGTGGTGACGGCCTCGATCATGTCGTCGGGCAGTTTCGACGTCGCATGGCGTTCCAGCGCCAGCGCCATTTCTGGCGGGCTCATCCCGCACCCGTCGTCGGTGACCTCGATCAGTTCGGTGCCACCGGCGGTGATCCGCACCGCGATCCGCGTCGCCCCGGCGTCGACCGCGTTTTCCACCAGTTCCTTCAACGCGCTGGCTGGCCGTTCGACCACTTCACCGGCTGCGATTCGATTGACGAGATGCTCGGGCAGGCGGCGTATTGACATGGGGTCCGCTCTAGCCCAAGCGGCGCCATCCCGCGACCCGTATCCGCCAGAATCGGAGCCGGATTTTCTGGCTGCGGCGGAACCGGGTTTCGGTAGTGCGAACCGCCGCGCGGCCCCCCCGTTGCGGCCTGACACGGAAGTTTCGATGGCCTTTTCCCGCTTCTTCAGATTCATGTCCCACGACATGGCGATCGACCTGGGCACCGCCAACACGGTGGTCTATGTGCGCGGTCGCGGGGTTGTGCTCAACGAACCCTCCGTCGTCGCGATCGAGACGATCAACGGCATCAAGAAGGTGCGCGCGGTCGGCGACGACGCCAAGCTGATGATGGGAAAGACCCCCGGATCGATCGAGGCGATCCGTCCGCTGCGCGACGGCGTGATCGCCGACATCGACGTGGCGGAGGAGATGATCAAGCATTTCATCCGCAAGGTCCATGGTGGCCGCAAGTCGGTGATGCGCTGGCCGCAGATCGTGATCTGCGTGCCGTCTGGCTCGACCAGCGTCGAACGCCGCGCGATCCGCGACGCCGCCTCCAACGCCGGCGCCAGCCAGGTATGGCTGATCGAGGAGCCGATGGCCGCCGCGATCGGCGCCGACATGCCGGTGACCGAACCGATCGGCAGCATGGTCGTCGACATCGGCGGCGGCACCACCGAAGTGGCCGTGCTCAGCCTGCGCGGCCTCGCCTATTCGACCAGCGTCCGCGTCGGCGGCGACAAGATGGATGAGGCGATCGTCAGCTACGTCCGCCGCAACCACAACCTGCTGATCGGCGAGAGCACCGCCGAGCGCATCAAGCAGGACGTCGGCATCGCCAAGCCGCCCGCCGACGGCGTCGGCCTGACGCTGCACATCAAGGGCCGCGATCTGGTCAACGGCGTGCCCAAGGAAATCCAGATCAACCAGGGCCAGATCGCCGAGGCGCTGAGCGAGCCGGTCGGCACCATCGTCGAGGGCGTCCGCATCGCGCTGGAGAACACCGCGCCCGAACTGGCCGCCGACATCGTCGACCAGGGCATCGTGCTCACCGGCGGCGGCGCGCTGCTCCAGGGGATCGACGAAGTGCTGCGCGACGAAACCGGCCTGCCGGTGACGGTCGCCGAGGACCCGCTGACCTGCGTCGCGCTCGGCACCGGCCGCGCGCTCGAGGATCCGGTGTTCCGCGGCGTCCTCATCCAGGTCTGATCGAGGTCCGGGGACCATGGCGCCGCCACATAACCGGCGCACCGGATTTTCGCGGCGGGCGCAATACGGCCTGTTCCTGAGCTATGTCGTCGCCGGGGTCGGCCTCGTCATCGGGCTGGGATTGTTGCTGCTGTCGCGCTTCGATCCGCCCGCGTTTTCGGCGCTGCGGGTCGGTGTCGCCGAACTGACCACGCCGGTCGCCTCCGGACTGAACGGCCTGCGCCGCGCCGCGACCATCCCGTCGGGCGTCACCGATTATTTCGGCGGTGCGGGCAAGATCCGTGCGCTGCGCAAACAACTGGATGAAGAGCGCGCGATCGTGATGCGCGCCCGCACGCTCAACGCCGAAAACCGGCGCCTGCGCGCGCTGCTGCACGTTCGCGATGCTGAGGCGACGCCAGTGATCGCGGCGCGGCTGGTCGCGTCCACCGCCACCAGCACGCGGCGCTATGCCACGCTCAACGCCGGGTCGCGGCAGGGCGTCGAGCCGGGCCAGTCGGTGCGCGGCCCCGACGGGCTGGTCGGCCGCGTGCTGGAAACCGGACCGAACAGCGCCCGCGTGCTGCTGATCGTCGACGCAGAGAGCATCATTCCGGTCCGCCGCGCCCGCGATGGCTTGCCCGCGATCGTCTCCGGCCGCGGCGACGGGCTGCTGGAGGTGCGCTCGGCCGCGTCGGTCAACGCCCCGTTCCGCGCCGGCGACATCTTCGTCACATCGGGAACCGGCGGGCTCTATCCGCCCAACATCCCGGTCGCGCGCGTCACCCGCGATGCGCGCGACGCGGCGGAGGCGCGCGGCTTCGCCAACCCCGATTCGCTCGATTTCGCGCTGGTCCAGCGCGTGTTCATGCCGCCGCCGCCCGCCGCCACGCCGACGCCCGCCGGAGCCGCCAGGTGAAGCCGCCCGGCGCCGGCCCGTTCCAGCCAGCGCCGCCGCCGCGC
>NZ_DATMGG010000089.1:0-9338 GCF_035555815.1 Sphingomonas sp.
GACCGGCACCGGAGAGACCTATGCCGTGCCCGCTCATCTGGTGGTGAGTTGCATCGGCTATCGCACCCCGCCGATCGAGGGTGTGCCGTACGACCAGACGCTGGGGCGTTTCGCCAACGAGGAAGGGCGGATCGCCCCAGGCCTTTACGCGGTCGGCTGGGCGCGGCGGGGCCCGACCGGCACGATCGGCACCAATCGCCCCGACGGCTTCGCCATCGTCGAGAAGATCGGCGAGGACAGCGCCGGCGACAGCGGCAAGGCCGGCCGTGCCGGGCTGGACGCACTGCTCGCTGGCCGCGGGGTCGATGTCGTCACCTTCCGCGACTGGCAGCGGATCGACGCCGCCGAAGTGGCGCAGGCACGGCTGGGCGCCCCGCGAGAGAAGTTCGTCGCGGTGGAGGACATGCTCGGCGCGCGCGGCTGATCGGCACGGAATTCTCCGCGCCGCTGCGTCGGGTCCAACTTTCGACTTGATAGGCGCGCCGCGCCAAGCTAGGCGCCTCCCCCTGCAATGTGTCGGGGCGTGGCGCAGTCTGGTAGCGCACTGGTCTCGGGGTCCAGGGGTCGTAGGTTCGAATCCTATCGCCCCGACCATTGCAGCATCATCCGACGCCGCGTGACGCGCTCCGGCAAGGGTGATCCCGTTTCCCCGATCCGCACCGATCCCCGCGATCAGGCGGCGACCATCGTCTCCAGCGCCTCGCTCGCTTCCATCCACGTCGCCTCGGCGGTTTCGATACGCGATTCGAGTTCGGCGCGGCGCTTCATCAGGTCGGTCATCGTCAGCTTGGCCAGCGCCGCATCCGCCGACGCCGGATCGAACATCGCCCGGTCGATCGCGCTGCGTTGTTCGGTGAGCTTGGCCAACTCGCTTTCCGCCGCCTTGGCCGCCTTGCGCAGCGCCGTCCCCTTCTCGCGCGCCTCCGCCGCCGCGCGGCGCGCTTCCTTGCGGTCGACCTTGTCGACCTTCGCCGCGTCCTTCGCGTCCTTGGTCAGCACCAGCGCGATATAGTCGTCGAGCGAACCGTCATAGGGCCGCGCGGTGCCGCCATCGACCAGCACCAGCCGGTCCGCCGTCATCTCCAGCATGTGACGGTCGTGGCTGACGATCACCACCGCGCCGGTATAGGCGTTGAGCGCCTGCACCAGCGCCTCACGCGCGTCGACATCAAGGTGGTTGGTCGGCTCGTCGAGGATCAGCATGTGCGGCGCGTCGCGGGTGATCAGCGCCAGCGCCAGCCGGGCGCGTTCGCCGCCCGACAATTTGCCCACCTTGGTCGTCGCCTTGTCACCGGAAAAACCGAACCGGCCGAGCTGGCCGCGCACCGCCGCCGGCGTCGCGCCCTTCATCAGCCGCGCCATATGCTCCAGCGGCGTGTCGTCGCGGTCGAGTTCCTCGACCTGATATTGGGTGAAATAACCGACCCGCATCTTGCCCGACGACGTCATCCCGCCGTCCATCGGCTTCAACTGCGCGCATAACAGCCGCGCCAGCGTGGTCTTGCCGTTGCCGTTGCGGCCGAGCAGCGCGATGCGATCGTCGGGATCGAGCCGCAGGTTGAGCCGCTGGAGGATCGGCGTGTCACCATAGCCGACGCTGGCCATGTCGAGCGTGATCAGCGGCGGGCGCAATTCGTCTGGGTTGGGAAAGTCGAACGACAGGCTGGGATCGTCGAGCACCGCCGCGATCGGCTGCATCCGCGCCAGCGCCTTGGCGCGCGACTGCGCCTGTTTGGCGGTGGAGGCGCGGGCGGAGTTGCGGGCGATATAGTCCTGCAATTTGGCGCGCTCGGCGAGCTGACGGTCGCGCGCCGCCGCCTGCTGCGCCTGCCGCTCGGCGCGCTGGCGCTCGAACGCATCATAGCCGCCGGGATAAAGCGTCACCTTGCCGCGATCGAGGTGGAGGATGTGATCGACGACGTTGTTGAGGAAATCGCGCTCGTGGCTGACGATCAGGATCGTCGCCGGATAGGATTGGAGGAAGTCCTCCAGCCACAGCACCGCCTCCAGATCGAGGTGGTTCGACGGTTCGTCGAGCAGCAGCACGTCCGGCTGGGAGAACAGCAGCGACGCCAGCGCGACGCGCATCCGCCAGCCGCCCGAGAAGCTGTCAAGCGGGCGATGCTGCGCCGCCTCGTCGAAGCCGAGGCCGACCAGGATGCGCGCGGCGCGCGACGGGGCGGCGTGGGCATCGATCGCGTTCAGCCGCTCGTGGATCTCGCCCAGCCGGTCGGGGTCGTGGCTGGTCTCGCTCTCCTCCATCAGCGCGGCACGCTCGATATCGGCGGCGAGCACGGTCTCGAACGGGGTGGCGGCGCCGGCGGGGGCCTCCTGCGCGATATAGCCGAGGCGGGTGCCGCGCGGCATCTCCGCCGATCCGCCGTCGGGCTCGAGCTGGCCGGCGATCACCCGCACCAGCGTCGACTTGCCGGCGCCGTTGCGCCCGATCAGCCCGACGCGGCTGCGCGGTGGCAGGGCGGCGCTGGCGCCGTCAAGGATCGTGCGGCCGCCAAGGCGGACGATGATGTCGTTCAGGTTGAGCATCCGCGGCCCCTAGCAACCGGGCGCGCGAACCGGAAGGGCGCTCTACCGCTTCGCCGTCGGGAACGCCGGCGCATCGGGCGGGATCGCCGCGTTCCACCAGCGTTCGACCGGCGCGGTCTCGATCTTGCCCTGGTCGTCGGCGCGGCGCTGGATCAGGCTCGCGCTCTGCTGCACGGTGTCGCCGATCGTCGCGCGGGTGCGCACCCAGAAGGTGTTCGAGCGGAACGAGGTGCCGGGCGGCATCGTCACATTCTGGTCGGCGAGATCCTTCGCGGTCAGCATCCCCGTCCGCGCGCGCACCTGCACCAGCCGGTCGGCGATGACCGGATCGCGAAACAGTAGCGCCAGCATCTCGGGCGAGGCGGCGTTGAGGTTGATCGCGGTCTGGCCGGGCAGCGCCGTCACCAACACCTCCAGCCGGGCGACCGTGGCGGCATCGAAGCCGATGAAACGCAGCGGCCGAAGATCGGTGACCGGGCCGCTCATCCGCACCGCCGCGACCGCCTGTGCGATCTGATCCTCGTCCAGCCCGACCGAGCGGGCGATCTCGCTGAATAGGATCACCGGCGCCGCCTGCCCGCTCATCAGCGCGTTGAGGTTGAAGCGCCCCTCCGCGTCGGCGATCGCCAGGTCAAAGCGGCCGCCCTCGATCGGCGCGCCATTCTCGGCAAGCTGGCCCCACGCTTCCGACGCAGAATCGGCGTCGGGGCTCTCGATCGCGTCGCGGCGCAGCGCGACCAGCGCCGACACCTCGCCGCCGCGCACCACCGCCATCGCCCGCGCCACCTCGCGCGTGCGCAGCGCCCGGTCGAGCGCCAGTTCCTCGCGGTCGATCATCAACAGCACCAGCCCGCTGGCGATCGCGACGAACATCAGCACGTTGATCAGGATCATTCCCGCCTCGTCGCGCGGCCGCCGCATCATGACGTCACCGCCGTCGCTCGCGCGGGCAACAGGATCACGCGGCGCAGCGCTCCGGCCGGTCCGCGTCCCGGCGCCACCGTCACCTCCAGCGCGATCGCGCGCGGCCACGCCGCCGCCGCGTCTTCGCCATCCGCCGACACCGGCCACTGGTTCGCCCAGGAATCGCCAAAAAACCGCCAGCGCGCGCCGTTCACCCCGGTCAACAGCGCCTGTGTCCGCCCGCCGACGCTGCGGGTGAGCACGCCGTCGCGCAGCAGATAGGTCACCGCGACCGAAGCGCCGCCCAGCCCCGGCGCGGCGCGGGTGAAGGTCAGCCGGTCGCCGCCGCCCGCGATGTCGCCGTTCGCGACCTGCTCGACGTCGCTGGTCACCACCAGCATCGTGCGCTGAAGTTCGGCGAGCCGGTCGAGCCGCGCCTCGGTCCGCCCCTGTACGCCCAGCACGCTGTCGACCAGCGCCAACCCCGCGACCGAGATCAGCGCGAACAGCACCAGCGCGATCATCAGCTCGATCAGGGTAAAGCCCGATTCGGCGTTCCCCGGTCGTCGCTCAGGCCGGGCGATCACCTCACGCGCCCCGTGAGGTCGCGACGCTTTCATAACCCGCTGGGCCGGCGACCACGATCGCCAGCTCGCGCGCGCAGCTGCCGTCGGCGCGAAAGCGCACCGCGCCGGTGACACAGGCGAAGCTGTCGGTGGCGAGCAGCCCGGCGCGGTCGAGCTTGTGATCGGCGCGCAGCGATCGTCCGATGCCGGCCGCATCATAGGCGAGCGCGGCGAGCGCGCCGGGGGCGCCACCCACCTTGGCCTCGAAAGTGGAGGAGAATTCCCCGAACGCCTTCGGATCGGGCGCGGCGATCCACGCCCCCTGCAACGCCTCCAGCGCCGAGGGGCGATGATCGAGTGCCTGAAGCGTCGCGAGCAGTTGCACGCCCGTGTCCTTCAGGTTGCGCGCCGCCGCCAGCACGCCTTCCCCGCTGCCGGTGGCGAGCACCGCGTCGGGCGGATCGCCCGCGCCGGGCAGCGGCTGGCCGGGGGTGACGGTGATCGCGCGCACGTCGATGCCCAGCTCGCCCTGGAGCGCCTGCGCCGCCGCGCTCGCGGCGCTGCTCCACGGGCTGGCGTCGCCCAGCACGACCACCGACTTGACCCCGCGCGACCGGGCATAGCGCAGCACCGCGCTGGTCGACTGGCGCGGGGTCAGTCCGAACACCCACGCGCCGGTGGCGGCGACGGCGGCGTCGTTGGTGAAGGCGATCACCGGCACGCGCCCCGCCACGGTCGCGGCGGCGGCACGGGCTTCATCGGCGGTGAGCGGGCCGAATATCATCGCCGCCTTGCGCTTGATCGCCTCCGCCGCCGCGGCCGCCGCGCCGGGCGCGGTGCCGCCGGTATCGATCACCTGCATCAACGCGGCGTCACTTTCGGCAAGCGCGGCGGCGCGCTGCATGCTAAGGCCAAGCGCGGCATGGTCGCCGGTCAGCGGAAGCAGCAGCGCCACCGGGCGCCTGTCGGGCTTTTTCTTCGGATCGGCGGCAATCGCGAACGAAGGCAGGACCCATGACGCCGCTGATCCGACGAGGCCTGACCGCAGAAGCTTCAGCGCGTCCCGGCGAATCACTCGATATCTCCGCAATCGCGCGATCTGCTGCGCGGCGCCGTCTTATCGCCTTCGGTGCGATCGGCATAGCCGCTTACGCCGTCGCGATGATCGCGACGATCCCGGCGGGGACGATCTTTCCCAACCGCCCATGGCGCACCGGCGTGGCGGGTACGATCTGGAACGGCGAGGTCGGCGTCGGCGGCACCAACCGGATGGCGTGGCGATGGGCGCCGCTGCGGTCGCTGGTCGGGCTGGGCTTCGCCGCCGACTGGACGGTGAAGGGCGCCGACACGCTGCTGAACGGGCGCGCGACCGCCCGGCCCGGCCGCACGGCGATCGACACGGTCAGCGGATCGGCCGACGCATCGCTGCTCCAGGTGCTCCAGCCGACCCTGCCGTTCACCTGCGACCTGACGATCCAGGCGGATTTCCCGCGCATCGTGGTGGGCGGATCGGATCAGAGCGTCACCGGGCAACTGACCACCGACGCGGGCAGTTGCCGCCCCCGGACGCCGGGCAGCCCCGCCACCACCCTGCCGCCGCTGATGCTGAGCGCCGAGCATATCGGCGCGGAGAGCCGGATGCGCCTGTTCCCCGCGACCCAGCGCCGCCGCACGCTGATGACGATCGTGCTGGGCGAGGACGGATCGACCGAGATCGGCATGACGCCGGAAGGCGCGGCGGCGCTGCCGTTCGTCGGCCTGCCCGGCGGGGCGAGCATCAAGAGCGAGATGTAGGGCTTGTTCACGCGAAGCCGCGAAGAAGGTTAAGGGGTTCGCGCGGAGGCGCGGAGACGCGGAGGTGCGCCGCCTGCCGCACCGTCCGCCGCGCCAGCGGCCTCCCAGAAAGTCGCGTGCGGCTGGATCAAAGGCCCCGCTGACGCGAGACAGGGCCACAGACGAGACATCTCCGCGCCTCCACGCCTCCGCGCGAACCAATCTTGTTCTCCTTCGCGGCTTCGCGTGGACAAAATGTCCCACCGCCGAACCGGGCGCGACTCTTGGCCTGATCGCCCGACTCGGCTAACCGCGAAGGATGCTGCGCCCCCCCTTGGTCCCGCCCTCCGCCCGCCCCGCCCTGCTGGTGCGCTGGCTCTATGCCGTCGCGGTGCTGATCGTGGCGATGGTGGTGGTCGGCGGGATCACCCGGCTGACCGAATCGGGACTGTCTATCACCGAATGGAAGCCGATCAGCGGCATCATCCCGCCGCTGACCGATGCGCAGTGGCAGGCCGAGTTCGCCAATTACCAGCGCATCCCCGAATATCAGCAGATCAACCACGGCATGAGCCTGGCCGCGTTCAAGGCCATCTTCTTCTGGGAGTATCTCCACCGCGTGCTCGGCCGGGTGATCGGCATGGCGTTCGCGCTGCCGCTGCTATGGTTCTGGGTGCGGCGGCAGATCCCGCGTGGATACGGCTGGCGGCTGACCGCGCTGCTCGCGCTCGGCGGATTCCAGGGCGCGATCGGCTGGTGGATGGTGACGTCCGGCCTGTCGGTGCGGACCGACGTCAGCCACGTGCGGCTGGCGATTCACCTGCTCACCGCGCTGGTGATCCTGGGCGGGATCGTGTGGACCGCGCTCGACCTGCGTGTGCTGGCGCGCAGCGGCGGCACCGCCCGACCGGCGCGGATGACCGTGATCGGCGCGGTGGCGCTGGTGCTGCTGTTCGTCCAGCTCGGCTATGGCGCGTTGATGGCCGGGCTCAACGCCGGGCTCGCCGCCAACGACTGGCCGCTGATGAACGGCCGGCTGTTCCCGACCGAGGAACTGGCCAACCGATCCTTCCTGGACGCCGCGATCAACGATCCGTTCGTCGTCCATTTCATCCACCGCTGGTGGGCATGGATCGCCTTTGCCGGGCTGATGGTGCTGGCGCGCAAGGCCCGCGCGGCGGGGGATCGGCGCGCGTCGATCGCGATCCATTCGATGGTCGGGCTCCAGATCCTGCTTGGCATCGCCACAGTGATGACCGGGGTGCCGATTTGGCTGGCGGCGCTGCATCAATTGGTCGGCACGCTGTTGCTGATCGCGACGGTGTGGGGCGCGCACGCGATCGGGCGGCGGTGACCGATATCGCGCTGGTCCTCGCCACCTTCGCCGATCAGGCGGAGGCCGAGACGATCGGCGCGAGGATGGTCGAGGAGCGGTTGGCCGCCTGCGTCAACATCGCGGCGCCGTGCACGTCGATCTATCGCTGGCACGGCAAGATCGAGCGCGCCGAAGAGGTGCCGGCGCTGTTCAAGACGATGATCGCCATCGCCCCACGCCTGGCCGAACGAATCGCGACGCTGCACAGCTATGACCTGCCCGCGATCGAGATCGTGCCGGCGGCGGCGGGAGAAGCGCTGGCGGCGTGGATCGCCGAGGAAACCGACCGCCCGGTATCATAATACCCGTCAGCAAAGCCGCGGTTTGCTTGACTTCGCGGGGGCATTCCGTCACAGGCCGCTCATTCGCGCCGCTCCCGTCCGGGGCGGCGTGTTGCATTTACAACATAAGGTCCGAGCCCATGAAGGCGCTGATGAAGACCACCAAGTCGGCCAAGCCGCATGAGGTGGAGAAGAAGTGGCATCTGATCGACGCCGAGGGGCTGGTCGTCGGCCGCGCCGCGGTGGTGATCGCCAACCTGCTGCGTGGCAAGCACAAGACCAGCTTCACCCCGCACGTCGATTGCGGTGACAACGTCATCGTCATCAACGCCGACAAGGTGCGCTTCACCGGCAATAAGCTGACGCAGAAGCTCTACTACAAGCACACCGGCTATCCCGGCGGGCTGAAGGAAGTGCGCGCCGACAAGATCCTGGAAGGCCGCTTTCCCGAGCGGATCCTGGAAAAGGCCGTCGAGCGCATGATCCCGCGCGGACCGCTGGGCCGCCAGCAGATGCGCAACCTGCGCATCTTCAACGGTGCCGAGCACGATCACGCCGCGCAGAACCCCGAGGTTCTCGACGTCGCGGCCATGAACCGCAAGAACAAGGTGGGCGCATAATGTCCGACAATCGCCAGTCCCTTTCCGATCTGGGCGCGATCGCCGCCGGTGAAACCCCGGCCGCCGTCGTCGCCAACGCCGATGCGGGCACCGAAACTGCCGCCCCGGTGCCGACCCAGCCCGCGCTGCCGACGACGCCGCTGCGCGCGCAGGAGCTCGACAAATATGGCCGCGCCTATGCCACCGGCCGCCGCAAGGACGCGGTCGCCCGCGTCTGGCTGAAGCCGGGCACCGGCAAGATCACGATCAACGGTCGCGATCAGGAAGTGTATTTCGCGCGTCCGACGCTGCGTCTCGTCATCAACCAGGTGTTCGGCGTCGCCGGGCGCGAGGGCCAGTATGACGTCGTCTGCACCGTCAAGGGCGGCGGGCTGTCGGGTCAGGCCGGCGCGGTCAAGCACGGGATCGCCCAGGCGATCACCCGCTTCGAGCCGATCCTGCGCAGCCCGGTCAAGGCGGCGGGTTTCCTCACCCGCGACAGCCGCACCGTCGAGCGCAAGAAGTACGGCCGCGCCAAGGCACGCCGCAGCTTCCAGTTCTCGAAGCGCTAAGGCACCTGCCCGCTTCGGGTCGCTCCAGCGATCCGCAGGCGAGGCGAAAAACGGGCGGTCCGGCAACGGGCCGCCCTTTTTCGTGGCCGGTCCCTGGCGTCTCGTCCCTGGCGTCGCGTCCAAGCGCGCCGGGCCCGCGCCCTTAGCGCAGCCCGAGCAACTTGTGCGTCTGGAGCGACAGGCGCCATTTCGGCCGCTCTAGCGCCAGCGCGACGGCGGCGTCGCGATTGGTGTCGGCGTCCGCGCTGTCCATCGGCTGGACCAGGAAATGGGCGAAGTCCCATTGTTCGAGCGCGTCGACGTCGGTGCCCGCCTGCGGCCATACCAGCTTCAGTTCGTCGCCCGATCGCTGCACCACCACGCTGCCCGCCTTCGGGCTGACGCACACCCAGTCGAGCGCGGGATGCGCCGGCAGCGTGCCGTTGCTCTCGATCGCAACCTCGAAGCCGTCGGCGTGGAGCGCATCGACCAGCGCGTCATCGACCTGAAGCATCGGCTCGCCCCCGGTCAGCACGACAAAGCGCCGGTCGCGACCATCGCCCCAGGCGGCGGCGACCGCGTCGACCAGCGCATCGGCATCGGCGAACCGCCCCCCGCCCGCGCCATCGACGCCGACGAAATCTGTATCGCAGAACCGGCAGACGGCGGTCGCGCGATCCGCCTCGCGCCCGCTCCACAGATTGCATCCGGCGAAGCGGACGAACACCGCGCGGCGCCCGGCGTTG
>NZ_DATMGG010000090.1:0-3568 GCF_035555815.1 Sphingomonas sp.
CCAGCCCGACGTAGATGTGCAGCGCGTCCTTGGCCAGGTGGACATGGCCGATCAGCCACAGCTTCGCCGCCTGGAGCGCGCTCATACCCGCGCCGAAAACGGCGTGAAGTTGGTGTCGCGGTCATAGACGTCGACGCCCTCGCGCCGTTTCAGGAAACCGACGATCACATAGGTGGCCGGGGTCAGCACCACCTCCCATCCCACCTTCAGCGCCCAGTTGGTCACCATCACCGTCGCCACCTGCCAGGCCGGCCACACGCCCAGGAACGCCAGCGGGTAAAAGATCAGGCTGTCGACACCCTCGCCGAAAATGGTCGACCCGATCGTCCGCGCCCACAGCGCCCGCCCCTCGCTCCACACCTTCATCCGCGCCAGCACGAACGAGTTGACGAACTCGCCGGCCCAGAACGCCGCGACCGACGCCAGCACGATCCGCGGCACCTGCCCGAACACCGATTCATAGGCGGCCTGCCCGGTCCAGCCGGCGGCGGGGGGCAGCGCCACCACCACCCAACTCATCAGCGCCATGAACAGCACCGCGACGAACCCGGCCCAGATGCACCGCCGCGCCCGCGCATAGCCGTAGACCTCGGTCATCACGTCGCCGATCACATAGGAGATCGGGAAGAACAGGATGCCGGCGCCAAAGGTGAAGCCGGCGACGCTCGCGACCTTGCCCGCGCCGATGACGTTCGACAGCAGCAGGATCGCGACGAACGCGGCCATGACGAAATCGAAATAGCGGAAATGTCCGCCCGTGATCGCGCGCGCGTCGACCGCCGCTGGTGCCGCCCCGTGGTTCATGGCGCGAACTTATGAAGCCGGTATCGCGCCCGCGCAATCCGCGCTAATCGGCGCGCGGGCGCCCGTAGCTCAGCTGGATAGAGCACATGCCTTCTAAGCCTGTGGTCGTTGGTTCGAATCCAACCGGGCGCGCCACCTTTGTCGCATCGCGCGCGACAAACGGTTGAAACGCTATCGCCGTGACTGGAAGCGCGGCCTGATCGAGTGCGAGAACCGCTGTGGAATGACCTCGGTATCGTCCCCGGGGCTGGGGCCGCTGCTATCCTCACGCGCCGGCGCGGGGGCTCCGGTACGGCGCCGGGGGACGGGAAAGGCACGGTAGCGCCTACTCCACCCGCACCTTCCCCCGCCCGGCCTTCACCGCGCTACGGCCCTTCTTGTCGTCGACCCGGCGTGCCTTGGCGGCCTTGCTCGGCTTGGTCGCGCGGCGTTTGGCCTGCTGGACATGGGCCTCGGCGATCAGTTCGGCGAGGCGGGCGCGGGCGTCGTCGCGGTTGGCTTCCTGCGTGCGGAAACGGCGGGCGGTGATGAGCAACTCGCCGGCGGCGGTCAGCTTGGTGCCCGCCAGCAGCTTCAGCTTCTGATAGGCGAACGGCGGCAGGCCCAGCCGGAACACATCGACGCGCAACTGCACCGCGGTCGCCACCTTGTTGACATTCTGTCCGCCGGGGCCGGTCGCGGCGAGGAATTTCTCCTCGACGATCGCCTCGGCAATGCGGTCCTCAATCGACACCCGCGAAGCCTTCGAACCGCGCGGGCAGCGGCGCCTCGGCGTGGACGTCGGGCTTGCCGGGGCGCGGCAGGCGGATCTCCGCGGCGTGGAGCAACAGATACGGCCCGGCCCGGCCATAGACGCGATCGCCGACGATCGGATGGCCCAGCCCCTCGGCGGCATGGACGCGGAGTTGATGGGTGCGGCCGGTTTCGGGGATGAACTCGACCAGCGCGCGGCCGTCCTTTTCCTCGAGCAGGCGCCAGCGGGTGATCGCCTTCTTGCCGTTGGGGCGGCCGGTCATCCGCCAGCCCTCCTCGCGCGTGCTGACCTTGGTCAGCGGCAGGTCGATCGTGCCATCTCCACCCTCCGGCACGCCCTCGAGCACCGCCAAATAGCGTTTGGCGACCTGCCCGGCCTCGAACGCCTGACCGAACCGTTTCATCGCGCCGGGATTGCGCGCGAGCAACAGGCAGCCACTGGTATCGCGGTCGATGCGGTGGACGGGCTGCGGCGGGCGCTGGAAGCCCATCTTGAGATCGTCGAGCATCGCCTCGACGCTGGGCGAACGATCGCGCGGGCGGTCAACCGGCAGGCCGGCCGGCTTGTCGAGCACGATCGCCTCGCCGTCGAGGAACAGGATATGGTCTGCGAGCATGGCGGCGCTATACATGCTGGACAGCGGCGACGAAATTCGTTTCCGCTGTCCATCGCGCCAGGTCCGATTGCCGACGAGACGCCGTTCGTACTGAGCGTATCGAGCACCGCCCTGCTTCCTCACAGAGAAGAGGGACGGCCCTTCGACACGCGCAGGGCGAACGGGGATGGGGCGTGGTGAAGCCCCCCCGCGACCTTAACCGGCAAGCTTGGCGGCGACCTCGGCGATGCGGCGGCCCTGATAGCGGGCGCCGGCCAGCTCATCGGCGTCGGGCTGGCGGCTGCCGTCGCCGCCGGCGACCGTGGTCGCGCCATAGGGCGCCCCGCCCCGCACCTTGTCGACGCCCATCTGGGCGGCATGACCGTAATCGAGGCCGACGATGGTCAGGCCGAAGTGGAGCAGGTTGGTGATGATGCTGAACAGCGTCGTTTCCTGCCCACCGTGCTGGGTCGCGGTCGACGTGAAGGCGCCGGCGACCTTGCCGTGGAGCGCGCCGCTGGCCCACAAGCCGCCGGCGGTATCCCAGAACGCCGCCATCTGGCTGGCCATCCGGCCGAACCGGGTCGGCGCGCCGACGATGATCGCGTCATATTCGGTCAGCACCTGCGGCCCGGCGATTACCGGGTGCGCGGTGTCGGTCTTGAAATGCGCGGCCTCTACCACCGCCTGCGGCGCGGTTTCGGGCACGCGCAGGATGTCGACCTGTGCGCCTGCCGAGCGCGCACCCTCGGCGATGGCGTCAGCCATCTGCTCGATATGGCCGTAGGACGAATAGTAGAGAACCAGAACCTTGGGCATTGGATGCACTCCCTGACGGATGATGGTGAGAAAAAGGGTGGCCGCCGCTCCGGGGGGGAATGGAGCGACGGC
The DNA here is from genome assembly GCF_035555815.1 of Sphingomonas sp. Classification (GTDB taxonomy): domain Bacteria; phylum Pseudomonadota; class Alphaproteobacteria; order Sphingomonadales; family Sphingomonadaceae; genus Sphingomonas. The sequence continues at coordinate 3,045 of NZ_DATMGG010000090.1, forward strand.
CTGGGGGATTATTCGCTGTCGACCAGCACGATCTCGGCATCGTCGATCGCGGTGATGGTGACGGTCTGGCCGCCACCGATCGCCGCGCCGTCGCGCGCTTCGAACCGGTCGCCGTCGATGGTGATCGCCCCGACGGCGGGGACGAGATAGGCGTGGCGCCCCTCGCCAACGTCATGGGTGACGCTCTCACCCGCCTTCAGCGTGGCACCGAGCACGCGGGCATTGGCCCGGATCGGCAGCGCGCCGTCATCGTCGAAGCCCGACGCCAGCGTCACGAACCGGCCCGAACGATCACCCTTCGGAAACGGCTTGGCGCCCCACGACGGCGATCCGCCGGTACGGGTCGGCTCGATCCAGATCTGGAACAGCGTCGTCGTCTCCGCCTCCAGGTTATATTCGGCATGGCGCACGCCGGTGCCGGCGCTCATCACCTGGACGTCGCCAGCGCCGGTGCGGCCCTGGTTGCCCATCGAATCCTGATGGGTGATCGCGCCCGTGCGGACATAGGTGATGATTTCCATGTC
>NZ_DATMGG010000091.1:0-13147 GCF_035555815.1 Sphingomonas sp.
AGGGTCGCGGCGAGATGCGCGTATCGCGCGCGGTCGCCTATCGTTCGCTGTCGCTCGTCGCGGTCGGCGGCTATTTCGCGGTGCTGGCGGCGGTGACCAGCATGCTCGGCGCGATCGGCGGCGACATGGCGCGGATCTGGCAGACGGCGTTCGTGTTCGGATCGGCGGCGGCGGTGCTGACGCTGGTATCGACGCCGTGGCTGCGCGCCTGGGCCAAGGTGAAGGTCGCCAAGCATTTCTTTCGCCACCGCTACGACTATCGCAGCGAGTGGATCCGCTTCACCGGCACGCTGGGGATGCCCGACAAGGCCGCGCCGCTGGCCGAGCGCGTGCTCAAGGCGGTGGCCGACTTGACCGATTCGCCCGCCGGGCTGCTGCTGGTGCCCGACGGCGCCGGGCTGGGCATCGGCACCGGGTGGAACTGGACCGGCGAGCTGCCCCGCACCGGCGGCGACGCCGCTTTTGCCGCGCAGCTGGCGAGCGGCGAGCATATCGTCGAGCTGGATCGCGCGCGCCGGGGCGGGGCGGAGGCCGATCCGGTGCCGCAATGGTTGATCGATGAAGGTGATGCCTGGGCGGTGGTCCCGCTCAACCACCTCGGGCATCTGGCCGGCGCGATCGTGCTGGCGCGGCCGCCGGTCGACCGCGCGCTCGACTGGGAGGATTTCGATCTGCTGCGTATCGCCGGCCGCCAGGTCGCCAGCTATCTGGCCGAGGCGCGCGCGCAGGACGCGCTGGCGGAGACCGAGCGGTTCGACGAGTTCAACCGCCGCTTCGCCTTCATCGTCCACGACATCAAGAATCTGGTGAGCGGCCTGAGCCTGGTCGCGCGCAATGCCGAACGCCATGCCGACAACCCCGAATTCCGCGCCGACATGGTCGCCACGCTCCAGGATTCGGCGGCCAAGCTCAACGCGCTGCTCGCCCGGCTGATGGCCAACAGCCGGGCCGCCGCCGAGCCGCCGGCGCCGGTCGATCCGCTGGCGGTCGCCGATCGAATCGCCGTCGCGCGCCGCGCCCAGCATCCGGTGATCGTGTCGGCGCCCCGGCCGGCGCTGCTGCTGGCCGATCCGGCGCGACTGGAGCAATTGCTCGGCCATCTCGTCCAGAACGCGATCGACGCCAGCGCGGCCTCCGATCCGGTGACGATCGCGATCGATCCCGGCGCGGACAGCGTGACCATCGCGGTGATCGACCAGGGTTGCGGCATGTCGCCGGGGTTCGTGCGCGAACGGCTGTTCCGTCCGTTCGTGTCGTCGAAGCCGGCCGGCTTCGGCATCGGCGCGTTCGAGGCGCGCCAGCTGGCCGAGGGCATGGGCGGCCGCATCGAGGTCGACAGCCGCGAGGGCGAGGGCTCGACCTTCCGGGTGATCCTGCCCGCCGCGCTTGTATCGAGAGTAGCCGCATGAGTGACGTGAAGAAGCTGCTGATCGTCGAGGACGACCTCGCGCTCCAGCGCCAGCTGCGCTGGGCCTATGAGGGCTATGAGGTCCATATCGCCTCCGACCGCGAGAGCGCGATCGCGCTGCTGCGCGCCGAGGAGCCCGCGGTGGTGACGCTCGACCTGGGGCTGCCGCCCGATCCCGACGGCACCAGCGAAGGCTTCGCAACGCTTCAGGCGATCCTGGAGCTGAAGCCCGATACCAAGGTGATCGTCGCATCGGGCCACGGCGCGCGGGAAAGCGCATTGATCGCGATCGCGGCGGGGGCGTGGGATTTCTATGCCAAGCCGGTCGATATCGACGCGCTCGGGCTGATCGTCGCGCGCGCGTTCCACGTCCATGCGCTGGAGGCCGAGAACCGCCGGCTGGCGCAGGTGACGCTCGACGGCGGGCTGGGCGGGATGATCACCGCCGCGCCGGAGATGCTGAAGGTCACCCGCACGATCGAGCGCGTCGCGGGCGCCGACGTGTCGGTGATGCTGCTCGGCGCGTCGGGCACCGGCAAGGAACTGCTCGCGCGCGGGCTGCACGAGGCATCGCCCCGCCGGCGCGGCGCGTTCGTCGCGATCAACTGCGCGGCGATCCCCGAAACCCTGCTCGAAAGCGAGCTGTTCGGGCACGAAAAGGGCGCGTTCACCGGCGCGGTCAAGACAACCGAGGGCAAGATCGAGCAGGCCCATCGCGGCACGCTGTTCCTCGATGAGATCGGCGACGTGCCGCTGGCGCTGCAGGTCAAGCTGCTGCGGTTCCTCCAGGAACGGGTGATCGAGCGGATCGGCGGGCGCAAGCCGATCGCCGTCGATACCCGGATCGTCTGCGCCACGCACCAGGACATCGACGCGATGGTGGCCGCGCAGAGCTTTCGCGAGGACCTCTACTACCGGCTGGCCGAGATCGTCGTGCGAATCCCGTCGCTCGCCGAGCGGCCGGGCGACGCCGGGCTGCTCGCGCGGCATTTCCTGCGCAAATACGCTCGCGACATGAAAAGCGCGGTCAAGGGATTCACCCCCGATGCGCTGGCGGCGATCGATGGCTGGGGATGGCCGGGCAATGTCCGCGAGCTGGAAAACCGGATCAAGCGCGCCGTCATCATGGCGGACGGGCCGCGGATCACCGCCGCCGACCTCGACCTGGGCACGCCCGACGACGATCGGCTGCCGATCAACCTCAAGTCCGTGCGCGAGGACGCCGATCGCAAGGCGATCCGCCACGCGCTGGCGCGCGCCGACGGCAACATCTCCGGCACCGCGCGTCTGCTCGGCATCAGCCGTCCCACCCTCTATGACTTGATGAAGGCCTATGACCTCCAGCCCTGATCTTCGCCGCCTTCTGCGCGGGGGGACGATCGGAACGGTCGTCGTCGCGCTGGGGCTGACGCTCGCCAGTCCGCTGCGCGCCGATACCAATACCGCGCGCGCCACGCTCAACCGCGCGCTCATCGCGCTCGACCAGGGCAATGCCACCGCCGCGCGCGCGCTGGCGACGGCGGCGGTCGCCGCCGATCCGAACTGGGGGCTGGCCCATGCCGTGCTTGCCCGCACCGCGCTGGCGCAGGATGACGGCATCGCCGCCGAGGCCGAGCTGAACAAGGCGCGCGACACCGGGTTCGACATGGCGCGCGGGCGGCAGATGCTGGCGCACGCCCGGCTGCTTCAGAGCGACGCGCGGCAGGCGCTGGAGATCGCCAAGACGGTCGCGCCGGCCTATGCCGCCTACGGCCTGCGCGTCCAGGCGCGCGCTACCGCCGCGCTGGGCGATGCCGCCGCCGCGAGCGATCTGCTCGACCGCGCGGTGGCGCAGGCGCCGAACGATAGCGCCACCTGGGGTGATGTCGGGCGGTTTCGCCAGAGCGTCGGCGACGTCGCCGGGGCGATCGACGCCGCCGACCGTGCCGTCGCGCTGAACCCCGACAATACCGACGCGCTGCTGCTGCGCGCGCAACTGGTGCGCGGCCAGTACGGGTTGGTCGCGGCGTTGCCGTGGTTCGAGGCGGCGTTGCGGCGCGATCCGGCCAACCATGCCGCCCTGGTTGACTATGCCGCGACCCTGGGCGATGCCGGGCGCTATGCCGACATGCTCTCCGCGGCGCGGCGCGCGCTGGCGGTGCGCGCCGGCAGTCCGCAGGCGCTCTACCTGCTCGCGGTGATGGCGGCGCGCGCAGGCAACGCCGATCTGGCACGCGACCTCATGGAGAATGCGGGCGGCGCGCTCGACGGGATGCCGGGGCCGCTGCTGCTCGGCGCGACGCTCGATCTGGGCAATGGCGCGGCGGAGCAGGCGGTGACCAAGCTGCGCAACCTGATCGCGCTCCAGCCGATGAACATCCGCGCGCGTCAGCTGCTCGCGGTGGCGCTGATGCGGCTCGACGCCTCGCGCGACGCGCTCGACATATTGCGCCCGGTCGCGCAGCGCGGCGACGCCGACAGCTATACGCTGACGCTGGCGGCGCGCGCGTTCGAACGGATCGGCGAGCGCGACCTCGCCGCCCAATATCTCGACCGCGCCGCGCATCCCGCCCGCGCCGACGCGGCGGCCTTTGGCTCCGATGACAGCGTCCCGGTGCTCGCGGCGGCGGCGGACAGCGGCCCGGCGGGCGACCCCGCCACCGCGATCCCGCTGATCCGCGCCCAGCTCGACGGCGGCGATCGCGCCGGGGCGCTGGCGCGCGCGCAGGCGGTCGCCGCCGCCAATCCCGGCGCGCCCAAGGCATCGGTGGTGCTGGGCGACACGCTGATGGCGGTCGGCCGGCCGGGCGATGCCGCGGTCGCCTATCGCCGCGCCGCGTCGCTCGCTTTCGACGAACCGACGATGCTGCGACTGACCGAGGCGCTCGACATGGCCGGGCGGCGGGCGGAAGCATCGAACGCGCTGGCGCTGTTCCTGTCGCAGAATCCGGCCAGCGTCGCCGCGCTGCGGCTGGCCGCGCACTGGCAGATCGCCGCCGGCGAATATGACGCGGCGATCGACACGCTGGAGGGGCTGCGCGCGCGGATCGGCGATCGCGACGCCGCGCTGCTCGCCGAACTGGCCTATGCCCATGATGGCGCCGGCAATGACGACGAGGCGTTGAGCTATGCCGCCGCCGCCTATGCGCTGGCGCCGGCCAATGCGGCGGCGGCGGACGCCTATGGTTGGGCGCTGTACGGCGCGGGAGATGCGGGAAGCGCGCTGCAGCTGCTGCAAAAGGCCGTGGCGATCGCGCCCGGCCACGCCGCGCTGCGCTGGCACCTCGCCCAGGTCTATGCCGATCTGGGGCAGGAACGCGCGGCGCAGGCCCACGCGCGCGCCGCGCTGGCCGATCCGCGCTTTGCCGATCGCGCGGCGGCGCAGGCTCTGGTCGCCGCTGGCTCGTGACGCTAAGCGGCCGGCATGACCGACCCGCTCGAGAGAATCGCCGCCGCGCTGGAGCGGCTGGCGCCGCCGCCGCCGATCGCGGCCGATCCGATCGCGCACCCGGCCTATCTGTGGCACGGCACCGCGCTGGAGGTGGCGCGCGGTTTCGCGCCGCTGCCGCTCGCCATGCTGACCGGCATGGATGCGCAAAAGGCGGCGCTGCTCGAGAATTTCGGCCGGCTCGCCAGCGGTCATCCGGCGCATGACGTGCTGTTGTGGGGCGCGCGTGGCACCGGCAAGTCGGCGCTGGTCGCCGCCGCCGCCGCCGCCAGCCGGCTGGCGCTGATCGAGGTCGCGACCTCGTCGCTGGAAACCCTGCCCCGGCTGTTCGCCACGCTGGCGACGGTCGAGCGGCCGTTCGCGGTGTTCATCGACGATCTCGGATTTTCGGCCCCGGCCGAGGCGCGGGCGCTGCGCTCGCTGCTGGAGGGCGGGGCGGAAGCACGGCCGGCGAATGCGCGGCTGGCGGTGACGTCGAACCGCCGTCATCTGGTGCCGCGCGACATCGCCGAACAGGAAAGCGCGATCAATCCGCGCGACGCCGTCGACGACGCGCTGGCGCTGGCCGACCGGTTCGGTCTGAGCCTCGGCTTTCACGTCATCGACCAGGACACCTATCTGGCGATCATCCGCCGCTACGCCGACGCCTATGGCCTGCCGTTCGACGCCGCTGACGCGGTCGGCTGGGCGACGCGGCGCGGCAGCCGGTCGGGACGGGTCGCCTGGCAATATGTCGTCGATCTCGCCGGGCGCAGCGGCATCCGTCTCGATCGCAGCAAGGGCGCCTGATCCACGTCAGGCCCCGAACCGCGTCAGGCCCCGAACCGTTTCAGGCAGCGCCTAGCGTTTCGACCATCTCCGCCAGTTCCAGCCAGCGCAGTTCCGCCGCCTCCTTGTCGTCGCGCGCCTTGGCCACCGCCTTCATCAGCGCGTCGAACTTGCCGGGGTCGCGCGCATAGAGATCGGCGTCGGCCAGCGCCGCCTCATCGCGCGCGATCGCCGCGTCGAACTGCTCGATCCGCGCGGGCAACTGGTCGTAGTCGCGCTGGTCCTTGTAGCTGAGCTTGGTCCGTGCCGATGCGGGCGGGGGCGGCGGCGCGGCGGCGGATTTGGCGGCCGCGCGGGGCTGGGCGCGGGGCTTGCGCTTCGCCTCCCAGTCGGCGTAGCCGCCGACCACCACGTCGACGTTGCCCGATCCGTCGAGTCCGAGTGTCACCGTCACCGTCCGGTCGAGGAAGTCGCGGTCGTGGCTGACGATCAGCACGGTGCCTTCGTAATCGGCGATCACCTCCTGCAACAGGTCGAGCGTCTCCAGGTCGAGGTCGTTGGTCGGCTCGTCGAGCACCAGCAGGTTCGACGGCCGCGCGAATTCGCGCGCCAGCAGCAACCGCGACCGTTCACCGCCTGACAAGGTGCCGACCCGCGCATCGACCAGCCCCGGTTCGAACAGGAATTCCTTGAGATAGCCGATGACATGCTTCTTGGCGCCGAGCACGTCGATCCACTCGCCGCCTTCGGCCAACACCTCGCGCACCGTTTTGTCGGGCGCCATCAGGCTGCGTTGCTGGTCGATCACGATGCGATCGAGCGTCTTGGCGAGTCGTACGCTGCCCTCGTCGGGCGCCAGTTCGCCGGTCAGCAGCTTGAGCAGCGTCGTCTTGCCCGCGCCGTTGGCGCCGACGATGCCGATGCGGTCGCCGCGCGTCACGCGCAGGGTGAGATCGCGGATGATCGTGCGATCCCCGAACCGCTTGGTCACGCCCTTGGCGTCGATCACCACCTTGGTGCGGGCATCGTCGCTGGCGATGCTCAGGTTGGCGGCACCCTGCGGCCCTTGCATCGCGGCGCGTTCGGCGCGCATTTCCTTCAGCTTGGCGAGCCGTCCCTGGTTGCGCCGCCGGCGGCCGGTGACGCCGCGCTGAAGCCAATGCTCCTCGATCTTGAGCTTCGCGTCGAGCCGCGCGGCGTTGCGTTCCTCCTCGGCATAGACCGTCTCGGTCCACGTCTCGAACCCGCCGAATCCGATCTCCGCCCGGCGGATCGCGCCACGATCGAGCCACAGCGTCTGGCGGGTGAGGCGGGTCAGGAAGGTGCGGTCATGGCTGATCGCGACGAACGCGCCATTGAAACGTCCCAGCCAGCTTTCGAGCCAGTCGATCGCGGCGATGTCGAGGTGGTTGGTCGGCTCATCGAGCAGCAGGACGTCCGGCCCCTGCGCCAGCGCGCGCGCGATCGCCGCGCGCCGCCGTTCGCCGCCGCTCGCGGTCTGGGCGTCGCGCGACAGGTCGATGCCGAGCTGATCGGCGATCGCCTCCGCCTCATGCCGTGCCGGGGCGTCGCCGCCCGACAGGACGAAATCGAGCAGCGTGGCGTGGCCTACGACCGACGGATCCTGTTCGAGCAGGATCACCTTGGTGCCCGGCACGATCGTGCGGCGCCCTTCGTCGCTGTCGATCTGGCCGGCGAGCAGCCGCAGCAGAGTCGATTTGCCGGCGCCGTTGCGCCCGATCAGCGCCAGCCGATCGCGCGCGCCGACGTACAGGTCGAGTTCGCGGAACAGCCAGCCGGAACCCTGAACGAGCCCGAGGCCTTCATAGGCGAGGATAGGTGCAGCCATGATCGTGCGGGCACCTAGGCGGCGGCGGCGATTGCGGCAAGCTTTCCGGCGCATTCACAGGCTGTTCAACGGAAGCGCCCTATGCAACAGCCCCATGAAGATGGTGGGACTGTTCTCGATCGCGCTCGTGCTTGGGATGGTGGGTCCGGCGGATGCCGATCCGCAGCGGCAGCGGCGCGCCGACCAGGACGCCGCGCGCGCCGCGCGCGTGGACGGCCGCAACCTGCCGGTACGCGAGATCGAACGCCGGATCCTGCCGTCGATGAAGGGCGCGCAGTATATCGGTTTCGACTTCGATTCGGACGCGGCGGTTTACACGCTCAAGTTCCTGCGCGATGGCAACGTCATCTGGGTGAGCGTCGATGCCCGTTCGGGCGCGGTGATCGGCCGCACCGGACGCTAATGATTGCGGCTCCGGCCCGCTCCCCCACACGGCCACCGATAGGCTACTATTGTTGGGTGGCAGTGTGCGAGAGCGGGCCAGTGCCACCCCGGGAGGGAGATAAAGAATATGCGCGTTCTGATCGTCGAGGATGAGCCCAATCTGGGTCAGCAACTCCGCAACACGCTGGAGGGCGCCGGCTATGCCGTCGACCTCGCCACCGACGGCGAGGAGGGGCATTTCCTCGGCTCGACCGAGGAATATGACGCGATCATCCTCGACCTTGGGTTGCCCGAGGTCGACGGGCTGACCGTGCTCGATCGCTGGCGCAAGGAAGGGCGCGCCGCCCCGGTGCTGGTGCTGACCGCGCGCGACAGCTGGTCGGACAAGGTGGCGGGGCTCGATGCCGGCGCCGACGACTATGTCGCCAAGCCGTTCCAGACCGAGGAACTGATCGCCCGCCTGCGCGCGCTGATCCGGCGCGCGTCGGGCAACGCCTCTGCCGAACTGACTGCTGGCGACATTCGCCTCGACACTCGTTCGGGCAAGGTCACCAAGGGCGGCGACCCGGTCAAGCTGACCGCGCAGGAATATAAGCTCCTGTCCTACCTGCTCCACCACAAGGGCAAGGTGGTCAGCCGCACCGAATTGATCGAACATATCTACGACCAGGATTTCGACCGCGATTCGAACACGATCGAAGTGTTCGTGACGCGCATCCGCAAGAAGCTGGGTGCCGACGTGATCTCGACGATCCGTGGTCTGGGCTATTCGCTCGACGAGCCTGACGCGCCGCGCCCGCCGGCCGATTGATCGGTCGGCCACCGCCATGGCCACCGTAGCGAGCGAGCCGCCGCCACGCCATTACGTCCGCGTCACCGGATCGCTGTCGCGCCGGATGATCGTGGTCGCGGCGCTGTGGATCCTGCTGCTGCTGACCGGCGGCGGGTTCGCGCTCGATCGCGTGCTGACATCGGCGGTGACGCGCAGCTTTGACGACCAGCTCGATTTCGTGCTGACCAGCCTGATCGCCTCGGCGGAAATCGGGCCGGAGGGTGAGGTGATGTCGAGTCGCCAGCTCGCCGACCAGCGGTTTCTCGAGCCGGGATCGGGCCTCTACTATCAGGTGAGCGGCGGCGGGTTCGAGCCCTATCCCTCGCGATCCCTGTGGGATCGGCGGCTGCGCACCGATCAGCAGCACGCCGACATGAACGTGCACGTCTATGATTCAAAGCAGTTCGCCGATGAGAAGCTGCGCATCGTCGAACGCGACGCGACCTTGCCGGGATCGCCGGTGCGCTGGCGATTCCAGGTCGCGCAGAATCGCGATTATCTCGACGCGCAGATCGCGGCGCTTCGGCGCACGCTGGTGCGCAGCTTCCTGCTGCTCGGCCTCGGGCTGATCGTGATGGTCGCGTTGCAGACCGTCTATGGCCTGTTGCCGCTCAGGAAGGTGCGGCTGGAAATCCAGCGGATGCGCGCCGGCACGTCGAACCGGGTCGAGGGCGATATGCCCGCCGAGGTCGCGCCGATGGTCGAGGAACTGAACGGCCTGATCGAACATAACGATCGCCAGGCGGAGGAGGCGCGGCGCCACGCCGGCAATCTGGCGCACGCGCTCAAGACGCCGCTGACCGTGATCATGAACGCGGCGGCGGCGGGGCAGGCCGACCTGTCGGACACGGTGATCCGCGAGGCGCGGACGATGCGTCGCCAGATCGACCACCACCTCGCCCGCGCCCGCGCGGTCGGCCGGCGCGGCAGCGCGCACAGTCGGGCCGAGGTCTGGCCGAGCATCGAGGCGGTCGAGCGCGCGGTGTCGCGGCTCTATCCCAACGTGCGCGTCGACATCGATGGCGCCAAGACGCTGACCGCGCGGATCGAGCGGCAGGACCTTGACGAGATCCTTGGCAATCTGGTCGAGAATGCCGCCAAATACGGCGGCGGCAGCGTGTTCGTGACGGTCGCCGCGCGCGCCGGTTTCGTCGAGATCCTGGTCGAGGATGACGGTGCGGGCATTCCAGAGGTCGACCGGATGCGCATCTTCGATCGCGGCGTCCGGCTCGACAGCGGCAAGCCGGGTACGGGGCTGGGCCTCGCCATCGTCCGCGACGTCGCGGAAATCTATGAGGGCACGGTCAGCCTGGAGGAGAGCGAGGACTTGGGCGGAACGCTGGTGCGACTGCGCCTGCCGCTGGCTTAGGTCATCGCGCAACCCATTCCGTTCGTGCTGAGCTTGTCGAAGCACCGTCCTTTTCTTCGATCGACGGAAACAAGAACGGCCCTTCGACAGGCTCAGGGCGAACGGAATATCTTACAACCCGCGCATCACCTCCGCCGCGATCTGGAAGCTGCGTTTGCGCGCGGCGTGATCGTGGATCATCCCCGTCAGGATCAATTCGTCGGGCTTGGTCCGATCGATGAACGCCGCGATCTGCTCGCGCACCCGCTCCGGCCCGCCGATCGCCGTCACTTGCAGCACATGGTCGAGCATCGCGTTGCCCTGCGCGCCCAGTGTGTCGCGAAAGCCGGGGATCGGCGGCGGCAGCTCGATCGGCTGGCCGGTGCGGATCGCGACGAACGCCTGCTGCATCGAGGTCGCCATCACTTCCGCCTCTGAATCGGTATCGGCGGCGAATACGTTGAAACCGAGCATCAGATGCGGTTTTTCGCACACCGCCGACGGGCGGAAATCGCGGCGATAGATCGCCGACGCCGCCTCCATCGCATCGGGCGCGAAGTGCGAGGCAAAGGCATAGGGGAGTCCGAGCATCGCCGCGAGCTGCGCGCCGAACGTGCTCGACCCCAATATCCACAGTTTCACGTTGGCGCCGGCGCCCGGCACGCTGCGGATGCCGGTCTGGCCGTCATCGGCGAAATAGCTTTGCAGTTCGAGCACATCCTGCGGGAAGGCATCGGGGCTGCTCTCCAGCGTCCGCCGCAGCGCCCGCGCGACGCGCTGGTCCGATCCCGGCGCGCGGCCGAGGCCGAGGTCGATGCGGCCTGGGAACAGTGCGTCCAGCGTGCCGAATTGTTCGGCGATCACCAGCGGGGCGTGGTTGGGCAGCATGATCCCGCCCGCGCCGATGCGGATCGTGCTGGTGGCGGCGCCGACATGCGCGATCACCACCGCCGTCGCCGCGCTGGCGATGCCGGGCATCCCGTGGTGCTCTGCCACCCAATAGCGGGTGTAGCCCAGCGCCTCCGCATGGGCGGCGAGATCGGCGGCGTTGGCGAGCGATTCGCCGGCGTTGCCGCCCTGAACGATGGGGACGAGGTCGAGCAGCGAATAAGCGATCATGCCCCGCCAGATGGGGTGCCGCTTGCTCCATGCAAGCCGTAGCGGTAGGCGCCCGGTCGTGCCGCCCGAACTTGCCCATATCCGCGCCTGGATCTTTGATCTGGACAACACGCTCTATCCGCCTGTCGCCAATCTGTTTTCGCAGATCGATCAGCGGATGACCGATTATGTCGCGCGGTTGACCGGCCTGCCGTGGGATGAAGCGCGGGTGTTGCAAAAGGGGTGGTTCCACAGCCACGGCACCACGCTGGCCGGGCTGATGGAAGCGCACGGTACCGATCCGTTCGAGTTCCTCGCCTACGTCCATGACATCGAGATGGACGTGCTTGAGCACAACGCACCCCTGGCGGCCGCGATCGCCCGGCTACCGGGGCGCAAGCTGGTATTCACCAATGGCGATCTGCCTTACGCGTCGAAGGTGCTGGGACGGCTGGGGCTGGGCACCAGTTTCGAGGCGGTCCACGACGTGCACGCGATGGCGCTGCGGCCCAAGCCCGATCCGCTGGCTTATGAAGGCCTGTGCTCCGCGTTCGCTCTGGAGCCGGCCGAATGCCTGTTCGTCGACGACATGGCGCGCAACCTGAAGCCCGCCAAGGCGATCGGCATGACCACCGTGTGGATCGACAACGGCAGCGAGCAGAGCCCCGACGCCGATCGCGACTTCATCGATTACACCGCGGCCGACGTGACCGTCTGGCTGCACCAACTTCTGGGAGACAATGCGTGACCGACCTTCAGACGACCATCGACGCCGCCTGGGACGATCGCGCCAGCCTGAGCCCGGCGACCACCGGTGTGGTGCGCGAGGCGGTCGAAGCGGCACTGGCGCTGCTGGACGCCGGCACCGCGCGGGTGGCGGAGCCGGTCGGCGACGGATGGCAGGTCAACCAGTGGCTCAAGAAGGCGGTGCTGCTGTCGTTTCGGCTCAACGACAATGCGGTGATGCCGGGCGGCTGGTACGACAAGGTGCCGCTGAAGTTCGCCGATTGGGGCGCGGACGCTTTCGCCGCGGCCGGATTTCGCGCGGTGCCGGGTAGCGTCGTGCGGCGTGGTGCCTTCATCGGCAAGGGAGCGGTGTTGATGCCGAGCTTCGTCAACATCGGCGCTCATGTCGGTGAGGGGACGATGGTCGATACGTGGGCGACGGTGGGGTCGTGCGCGCAGATCGGACGGAACGTCCACCTGTCCGGCGGCGCCGGCATCGGCGGGGTGCTCGAGCCGCTTCAGGCCGATCCGGTGATCATCGGCGACGGCGCCTTCATCGGCGCGCGTGCCGAAGTGGCGGAGGGCGTGCGCGTGGGCGAGGGCGCGGTGCTGTCGATGGGCGTGTATCTGGGCGCCTCGACCAAGATCATCGACCGCGCCACCGGCGAGGTTCATCGCGGCGTCGTGCCGCCCTATGCGGTGGTGGTGCCCGGATCGACCGGCGGCGGCGACGGCAAGCCCGCGCTGTATTGCGCGGTGATCGTCAAGACCGTCGACGCGCAGACCCGGAGCAAGACCGGCATTAACGAACTGCTGCGCGACTAGAAAACGATCCCTCTCCCATCGGGAGAGGGAAGGAGCCGCCGAGGGCGGCGGGGGGGGGAGGGCGGTGTCGTCACCCTCACCTTCGCCCTCCCACTCGGCTGCGCCGAGCGGGCGGCCCATCCCTCTCCCAAGGAGAGAGGGGTTCAGCCGACCGGCGCCACCCCCAGCCGCGGGATTTCTATCGCCGGACAGCGATCCATCACTACTTTCAGCCCGGCGGCCTCGGCGCGCGCCGCCGCTTCCTCGTTGACCACGCCAAGCTGCATCCACACCGCCTTGGCGCCGATCGCGATCGCCTCATCCACCGCTTCACCGGCAGCGGCGGGGCGGCGGAAGATGTCGACGATGTCGATCGGATCGCCGAGTTGCGCCAGGTCCCGGAACACGAATTCGCCGTGGACGTGTTCGCCGGTGATCTGCGGGTTGACCGGGATCACGCGATAGCCGTGCTCCTGCAACCGCTGCATCACGCCAAAGCTGGG
>NZ_DATMGG010000092.1:0-18775 GCF_035555815.1 Sphingomonas sp.
GTCGGGCGGACTCGACGCGGACGCGGTCGGTGAGGCGATCACGCGAACCGGCGCGCGGCTGGTCGACGTGTCGTCGGGCGTCGAGAGCGCGCCGGGCGTCAAGGACGTGGACAAAATCGCGGCGTTCCTGCAAGCGGTGGCGCGATGCTGATGCCGGCGAATACCCCCGGACGCGCCTGGCGATGGCGCTGAACGCTTCACGAGCCTGTCTCGAAGCGCACGGACCATCGTATCAGAAAGCCTCCCGACCATGATCGCAGCCCCCGGCTCCACGCCCAATTCCCTCCGCACCCAGCCTGACGAACGCGGGCATTTCGGCCAGTTCGGTGGCCGCTATGTCGCCGAGACGCTGATGCCGCTGATCCTCGACCTTGAGCGAGAGTATCGTGCGGCAAAGGCCGATCCGGCGTTCAAGGCCGAGTTCGACGACCTGCTCGAACATTATGTCGGCCGCCCCAGCCCGCTCTACTTCGCCGAGCGGCTGACCGCGCATTACCGCGATGGAGCGGCCCCGGGGATGGGCGCGAAGATCTATTTCAAGCGCGAGGAACTGAACCACACCGGCGCGCACAAGATCAACAATTGCATCGGCCAGATCCTGCTCGCGCGGCGCATGGGCAAGACCCGGATCATCGCCGAGACCGGCGCGGGCCAGCACGGCGTCGCCACCGCCACCGTCGCCGCGCGTTTCGGCCTGCCGTGCACGATCTTCATGGGCGCCAAGGACGTCGAACGGCAGAAGCCCAACGTATTCCGCATGAAGCTGCTCGGCGCCGAGGTGGAGCCGGTGACGTCGGGCGCGCAGACGCTGAAGGACGCGATGAACGAGGCGCTGCGCCACTGGGTCGCCCACGTCCACGACACTTTCTACATCATCGGCACGGCGGCGGGACCGCACCCGTACCCGGAACTGGTCCGCGATTTCCAGTCGGTGATCGGCACCGAGACTCGCGCGCAAATGCTGAAGGCGGAGGGACGGCTGCCCGACCTGTTGATCGCGGCGGTGGGCGGCGGATCGAACGCGATCGGGATGTTCCACCCGTTCCTCGACGATCCCGACGTCGCGATGCTCGGGATCGAGGCGGCCGGGCACGGCGTGGAGACCGGCCAGCACGCCGCCAGCCTGAACGGCGGCCTGCCCGGCGTGCTCCACGGCAACAAGACCTATCTGTTGCAGGATGACGACGGCCAGATCGCCGAGGCGCATTCGATCTCCGCCGGGCTGGACTATCCCGGCATCGGGCCGGAACATAGCTGGCTGCACGAAAGCGGGCGGGTCGCTTACCTGCCGGTCACCGACGATGAGGCGCTGGCCGCCTTCCAGCTCTGCTGCAAGCTGGAGGGGATCATCCCCGCGCTCGAAAGCTCGCATGCGCTGGCGGCGCTTGAGAGCAAGGCGCGTGCGATGCGGGCGAACGAGATCATCGTCGTCAACGTCTCCGGCCGGGGCGACAAGGACATCTTCACCGTCGCCGACGCGCTGGGGGTGGCGATATGACCCGCCTCGCCGCCGCATTCGCCAAAGGCCATCCCGCCCTCGTCACCTTCATCACCGTCGGCGATCCCACGCCCGCCGTGACCCCGGCGATCCTTGACGCGCTGGTCGCCGGCGGGGCCGACGTGATCGAACTGGGGATGCCGTTCACCGATCCGATGGCCGATGGCCCGGCGATTCAGGCGGCGAACCTGCGGAGCCTCGGCGCGGGCACGACCACCGCCGATATCCTCGCCATCGCCAAATCCTTCCGCGCGCGACATCCGCAGGTGCCGCTGGTGCTGATGGGCTATGCCAATCCCATGCTGCGGCGCGGGCCGGAATGGTTCGCCGACGCCTGCGCCGATGCCGGGATCGACGGCGTGATCTGCGTCGATATCCCCCCCGAGGAGGACGACGCGCTCGGTCCGGCGCTGCGGCAAAAGGGCGTCGATCCCATCCGCCTTGCCACGCCCACCACCGACGCCGCCCGCCTGCCGGCGGTGCTGGAGGGGGCGGGCGGCTTCCTCTATTACGTCTCTGTCGCGGGCATCACCGGGCTGCAACAGGCCGCGCAAGCATCGATCGCCGGTGCGGTCGGTCGATTGAAGGCGGCGACCGACCTGCCCGTCGCGGTCGGCTTCGGCATCCGCACCCCCGAACAGGCGCGCGAGATCGCCGGTGTCGCCGACGGCGTGGTCGTCGGCTCGGCGATCGTCGATCTGATCGCCGCGCACGGCGCGGATGCATCGGAACCGGTCCGCGCCTATATCGCTTCGCTGGCGGCCGCGATCCGCGCCGCAGACCCTAAGTCTGAACCCGAGGAATCCGCATGAGCTGGATCAGCCGCGTCCGTAACGCCCTCTCCGCCGTGGTCACGCGCGGCGCGCAGACCACCGACAACCTCTGGCACAAGTGCAAGGGGTGCGGGCAGATGGTGTTCCTGAAGGAACTGGAGGAGAACCTCCACGTCTGCCCGCATTGCGACCACCACGATCGCATCGGCCCGCAACTGCGCTTCCAATATCATTTCGACGAAGGAAGCTGGCAGATCCTGCCCAACCCGAAAGTGCCCGAGGATCCGCTCCGCTTCCGCGATTCGAAGCGATACGTCGACCGTCTGAAGGCGGCGCGGATGGAGACCGGCCAGCAGGACGCGTTCGTCAACGCGCTCGGCACCATCGACGGATTGAAGGCTGTGATCGGGGTGCAGGACTTCGCCTTCATGGGCGGATCGATGGGCCAGGCGGTCGGCGAGGCGTTCGTCGCCGGGTGCGAGGCGGCGATCGCCAACGGCGCGCCATTCATCGTGTTCACCGCATCGGGCGGCGCGCGGATGCAGGAGGGCATATTGAGCCTGATGCAGATGCCGCGCAGCACCGTCGCGATCGAGATGCTGCACGACGCCGGCCTACCCTATATCGTCGTGCTGACCGATCCCACCTCCGGCGGGGTGATGGCCGCCTATGCGATGCTGGGCGACGTGCAGATCGCAGAGCCAAAGGCGATGTTGGGCTTCGCCGGCCGCCGCGTGATCGAGAGCACGATCCGCGAAAAGCTGCCCGACGATTTCCAGACCAGCGAATATTACCTGAATCACGGGCTGATCGACATGGTGGTCGATCGCCACGCGCTGAAGGACACGCTGGCGCGGCTGGTCGGTTACCTCAGCGCGGAGCGGAAAGCGGCATGACGAAAGGAAAGCCCCCTCCCCCCTGGGGGAGAGGGTTGGGAGAGGGCCACGCGACAAGTCGCGCACGCTCTCCTGCGCCCGTCTTCCCCGAGGGCGAGTGGGGGTAATGGACTTCGCCGTCTCGACCGATCCCGCCGTACAGGCGCAGCTCGACCGGCTGTGGGCGCTGTCACCCGGTGCCGACGTACTTGGCCTGTCTCGGGTCAGCGCATTGCTGGCGCGGCTGGGCGATCCGCATCTGGCGCTGCCCCCGGTGTTCCACGTCGCCGGCACCAACGGCAAGGGATCGACCTGCGCCTTCCTCCGCGCGGCGCTGGAGGCCGACGGCAAGCTGGTCCACGTCTACACCTCCCCCCACCTCGTCCGCTTCAACGAGCGCATCCGGCTGGCCGGGACGCTGATCGAGGATGCGGCACTGGCGGCGTTGCTGGCGCGGGTGCTCGACCGGGCGGAGGGGATCGGCGCGAGCTTCTTCGAGGTGACCACCGCCGCCGCCTTCCTCGCCTTCGCCGAGACTCCGGCCGATGCCTGTGTCGTCGAGGTCGGGCTCGGCGGGCGGCTCGACGCGACCAATGTCCTGCCCGATCCGGCGGTATGCGGCGTGGCGCAACTCGGCATCGATCACCAGGCGTTCCTGGGCGATACGATCGAGGGCATCGCCTATGAAAAGGCGGGCATCGGCAAACCGGGCCGACCGATCGTGATCCACGCCCTTCCGCCCGAGCTTCGTCGCGCGGTCGAGCGCGGCGCCGGAGCGGCGACGATCATCGCCGCCGAAGCGGATTGGTCGTTCACCGTCGTAGCGGACGGCGACCTGTCGTTCCACGATCGCGCCGGCACCATCCGCGTCCCCGGCCCCGCGCTGGCCGGCACGCACCAGCACGCCAATCTGGCGCTGGCGATCGCGATGATCCGGGCGCAGGATCGCGTGCCAGTGTCCGACCGGGCGATCGCCGCCGCGCCGCGTGCGGTACGCTGGCCGGCGCGGATGCAGCGGCTGGCCGACGGCCCACTGACCCGGCGTGCGCGCGGCCCGGTGTGGCTCGACGGCGGGCACAACCCCGCCGCCGCCGGCGCGGTCGCAGCCGCGCTCGCCGATCGGCTCGACGGAGCGAAGGCGCATCTGATCCTCGGGATGCTCGCCAACAAGGATGCGGCGGGCCTGCTCGCGCCGTTCGCTGCGCTGGCGGCGTCACTGACGGCGGTGCCGGTGCCAGGGCACGAACACCATGATCCGGCGGCGCTCGCCGCGCTCGCCCGCGCGATCGGCATCGCCGGCGCAGATACCGCGCCCGACATCGCCGCTGCGGTCGAATCGGCACCTGCCGGCACCACGCTGATCCTCGGCTCGCTCTACCTCGCCGGTGAGGTGCTCGCGCTCAACGATGAACCGCCGAACTGATCGGCTAAGTTGCGATTGACTTGCAATAGCGAAAGATCAAGACTGAGTCGGCGCCACACGGAGCCGATTCCATGCCGACCACCCAGTCCCTCGCCGCCAGTTTTCACCAGGCCCAGCCGGAGGAAGCCGGCCCGCGCCTGATCCTGTTCGCGTTCCGCCAGATGGGCGCGCACGGTCTCGACGATGCCTGCACCGCGCACAGCTTCATGACCGCGTTCGGCAAGGATTTCCGCCGCCCGCTGGTGCTGCTGCGCACGCTGATGATGGAATTGTCCGCCGCATCGACCGGGCCGATCCAGATCGCGCCGTGGTGCTGCGCGCGGATGACGGCCGCCGAGGCAGGCATCCTGAACGTGCTGGAACGGTGCCAGACCAACCCGTCGGTCGCGGCCCTGCTGCTGGCGGACATGCTCGGCACGCGCGACGCGCGGGGGCCGCTCGCCACCGCCACCGCGCTGGCCGTCGCCTTCCACGATCTCGGACTGCCATTGGGTATGCCGGAGGTTTAGGGTGGCGCGCCCCTAACGCCCGCGCATGTCGCGCGCTTCGCTCGGGATGCGCACGGTCAGGCCGTCGAGCGCGGGGGTAAGCATGATCTGGCACGCGAGCCGGCTGGTGCGCGTCGCCCCGGCGGCGAGGTCGAGCATGTCCTCCTCCTCCTCGCTCGCCGGGGGCAGCCGCGCGAAATCGTCGGCGGCGACGATGACGTGACAGGTCGAACAGGCCAGCGAGCCCTCGCAGGTCCCCTCCAGCGGTTGGCCATGGGCCTGGGCCAGTGCCAGCAGCGATTCGCCCTCGGCGCCCTCGACCGCCTGTGTCGCAATCCCGTTGGCGCTAATGAAGCGGATCGCGATCATGCGGCGATCCGCTGCGCGCGCGCGGCAATGTCGATCCGGTCGAGCGCGGCCATCAGTTCCTCCTCGCCGGTGTAGCGGCCAAAGCCGATGCGGATGCTGCTCCGCGCTTCAGCGTCGGACAGGCCGATCGCGCGCAGCACATGGCTGGGCCGGCCCGATCCGCTGGCGCAGGCCGACCCGGCGGAAAAGGCGATGTCGCGCAATTCGCTCATCAGCCGCGCGACATCCAGGCCGGGGAAGCGCAGGTTGAGGTTGCCGCGATACCGCTCCGTCGCCGATCCGTTGAGCATCCACCCCGCCATTCGCGCCGTGGCCAGCGCGTACAGGTGCGTGACATGGGCGCGATCGGCCTCGAACTGTTCGCGAGCGAGCCGCGCCGCCGCGCCGAACCCGGCGCACAATGCGGGGCTGAGCGTCCCTGACCGGACGCCGCCTTCCTGTCCGCCGCCATGGAGCAGCGGCTCGATCGCCACCCCGTCGCGGATCCACAGCGCGCCGATCCCCTTCGGGCCGTGGATCTTGTGCGCGGACAGCGCGATCAGGTCGCAGCCCTCCGGGATCGGCACCCGGCCATAGCCCTGCACCGCGTCGCACAGGAACAGCGCGCCCGCGGCATGGGTGAGCGCCGCCAGTTCGGCGACCGGCTGGATCACCCCAATCTCATTGTTGACCAGCATCGCCGCGACCAACCCGGTGCCCGGGGTCATCGCGTCGCGCGCACGGTCGAGGTCGACCACGCCGTCGCTCCCGACCGGTAGCACCGTCACCGCCCGCCCGCGCCGCTCCACCGCCGCCGCGGTATCCAGTACGGCGGCATGT
Organism: Sphingomonas sp.; assembly: GCF_035555815.1. GTDB lineage: Bacteria > Pseudomonadota > Alphaproteobacteria > Sphingomonadales > Sphingomonadaceae > Sphingomonas. The sequence goes on from NZ_DATMGG010000092.1 coordinate 6,246, forward strand.
TCGGTCGCCAGCGTCACCACCGGCCCGAAGCTGCCCTTGATCGCCCAGTTGAGCGCCTCGGTCGCGCCGCTGGTGAAGACCACCTGTCCGCCCTGCGGCAACAGCGCGGCGACCTGCGCCCGCGCCGTCTCCACCACCGCCTTTGCCGCGCGGCCGGGGGCGTGGGCGGAATGCGGATTGGCGTGCTGCGATTCGAGCCAGGGCAGCATCGCCGCCAGCGCCTCCGGCGCCAGCGGCGTGGTCGCCTGATAATCGAGATAGGTCATGCCGCCCCCACCGCTTCTCCGGCGCGCGCGCGCACCTCCCGCGCGATCGCGGCCCAGGCGGTGATGAACCGCTCGACGTCGGCGGGGGTGGTCGCATGGCCGAAACTGACCCGCACCACCTCGCCGGCGGCCGCGCCGTCCCATCCCATCGCGCCCAGCACATGGCTCGGCCGCATACTCCCCGACGAACACGCCGACCCCGCCGACACCGCGATGCCCGCCAGGTCGAACCGGATCAACTGCGCGCCCGCCGCCAGTCCGGGCAGGCGATACGAGCCGATATGCGGCGCGCGCGGTGCCGTATCGGCTACCACCTCGCCCTCCATCGCCCGCACCGCGCCGTCCAGCCGCGCGCGCATCGCCGCCATTGCGTCCAACGCTTCGGGCACGGCGAGCGCCGCCGCGAAGCCCAGCGCCGCCGGCATGTTCTCCGTCCCGCCGCGATAGCCGCGTTCCTGCCCGCCGGTCGGCAACAGCATCGCCAGGTCGCGGACCAGCAATCCGCCGATCCCCGGCGGCCCGCCGCGCTTGTGGCCTGAGAGCGCGATCAGGTCGGCGACGTCCTGCGGCGCGTCGTCGCCGCCCCAGCCGACCGGCATCTGCGCGGCATCGACCAGCAGCCAGCCCCCGGCCGCCTTCACCCGCTCCGCCACCGCGCGCAGCGGCTGGAGGACGCCGGTCTCGCTATTGCCCCATTGCACCGCGACCAGCGCCGGCGCCGGCAGCGCCGCCAGTTCGGCCTCCAGCACGGCCAGGTCGATCCGGCCGTCGGCATCGACCGGCAGCCGCACCGCATCGGGCGCCGCGCGCAGCACCGCATCATGCTCGACCGCCGCGACCAGCCGCGATTCCGCCTGGGTCCGGCCCAGCGCCAGCGCGATCGCCTCGCTGGCGCCGCTGGTCAGGATCAACTCATGGGGCCAGCGATAGGCGGCGCGAATCGCCGCGCGCGCGCCCTCCAGCGCCGCGCGCGCGGCGCGGCCTTCGGCATGGAGGGAAGACGGATTGGCCCAATGCGCCAGCCCCTGCTCCATCGCCGCGCGCGCGGGGGGCAGCATCGGCGTGGTCGCCGCATGATCGAGGTAGAGCCTGGTCGGCACGGACGCGCATACCCTTAGAATGATTGCGCCTGCGCAACCCGAGCCTATATAGCGCGGCTGTTTCGGCGCGCTATCCCAACGCGCCTCCCCAAGCCGCAGGTTCCATGCCAGAAGTCATTTTCCCCGGACCCGAAGGCCGCCTCGAAGGCCGCTTCGCCCCCGCCCCCAAGCCGCGCGCACCCGTCGCGATGATCCTCCACCCGCATCCGCAATCGGGCGGGACGATGAACAACAGGATCGTCCAGGAGCTTTACAAGACGTTCCAGCGGCGCGGTTTCGCCACGCTCCGGTTCAATTTCCGGGGCGTCGGCAAGAGCCAGGGGACGTTCGACAACGGCGTCGGCGAACTGTCCGACGCGGCCAGCGCGCTCGACTGGGTGCAGAGCTTTCACCCGGAAGCGTCGACCACGTGGATCGCCGGGGTCAGCTTCGGCGCGTGGATCGGGATGCAGCTGCTGATGCGCCGGCCGGAGATTCGCGGCTTCATCTCGGTCGCGCCGCCGGCCAACATGTACGACTTCACCTTCCTCGCCCCCTGCCCCGCCTCGGGCATCATCATCCAGGGCGACGCGGACGAGGTGGTGACGCCCAGCGCGGTCCAGAAGCTGGTCGACAAGCTGCGTACCCAAAAGCACATCACCATCCACCACGACACGATTCCGCACGCGAATCACTTCTTCGAGCATGAGACGCCGGAGCTGATGGGCAGCGTGGACAAGTATCTCGACATGCGGCTCGATCCCAACTCGCCGATCCGCTGAGGGCATAGCGCGGCGGCACGTGTCCGCCGCGCCCTTCACATCGGCTGCGACTGGAGCGGCACCCGCAACGCCCCGCCCGCACGGGTGATCGCCGCCTGAACGTCCGCGCGCGCCTTCAGCGCCGGAAGCTGGCGATCGATCGGGTCGGGCGGCAGGGCTACGACGGGCGCGTCGTAGTCCGCCAGGAACAGCCGCATCGCCACGCGCTGGTCCGGGTCGTCGAGCTGCGCGATCACCACCCCGGCGGCGGCGTCGAGATCGCCGATGCACAGCAGCAGTCCCAGCAGCGCGCGCGGATGATCGGCGCGGTGCGATTCGAGATAGTCGCGGTCGCTGGCCATCGCCTTCAGATCGCCGGTCAGCGCGCTGGCGCACCCCCGTTGGAAGCGCATCTCGGCCTCGCCATAGGGACTGACCGGGCGTTTCGCCGTCGCGAACGGCGCCAGCGTGACGAGCGCGTCCGCCGGACGGTCGAACGCGCTTTGCAGCCCCGCAAGGTTGATCAACTGGCTGACGTTGATGCTCCCCATCTCGCTGATGGCGCCGCCCGCTCGCAGTGCGGCGATCGCGTCGTCCGGGCGATTGAGCGCCGCATAGGTCCGCGCCATCTCGTCCCACCACCAGTTGGCATAGGTGTCCGCGTCGGAGAAGCTCGCCAGTTCCCGACCGTTCGCGCGCGCCGTTTCCAGAACCTCCAGCGACGCCTGCAACCGCCCCAGCACCCGCAGATGCCGTCCCGCGCGGTTGATCGGTTCAAGCAGGTTGCCGTTCTGCTCGCGTGTCGCCATCGCTGCGGCGAGCGCACGTTCGGTCACCGCGCGGATATCGAAATCGGGCGGGAGCAGCGGCCGGAAGCGCGGATCGGCCCACAGCTCGATCGCGACCGACGGCTCCTCGATCTGGCGGATCTGGGCGGTCGCGCCGGCGGTATCCCCGTCGGCCAGCAGAATCGCCGCATAGCTCTGGCGAAACCCGTCGAGCGGTGCGACCGCCTCATCGGGATCATAGGCATTGTCGGTCAGGACGCGCAGCAGCCGCCGTTGCAGCGCGACCGCCTTTGCCTTGTCCAGATCGCCGGTCAGCCGATACATCGACCGGATCGGCATCGCGTTGAGCGCGCCGCCGCGCCCGTCGCGCATCGCCTCTACCGTCGTCACCGCCTCCGCGTGGCGGCTGGCGAAAATTTCGAGTTCCAGCCGCAGCGTCCACAGCATGTTCGGGGCCTTGTCGAACCGGGTTCCGGCCAGCGCGGCGCGATAGGCCGCCGCCTGATCGCCGCTCCGCAGCGCGCAAAACGCCGCGACGGTGTAGGCCAGCGGCGCGGAGCGATCGCCCGCGTCCGCCGCCGCCGCGGCCTTCAGCGCGGGTCCTGCGAGCGACATCGCCTTCTTGCAATCGCCGCTATCGACCGCGATCGCCGCCTGTTGCAGGCGGTCGGGACCGTCGGCGCCGGCCGGGCGGGTCGCCGCCGCGTGCGCCGGCATCGTCCAGATCAAGATATTGCCCAGGATCACCAACGCGCAGGCGATCATCAGCACCCCTTTTCTACGATCGCGGCGCTGCCGGATCAGATAGATGCCGCCGGCGACCAGCGCAAAGACGGCGAGCATCGCCACGGCGGGAGCAATTTGGTTCATGCCGCCCGTTCTAGGTTCGACTCGCCCACCAAGGGAAGCGGGTAACGCCACCGCACCGATATTTGCGATTGACTTGCAATAGCATGAAATGGCATCGGCCCGCATCCTGTTCGGAGGACCGTGCGCATGTACCGTTATCTCGACCGGCCGGTCGCTGCCCTGGGGCCAGGCGAGTCGTTCCTGCTGTGGTCGATCCGCCGCGCGGCGGCGGCGATCGCCGGAAAGCACTGCCTGGGCGGCGCACTCGGCCCCGCGTTCGGGCGGCACGACCTTGAATCCGGCCTGCCCCATTTCGCGATGGCGATGGCGTTGCTGCTGCGTGATTGCGATTCGCCGCTGGAGGTGATGGCGCCCGACGCTCCCCAGGTTTCCGAACATGAGGCGCTGTTGCTGGCGTTGTTCGGCGCGACCGATACCGGCGCGGAGCAGCGCGTCCGCGACACGCTGGCGCTGCTGTTGAGCGACGGCGGGGTGCTGACCGCGACGCACCGCGCGGCGCGCAGCTTCACCGCCGCACTGCTGGCCGCCGGCATGGCGCCCCCCATTCCCGATTCGCTGACCGGCGAGAAACCCAAAAGATGAGTGTCAGGACATGAGCAATCGTATCGCCGCCACCGCCAGCCTGCCCCCGTCGGGCGTGCTGACCGTCGAACAGGTGCGTTCGGTGCGCCATTGGAACGAGCATCTGTTCAGCTTCACGCTGACACGCCCGCAGGCGTTCCGCTTCCGCTCCGGCGAGTTCGTGATGATCGGGCTGCCGAGCGAAGGAAAGCCGTTGCTGCGCGCCTATTCGATCGCCAGCCCGGCGTGGTCGGAGGAGCTGGAGTTCCTGTCGATCAAGGTACCCGACGGACCGCTCACCTCCCGCCTCCAGCGGATCGCGCCGCGCGACGAGATCTTTCTCGGCCGCAAGCCCACCGGCACGCTGGTCACCGACGCGTTGCGCCCCGGCCGGCGGCTGTTCATGTTCGCCACCGGCACCGGGCTCGCCCCGTTCCTTAGCCTGGCGCGCGACCCCGACGTCTACGAGCAATTCTCCCAGGTGGTGCTGGTCCATTCGGTGCGGCGGGTCAGCGACCTCGCCTATCGCGCCGAGCTGGAGGCGCAGCTGGCCGGCGATCCGCTGGTGCAGGACCAGGCGCTGCTCCAGTTCGTCTACGTTCCGACCGTCACACGCGAGCCGTTCCGACTGTCGCAGCGGATCGGCCGCTTGATCAGCGAGGGGAGCCTGTTCGGCCACGGCATCACCGGACCGCGCGCGCTCGATCCCGAGCAGGACCGGGTGATGCTGTGTGGCAGCATGGCGATGATCCGTGACCTCTCCGCCGATCTGGACGCGCTGGGCTTTATCGAGGGTTCGAACGCCGCCCCCGGCGATTATGTGATCGAGCGGGCCTTCGTCGGGTGAGTCCGTCCCCCTGACCCGACGCCGGGGGGACGGGACCGCGTTCCCCTATCCCTCGCCCGCCAGCACGGCGGCATAGGCATCCATGTCGACATTGCCGCCCGATGCCAGCACCAGCGTGCCCGGTTGCGGCTCGACCCGGCCAGTCAGCAGTGCCGCCAGCGCCACCGCGCCGCCCGGCTCGACCACCAGCCGCAACGTGGCGGCGGCCCAGCGTTGCGCGTCGCGGACCTCCGCCTCGCTGACCGTGACGCCGAGTGCCGACCGTTTCGACAGCACGTCGAACGTCAACGTCCCCACGCGCAGCGTCTGGAGCGCATCGCAAGCGGTACGCGGCGGATTGGCGCCCACCTCCTCGATCCAGCCCGCCTCCAGGCTGCGGCACATATCGTCCCAGCCCTCCGGCTCGACGATCCGCATCTCGGCATCGGGCAGCGCCAGCGCCAGGCCCGACGCCAGCCCGCCGCCGCCGCACGGTGTGACCACCCGCGTCAAAGCGCCCAGCCCGGCGTCGTGGAACTGGGCGGCAGCCTCGATCCCGGCGCTGCCCTGCCCCTCGATGATCCAGGCATCGTCATAGGCGGGGACCAGCGTGGCGCCGCGCGCGTGCGCCAGATGCGCGGCGATCTTTTCCCGGCTCTCGGTCATCCGGTCATAGGGGACCACCTCCGCGCCCAGCGCCAGCGTCGCCTCGCGCTTCGATCGCGGGGCGTCGGACGGCATCACGATCACCGCCGGCATCCCCAGCCGCTTCGCCGCCCAGGCAACGCCCTGTGCGTGATTCCCGGATGAAAAGGCGACGACCCCTTTCGCACGGGCCGACTCGTCGATCGCGGTCAGCCGATGCCACGCGCCGCGGATCTTGAACGCGCCGATCGGTTGCAGGCATTCGGCCTTCACCCCCACCGTCACGCCGCGAATCTCCGCGGTGAAAAGCGGCGTCATCGGCAGGATTTCCGCCATTTTTGCCGCAGCGTCGCGCACCCCGGCGCGGGTCGGTTGTCGTACGATGGTCACGTCCTGCCCCTTGTCCCAATTCACCACTTTACATCGGGAACACCCGATCCTATTTGCGCCGTCCGCTGCCCCATGGGACTTCCAACCGCAAGGCAGCTTTTTCACTCGACGCCGAAAGGCAATTGGAGGTCCCTTGAGTTGCACAAGCATCATAGCGCGCTGGGGCTAGCGAAAGCCCATTCGACCGCGGTTCGCGGTATCGACATCGCCAAGAGCCAGCCGGTTCAGCCGGTCACGCTCGTTCGTCCGCACGCTGCATCGCGGGCCGCCCGATTCTTCGTCGAGAAGTTTCCGGGACGCTCGATGTATGCGGTGAAGGCGAACCCTTCGCCAGAGCTGCTGAGCGTGCTCTGGGACAGCGGCATCACGCATTACGACGTCGCCTCGATCGCCGAGGTGCGGCTGGTCGCGCGCACGCTGCCGGACGCCACGCTGTGCTTCATGCACCCGGTCAAGGCCGAGGAAGCGATCCGCGAGGCCTATGACGTGCACGGCGTGCGCGTGTTCAGTCTCGATTCGATCGAGGAACTCGACAAGATCGTCCGCGCCACGCGCGAAGCGACCGACCTGACGCTGTGTGTGCGGCTGCGCGTATCGTCGGAGCATTCCAAGCTTAGCCTCGCGTCCAAGTTCGGTGTCGCGCCGGGCGAGGCGAAGGAACTGCTGTTCCGCGCCCGCCAGGTCGCCGATGCGCTCGGCATCTGCTTCCACGTCGGCAGCCAGGCGATGACGCCGCAGGCCTATGCCGATGCGATGGAGCGCGTGCGCCAGGCGATCGTCGAGGCGGCGGTGACGGTCGACGTCGTCGATGTCGGCGGCGGTTTCCCGTCGCGCTATCCGGGCATGGAGCCACCGCCGCTCGAACATTATTTCGAAGTGATCCACCGCGCGTTCGAGAGCCTGCCGATCAGCTATTCGGCGGAACTGTGGGCGGAGCCGGGCCGTGCGCTGTGCGCCGAATACAGCTCGATCGTGGTGCGCGTCGAGCGTCGTCGCGGCGATGAACTGTACATCAACGACGGTGCCTATGGCGCGCTGTTCGACGCGGCGCACATCGGCTGGCGCTTTCCGGTCACGCTGCTGCGTGAACCGGACAGCCACGCCCGCGACATGGCGTTCAGCTTCTACGGGCCGACCTGCGACGATCTGGATCACATGACCGGGCCGTTCATGCTGCCGGCGGACGTGCGGGCGGGCGACTATCTCGAAATCGGGATGCTCGGTGCCTATGGTTCGGCGATGCGCACCGCGTTCAATGGCTTCGGTTCGGACGAGACGGTGATCGCCGACGACGAGCCGATGACGTCGCTGTACGTCGTCGCTGAAGAGCGGGTCGCATCGAACGTCGTCACGCTGTAACGACTGACGCATAATCGAAGACATCCGGGGCGGGGCGCGTGGCGCCCTGCCCCTCCGGGTTACCGCGTCCCCATCAACGACGGCGGCCAGTGAACCACGGAGTTCCCAGTGACCGACACGATCAACGATACCCGCAAGGCGGAACTGCTGTCGAAGCAGGTCAAGCACATCGACATCAAGAGCTTCGACGCGCGCCCGATCGTCGATGCGATGGCAGACATGAGCTTCACCAGCCGCGATCTCGGCCGCGCGACCGGCATCTACAATCAGATGCTGGCCGATCCCGACTGCACCGTCGTGCTGGTGATCGCCGGATCGACCTCGGCCGGTGGCTGCATGGATCTCTATGCCGATCTGGTGCGCAACAACATGGTCGACTGCGTCGTCGCCACCGGCGCGACCATCGTCGACATGGATTTCTTCGAAGGGCTCGGCCACAAGCATTATCAGGCGCTGGAGGTGCCCGACGACGATACGCTGCGCTCGCTCTACATCGACCGCATCTACGATACCTACATCGATGAGGAGCAGCTTCAGGACTGCGACTTCACCATCAACAAGATCGCGAACGAGCTTGAACCGAAGGCGTATTCGAGCCGCGCGTTCATCCGCGAGATGGGTCGGTACCTGTCGGAGCACGGCAAGAAGGAGAACAGCCTGGTCAAGCTCGCCTATGAGCATGACGTGCCGATCTTCTGCCCGGCGTTCGTCGATTCCTCGGCCGGCTTCGGGCTGGTCAAGCACCAGGTCGATCAGATGAAGGCGGGCAAGCCCTATCTGATGATCGACGCGGTCGCCGATTTCCGCGAACTGACCGACATCAAGATCAAGGCGGGCACCACCGGCCTGCTGATGATCGGCGGCGGCGTGCCCAAGAACTTCATCCAGGACACCGTCGTCTGCGCCGAGATCCTGGGCCATGAGGACGTCGAGGTCCACAAATACGCCGTCCAGATCACCGTCGCCGACGTCCGCGATGGCGCCTGCTCGTCCTCGACGCTGCAGGAGGCGGCGAGCTGGGGCAAGGTCAACACCGGCATCGAGCAGATGGTGTTCGCCGAAGCCGGCAGCGTGATGCCGCTGCTGGCCAGCGACGCCTATCACCGCGGCCTGTGGAAGAACCGCGCCGAGCGCCGCTGGGCCAAGCTGTTCGACTGACGTTGCAAATCGAAACCGGTTGAGGCAGCCTCCCCCGAGATACTCTTGGGGGAGGCTTTTTCATGCACGCGGAAATCCTGAAGCCGGTCGTCGTCCTGGTCGCCTGGTCGCTGGTGATGTGGGTGTGGATGATCGCGGTGCGGATGCCGGCGATGCGCGCGGCCGGCATCGATCTGTCCAAGCTGACCGGGGGCAAGGGATCGGACGCCGATCGCGTGCTGCCGGCGAAGGCGCAGTGGCCGTCGCATAACTACAACCACCTGATGGAACAGCCGACGATCTTCTACGCCGTCGCGCTGGTGCTGGCGGTGGTGGGCGCTGGCGATGGGCTGAACGCCGGGCTGGCATGGGGCTATGTCGGACTGCGGATCATTCACAGCGTGATCCAGGCGACGTTCAACCGTGTGTCGGTGCGCTTCGCCGCCTTCGTACTCTCGACGCTGTGCCTGATCGCGCTGACGCTGCACGCCGCGATCGCGGTGTTCTGACGCTCAGGCGCCGGTCAGCCGTTTCAGCGACCGTTCGAGCATCATCAGCTGCCATAGCGTGCGGCCGTGTTCGGCACGGCCGGCGCGATGGTCCTCGGCCAGCCGGGCGAGCGCGGTCGGCTGAAACCATGGCGCCAGCACCGGCGAGCGCGCCAGCATCGCCGCCTCCTCCGCCAGCGCCTTGCGGAACCAGGCGCTGACCGGGGTCACGAAGCCCATCTTTGGCCGATAGAGGATCTCTTTCGGCAGATACGGCTCCAGCGCCTTCTTCATCAGCCACTTGCCCTGCCCCGCGCGGATGCGCAGCGACGGCGGCAGCGTCGCGGCGAATTCGATCAGCCGGTGGTCGAGCAGCGGCTCGCGCGCCTCCAGGCTGACGGCCATGCTGGTGCGATCGACCTTGGTCAGGATGTCGCCGGGCAGCCAATGGTGGATGTCGGCATATTGCGCGGCGTCCAGCCCGGTGCGGGCGGGCGCGGCGCGCATCGTCGCGATCATCGCGTCCTCGCCGCGATGCCCGGCCAGCCCCCGCCGGAACGAGTCGGTATAGAGCGCATCGCGCGTCGCCGGCGTCGTCACCCCCACCGCGCGAGCATAGGCGGCGGCGCCATCATCCGCGAGCGCCAGCAGCGTGGTCTTGGCGCGCAGCGGGCGCGGCGCCCAGTCGGCCTTGGGATAGAGCCCGCCCAGCGTCCCGAACAGCCCCGCGCGCATCCCTGCCGGGATCAGCCCGCGAACTCGTTCCTCGGCCGCGTGGAAGCGATAGCGGCGATAGCCGGCGAACGCCTCGTCCGCGCCGTCGCCCGACAGCGCCACGGTGACCGTCTCACGCGCCAGCTCGGACACCCGCCAGGTGGCGAGCGCCGAGGCGTCCGCGAATGGTTCGTCGAATGCCGCGACCAGACGGTCGATCAGCGCGAAATCGTCCGACGCGACGGTGCGCGTGCGGTGTTCGGTGCGAAACCGATCGGCGATCAGCCGAGCATAGGCGGTTTCGTCGTGATCCGCCTCGTCGAACCCGATCGAGCAGGTCTTGACCGCCTTCGGGCTGGCCTCCGCCATCAGCGCGACCACCGCCGAACTGTCGACTCCGCCCGACAGGAACGCGCCGAGCGGCACGTCGGCGACCATGCGCGACACCACGGCCGCCCGCATCCGCTCGATCAACTCCGCCTCAAGGTCGCGGCGTGAACCCTTGGCCCTTCTGGAGAAATCGACATCCCAATAGCGTTGCGGCGTGCCCACTGGCTTTCCGCGCTCGAGCCGCAGGAACGATCCCGCAGGCAGCTTTCGCACACCCACGAGAAAGCTGGCATGATCGGGGACATAGCCGAGCGCCATGAAATCCTCGACCGCGCGTGGATCGACCTCGCGGCGTAGCAAAGGGTGCGCCAGCAACCCCTTGAGTTCGGAAGCGAAGGCTACGCCGCCATCGGACAGTTCGACATAATGAAGCGGCTTCACCCCCAGCCGGTCGCGGGCCAGCACCAGGGTCTGCGCCTCGCTGTCGTGAATGGCAAAGGCGAACATCCCGACCAGCCGGTCGAGCAGCCCCGTCCCCCACGCCCGCCAGCCGTGGAGGATGACCTCGGTATCGCCCTGGGTGATGAAGGCGGCACCCATCGCCTCCAGCTCGGCGCGCAGCTCGGCGAAATTATAGATCTCACCATTGTAGGTGATCGACAGCGGCCCGGCGTGCATCGGCTGCGGCGATCCGCCGACGTCGATGATCGCAAGGATACGGTGGCCCAGCCCAACCCCCGGCGCGGTCCAGATGCCGCTGCCGTCCGGTCCGCGATGCGCCTGCGCGTCGTTCATCGCGGCGATGCGCACCGGATCGACCGGCTTGGCCACGGCGGGGTAGAAGATCCCCGCGATCCCGCACATGGCCTAGCGCCCCGTCGCGACGCGGTCGGCGAGTTGATCGACCGGGCCGGCGGCGGCGAGGAACGCCGCCATCGCCGCGCGTGGATCGCCGTCGGCGCGTGCGGCCGACAGGTGGATCGCCGCGCCGCGCTGGGCGCCGCCGAACAATTTGGCCTTGAGCGTCGCCAGCTTCACTCGTTTTCCGTCCGCCGTGGTGGTGCCGGCGATCCTGTACCAAGTCGCGACCTCGCGTTCCACCGGCCCCGGCGCGGTGATGCGCTGGACCGAGCCGCCGTCGAGCGGGGCGACGTCCGCTACCTTCACCCAACGGTCATTCTCGCGCAGCACCCCCTGGCCGAAACCGACCAGCTCATGCCCCTCACGCTGTCCGGCATAGATCGCCACCGCCAGCTCGACGCGGTGGCCGGTGGCGTCCTGATAGCGACCGATCAGCAGATGATCTGCGGTGGGGTAATAGGGAGACCACGGAGCGGCGGTGCTGAGCGGCACGCGCTGCCAGCCGGGCACATCGGGCAGGTGCATTTGCGCCGGCAGCGTGTCGTTTCGGCCGCCCGCCAGCGCCGCGCCGGCATAAGCGAGCGTCGCCAGCGCGATCGCCACCCCGGCGGCGGTCCACGGATCGGACCGTGCGCGCACCGGCGCCTGCTGCAATCGCGCCGGGTCGAACCATGGCGCATCGGGATCGCGATCGAACCAGCGCCAGCCGATCGCCAGCACCGCCGCCATCACCAGCCCGAAGAACACCCAGCCATAGACGATATGGTCGAACCCCGTCGCCGCCTCCACCGATGTCAGATGCGCGGCATAGATGGTGCCGAACGCGCGCAGCCCGTTGGCGATCACCGGCACGATCAGCGCCATCGCCATGAATGCGACCCGGCGGCGCCAGGCGACGTAGCAGACATTGGCGACCAGCGTGCCATAGGCGATCATCGCGATCACGAACTTGGCGCCGGAACACGCCTCCGCGACTTCGAAATAGCCGTTGGGAATGGTGATCAGCACGCCGTCGACCTGCGCCGGCACTCCGGCCAGATGGAGCAGCGGCATGACGATCGCGACGGTGACGCTCTGCAGCGGCCCCTCCATCGCCTCACCGAACGGTACCAGGAACAGCATGTACCCCAGCGGAAACAGCAGCCCGCGCGCCACATTCGGCCCAAGCAGTGCGATCACCGCGCCCTGTAGCATCACCACCAGCCCAAGGTGCCGGGCAAACGCCACCCCGGCGGCATCGCCCAGCAGCCACGCCAGCGCGCCCGCCGCGACGATCGCCTGCCCGCCCCACCAGGCGGCGGGTGTCAGCTGCGTCAGTTCACGGCGGCGCTGCCACACCAGCCAGCCGATCACCGGCGGAACGAACAGGCAATGGCCGAACGTCGTGCTGTTCCAGTAGATGTTGGCCAGGTCGGCGACATCGCGGTGGAACAGGATCAGCAGCGCCGCCCAGAC
>NZ_DATMGG010000093.1:0-5176 GCF_035555815.1 Sphingomonas sp.
CGCCGCCGAGCAGGCACGCCACGCAGCCGCTGGCGACGATCGCGCCCGGTCGCGTGCCGATCGACGGCAGCCGCAGCATCAGCCACGCCGCCGCCGCGACCGGAAGGTTGTAGAACACCGGCGCCTGCCCGCCACGCCCGCCGAGCAGCGACAGCCACAGCAGATAGGCGAGCGCGGCGGTGAACGCGCCGGCGCGGGTGGCGCCGACCTTGAGCGCGCTGTCGAAGACCAGCCACGCCGTCGCCGCGGCAAAGGCGCAGGCGAGCCATTGATAGCCGAGGATGTCGTCGCCCGGCAGCGCCGCCGCGCCGGCATAGAGCAGGAATAGGCCGACCGGCTTGCGATCCCAGATGTCGATGTACGGCACCGCGCCGTGGAGCAGCCGCTGACCGACCAGCAGATAATATTGCTCATCGACATGGATCACCGGATTGCCGAAATCGGCGCCGCGCAACGCGACCGCCGCGAGCGCGAGCAAGGCCGCGAACGCCGCGGCGGGCAACGGCGCGATGCGCGTGGTCATCGCCGACGGGGTCAATAGAAGCGCGCGAGGGTCAGCGTGCGGTCGCCGCCATTGTCGCACAGCCCCAGCCGGACGGTGCGGCCCGGATTGCCCGCCGGCCATGCGGCGACGCTGCTGGTCAGGTAATCGGGCGGCAGCGCGGCGCCGTCGATCGCGCAGATTCGCTCGCCCGCGCGCCATCCGGCGGCCTCCGCCGGGGAATTGCGCATCACGTGGAGCACGCGCAGCGCATGGCCTTCATGGGCGATCAGCAGCCCGCTGGTCGATTTGAGCGGGGTGCGATCGACGGTCTTGCCCGGCGCCAGCACCATCCGCCGCGCGCCGGGATCGATCAGCACGCGATACCGCTGGAGCAGCCCGGAACCGATCCGCCCGGCGGTGCCGGTCTGCGCGGAAAAGCCGTCCTTGCCCTCCACCCGCACCTCGACGTTGCGCGCGGTCAGCCCGGCCAGCCGGATGTGCGGCAGCACGGTCAGCTCGGTCTCGATCGCGCCGCCGAGCCCGAACGCATAGGCGGAGGTGAACGGCGTCGCGCCGTGGCGGCCCGGCCCCCACGCCTCGCTCGACAGCGTCACCGACGATCCGTCGCCGGTATCGACGATCACCGGGCGAAACCGCTGCTGGCCGATCGACAGCTCGCTGAGGAACGCGCCCGATTCGGGGGCGAGCGTGAGGGGCACCGACGTGCCGACGAACGGCAGCCGCCCCGACGGCAACAGGCGGAAGCGGCGCGAATCATAGTCGATGTCGAGCGCGTGGGTGCCGAGCAGGTCGCTGCCGACCAGCATCTCGACCGGATCGCTGCCGCCCGTCGCGATCGCTTTCAGGTCGGCGATGGCGATCCGGCCGCCGGTGCGCGTCAGGCCGCCCAGCCGCAGCGTCTCGATCGGCGCCCAGCCAAGCGGCACCGATCCGCCGATCGCGTCGGCGCGACCCGCCGCCGCCGGCTTGAGCCCGATCGCGTCGGCGAACACCTGCGACGCGATGGTGTAGCTGACCCCGGTATCGAGCACCGCGACGGCATCGCGGCCGTTGACCGTCATGGCGAAACGGATCTGGTTGCCGGGGGTCAGATCGAAATGGACCCATTCGACGGCGGTGTCGGCGGAGAGCATGGTGACCGGCGCCTGGGCCACGGCGGGCGACAGGCCGAACAGCAAGGCAAGGAACAGGCCGACGACGCGCATGATTTGGAGTCGGTTAGCGCGGTTTTGGGTCCGGCGCCATCGGATCGTGCGGGGGAATTCGCGGGGCAACTCTACGTTGAACCGTTATTGCGACGGGTTGAGCCGCGCGGCACCCCGATGGCTCGCGGCCGGCGCTGGAGTGCTTCTCCCGGCGTTGCCGGGCCCGCAATGATGGACGTGGGGGTGATGAGGGCATTGGGTGATGCCTGGGGGACCCCGGAACACATCCGGGCCGACGGTGCCGGGCACCGTTTCACGCCCCCTTACAGGCACGCCTCCAGCATCGCCTGGTCGAAGCCGTACTGCTTGGCCTTGTCGAGCGTATAGGGGCGCAGGCCCATCGAGCGGTATTCGCCGACGATCTTGCCGTCGGCGGTCTCGTCCAGATATTCGAACTTGAACAGTTCCTGCGTCACGATCACCGGCCCCTCCATCCCGATCACCTCGGTGATGTTGGTGACGCGGCGACTGCCGTCGCGCAGGCGCTTGACCTGGACGATCAGGTCGACCGAGTCGGCGATCTGGCGGCTGATCGCTTCCTTCGGGATCTTGATGTCGCCCATCATCACCATGTTCTCCATACGCCCCAGGCATTCGCGCGGGGAGTTGGAGTGGAGCGTGCACATCGACCCGTCGTGGCCGGTGTTCATCGCGGCGAGCAGATCGAAACACTCGCTGCCACGGATTTCGCCCAGGATGATGCGATCCGGGCGCATACGCAGCGCGTTCTTGACGAGATCGCGGATGGTGATCTCGCCTTGCCCCTCCAGATTGGGCGGGCGGGTTTCCAGCGGTAGCCAGTGCGGCTGCTGGAGCCGCAGTTCGGCGGCGTCCTCGATGGTCAGCACGCGCTCGCCGGGGTCGATCATCTTCGACAGCGCGTTGAGCATCGTCGTCTTGCCCGAGCCGGTGCCGCCCGAAATGACGATGTTGAAGCGGCTGGCGCCCGCGATCTTGAGCGCGGTCGCCATCTTCTGGTTCATCGAGCCGAACCCGGCCATCATGTCGAGCGTGATCGGCTTGTCGGAGAATTTGCGGATCGAGATGGCGGTGCCGCGCAGCGACAGCGGCGGCACGATCACGTTGACGCGGCTGCCGTCCTTGAGCCGCGCATCGGCGAGCGGGGTGGTCTGGTCGACGCGGCGGCCGACCGAGTTGCAGATTCGCTGGGCGATCTGGAACAGATGCTCCTCGTCGCGGAACTGGATGTTGGCCAGCTCGAGCTTGCCCTTGCGTTCGACGAAGGTCTGTTCGGGGCCGTTGACCATGATGTCGCTGATCGCCGGGTCGGACAGCAGCTCTTCGAGCGGGCCAAGGCCGAGCAGCTCGTCGACCAGCACCTTTTCCAGCGCGAACTGTTCGCGGCGGTTGAGCGTCAGCTTGAGCTCTGCAAGCACCTCGCCGATGATCGGGCGGAATTCCTCGGCCAGCTCGTCCTTGTTGAGCGTGGCGGCGGCTTCGGGATCGACGCGTTCGAGCAGGCGCGGCAGCACCTGTTCCTTGATCCGGTGGATCGAGGTCTCGAACCCCTCGGCGCGCGAACTGCCCTGATCGCCGGTCGCGGCGACCCGGTCGGCGAGCCGCTGCATCGCCTCCGACCCCGGACCGCTCGGTGCGGTGATCGCCGCCAGCGTCTCGCTCTCCAGGCTGGCGCCCGCCGGCGGCGCGCTGGTGATCGGCGGGAATTGCTCGCCGCCCTCGGGCTCCGTCGCACGCGGGCCACTGCCCTGCATCGGCCGCGCCACGCCAAACGCGGGGCGCGTCCCCGGCGCACCGCTGCTCAATCCATTCCGTCGACCGAAAGCGCTCATCAGCCCCTCACGCGGGTGGAAACCCGCACCCATGGCGAAGGGTTACGGCCGAAGTTTTGACAATTGCCTAACCAAACTCCGCCGGGGCAGGTTGCGGCAGCGCGACAGGGGGGCGGGCGATGCGACGGACGGCGGGAATGGCGGGGGTGGTGGCGATGCTGCTGCTGATCGGCGCGGCGGACGATCCGGCGCGCGACCCGGTTCTGCCCGCGTGGATGGCGGGGTGCTGGGTGGAGGAACAGGGCGACCGCTGGACCGAGGAATGCTGGACGGCGCCGCGCGGCGGCATCATGCTGGGCAGCGGCCGTTCGGGGCGCGGCGAGCGGCTGGGAAGCTGGGAGACGATGCAGATCGTTCTGGGCGATGACGCGACCAACGCAAGGATGGCGTTCTGCGGCGCGCCGCGCGGGCAGGGGCGGACCGCCTTTACATGGGCCGGTGCCGAGGGTGACGGCGTCACGTTCATCAACGCCGCGCACGATTATCCGCAGCGCATCCGCTATTGGCGTGAAGGCGAGGAGCTGATCGCGGAAACCGCGCTCGGCGACGGCGGCAAGGCGATGCGGTGGCGCTATCGGCGGCAGGGCGCGATGCCGTCGCGTTGAATCGGCAGCGCGGGAGAATCTCGCGCCAATCCTCGCGCGGCGCTGGATTGCCGCGGGGCTTCGCCCCTCGCAATGACGGGGTAGGTGCTGGCGCCGGCCGGGTCGGGTGGGCTGGCGCCGGCCGGTGACGGGTCAGTCCCCGGCGCGTTCGGCCAGCACGATCAGGCCCATGCCGTTGACCTCGGCAAAGCCGCCCTCGACGGCGATCGTCTCCGGCTGGGCGCCCTGGGTGCGATAGACCGAGATCTCGCCGTCGCGGACGGTCGACATCACCGGGGCATGGCCCTCGAGCACGCCGAAGTCGCCTTCGGTGCCCGGCACCACCACCATGTAGACGTCCTCCGAGCGGACCAGCTTTTCGGGCGTGACGAGTTCGAAGTGGAGCGACATCAACCTTGTCCTAATGCCCTCTCCCGACGGGAGAGGGAGGGGCCCAGGCCGGAAGGCCCGGGAGGGTGAGGGCGACCGATCGCGATCACCCTCATCCAACTTTGACTAGCCGGCACGCCGGCAAGTCTCCGCATCCTTCTCCCACCGGGAGAGGGAATTATGCCTCTTCGGCGAGCTTCTGGGCCTTGGCGACGGCTTCCTCGATGCCGCCGACCATGTAGAAGGCCGCTTCGGGCAGGTGATCATATTCACCGTCGACCACCGCCTTGAACGACTTCACCGTATCCTCGATCGCGACGAACTTGCCGGCGATGCCGGTGAACACCTCCGCGACGTGGAACGGCTGCGACAGGAAGCGCTGGATCTTGCGCGCGCGGGTGACGGTGACCTTATCCTCTTCGGACAGCTCGTCCATGCCCAGGATCGCGATGATGTCCTGCAGCGCCTTGTACTTCTGCAGCGTTTCCTGGACGCGGCGGGCGGTGTCGTAATGCTCCTGGCCGACGACGGCCGGGGACAGCACGCGGCTGGTCGAATCGAGCGGATCGACCGCCGGGTAGATGCCCAGCTCCGAAATCGCGCGGTTGAGCACGGTGGTCGCGTCCAAGTGGGCGAACGAGGTCGCCGGCGCCGGGTCGGTCAAGTCGTCCGCGGGGACGT
>NZ_DATMGG010000094.1:0-5752 GCF_035555815.1 Sphingomonas sp.
AGGCGCTGACCGGGGGCAAGACGCGGTTCGACGTCAAGCTGGTGCAGATGGTGCGGCTGCTGCGCGGCGGCGAGCCGGTCAAAATGTCGAAGCGGGCCGGGAACTTCGTCACGCTCGCTGATGTGGTGCGTGAAGTGGGCAAGGACGTCGTGCGCTTCACCATGCTGACGCGCAAGGCCGATGCCCAGATGGATTTCGACTTCGCCAAGGTGGTGGAAGCGTCGAAGGACAATCCGGTGTTCTATGTCCAATACGCCCACGCTCGTGTGCATTCGCTCCATCGTCGGGCAGCGGAGGCGGGATTGGCGCTACCCGCCGCCGACTTGTCCCGTCTTGATACGGCCGAACTGGGGCTGGTGAAGCTCGCCGCGCAGTTCCCGCGCATCGCCGAAGCCGCCGCACTGGCGCGCGAGCCGCACCGGATCGCGTTTTATCTCTATGACTTGGCGGCGGAATTTCACGCGCTGTGGAACATGGGCAACGACGATCCGGCGCGCCGGTTCCTGTTGCCCGACGATGTCGCGCTCACCGCGGCACGGCTTTCCTTGGCCGATGCGATCGGGCAGATCATCCGCAACGGTCTCGCCATCATGGGGGTCGAGGCGGTCGAGGAGATGGGCGGATGAACACCACCGTGGACGCCGACGCGGAAGGCTATCACGACGAGGATCGGCTGCCGTGGCTCGAATCGGCCGAGGATGATTACCGGGAGGGGCCGACCGCGTCGCGCATGATCGCGATGGTGGTGCTGGGCCTGCTGGTCATCGCGGCGGCGATCTACGGCTATAACTGGTGGCGCAGCCATCAGGGCGGTGGCGGCACCGGCGAACTGATCGCCGCGCAGGAAGGCGACTACAAGGTCAAGCCCGACGAGCCCGGCGGGATGAAGGCGGAGGGCGAGGGCGACACCGTGTTCGCCACGTCGCAGGGAACGTCGGCCAACGGATCGATCGATACCAGGGCGGTGTCGGAAGTCCCGGTCGCGGGCAAGACCGCCGCCGTCACCGCGCCAGCGAGCAAGGGCACCGAGAAGGTGGTTGCCGCGGTGCCGCCGTCGGGCGGGGCGCTGACCGCCAAGACGCCGACCGTCGCCGCGATCCCGACGGCGGGCGCGGGCGGCGGCAGCGCGTTGGTTCAGCTCGGGTCCTTCCCCAGCGAGAGCGCGGCGAACGGTGCTTGGACGACGCTGTCGAAGCGGTTCACTTACCTCGCCCCGCTCGGCAAGTCGGTCGAGAGGGCGGAGGTCAACGGGCGCACCGTGTTCCGCCTGCGCGTCAATGCCGGCAGCGCGGGCGCGGCCAACGGTCTGTGCGGCAAGCTCAAGGTCGCGGGAGAGGCCTGCTACGTTCCGAACTGAGCAGGTGCCGGGTTTCGGGAATCGGAGTCAACGGACGTCCGGTCTCGAACCACGCGACGATGTTGTCGATCACCAGTTGCCCCATCGCGTGGCGGGTGTGTTCCGATGCCGAGCCGATGTGGGGCAGCAGCACGGTGTTGGGCAGCGCGATCAGCGCGTCGGGCACCGCCGGCTCATGTTCATAGACATCCAGCCCCGCCGCCAGGATGGTGCGCGATTCCAGCGCCCCGATCAGCGCCGTTTCGTCGACGACGCTGCCGCGTGACACGTTGATCAGCACGCCGTCGGCGCCCAGCGCGGCGAGCACCGACGCGTCGACCAGGTGGCGGGTGCCGTCGCCGCCCGGCACGATCACGATCAGCGTGTCGACGGCCTTCGCCAACCCGATCGGCGAAGGGTGATAGTCATAGGGCAAGTCGGGCTGCGGCGAGCGGCCATGATAGGCGATCGCCACGCCGAACCCCTCCAGCCGGCGCGCCACCGCCTTGCCGATGTTGCCAAGGCCGAGGATGCCGACGCGACGCCCGCGCAGCGTCGGCGACAGCGGGAAATTGCCGTTCGCCCACGCCCCGGCGCGCAGGAACCGATCGGCCTGGGGGATGCGGCGCAGCGTCGCCAGCAGCAGGCCGACGGCGAGGTCGGCGACTTCATCGTCGAGCACGCCGGGGGTGTTGGTGGCGACCACGCCATGCGCCACCGCCGCCGCGACGTCGATATTGTCATAGCCGACGCCGAAGCTGGCCACGATCTCCAGGTTCGGCAGGCGATCGAGGATCGCCGCGTCGAACCGGCCGAACAACGTGCTGGTGGTCGCGCTGCGGATCGTCGCGCCGACGGTGGCGAGGAACGCGTCCGGATCGTCCTGTTCCCACAGCCGGTGAACGGCGAAGCGCTGCTCGAGCGCGGCGATGAAGGGGGGCGCCAACGGCGCGGTCATCAGGATGGAGGGGCGGGTCATGGCGCCGGAGCATAGGGTGCCGAATGATCGACGCACATGCTTTTGAAGCGACACCCGTTCCGGCGCCCGCGCGAAGTTGCTAGAGCGTCGCCATGAAGCCCGTCGTTTTCGGCCTGTCCGGCCTGTCGATCACCCCGGAGGAGCGCGCGTTCTTCGCCGCCGCCGATCCGGCCGGTTACATCCTGTTCAAGCGCAACATCGCCGATCGTGCGCAGGTGCGCGCGCTGACCGACGATCTGCGCGCGCTGGCCGGGCGCGACGATCTGGCGATCCTGATCGATCAGGAGGGCGGCCGAGTCGCCCGGATGGGGCCGCCCGAATGGCCCGAATTTCCCCCCGCCGCCGCGTTCGACGCGCTGTATGATCTGGCGCCGATGTCGGCGATCGAGGCGGCGCGCAGCAGCGCCCACGCGCTGGGGCTGATGCTGGCGGAGGTTGGCATCACCGTCGATTGCACCCCGTTGCTGGACCGGCGTTTCCCCGAGACCACGGTGGCGATCGGCGACCGCGCCTTTGGCGGCGATGCGATGCAGGTCGCGGCGCTGGGCCGCGCGACGCTGGAGGGACTGGCGCGCGCCGGGGTGGTCGGCGTGGTCAAGCACATGCCCGGGCACGGTCGCGCGGTGGTCGACAGCCATCACGAGCTGCCGGTGGTGACCGCCGACGACGCCGCGCTGGAGGAGGATATCCGCCCGTTCCGCACGCTGGCATCGGCACCGATGGGGATGACCTGCCATGTCGTGTTCAAGGCGTGGGATGCCGAGCGGCCGGCGACGCTCTCGCCCACCGTCATCCGCGACGTGATCCGCGGCCGGATCGGTTTCGACGGGCTGTTGTTCACCGACGACATCGACATGAAGGCGCTGTCGGGCACCGCCGGGGAAAAGGCGGCGGCGGCGCTGTCCGCCGGGTGCGACATCGTGCTCGATTGCTGGGGCCGGATGGAGGAGATGGCCGAGATCGTCGACCGAATCGACGATATCTCCACCGCCAGCCGGGCGCGGCTCGACCGTGCTATGGCCAGCGTGGCGCCGGCCGAGGGCGATTTCGGCGAGCTGATCGCCAAGCGGGACGAATTGCTGGCGCTCGCCTGACCTGCTTTAGTGGTGCGATGAACGAGCCCGAGACGCTGACGCTGGACCTGGACGGGTGGGAAGGGCCGCTCGACCTGCTGCTCGCGCTCGCCCGCAACCAGAAGGTCGACCTGAAGGCGATCTCGATCCTGCAACTGGTCGAGCAATATCTGACCTTCATCAACGCCGCGCGTGCGCTGAAGCTGGAGGTGGCGGCCGACTATCTGGTGAT
The DNA here is from genome assembly GCF_035555815.1 of Sphingomonas sp. Taxonomy (GTDB): domain Bacteria; phylum Pseudomonadota; class Alphaproteobacteria; order Sphingomonadales; family Sphingomonadaceae; genus Sphingomonas. The sequence continues at coordinate 3,621 of NZ_DATMGG010000094.1, forward strand.
GGCGGCGTGGCTGGCCTATCTCAAATCGGCGCTGCTGCTGCCGCGCGATCCCGAAGAGACGCCGAGCCCCGAGGAACTGGCGCTCCGCCTCCAGCTCCGGCTCGAGCGGCTGAACGCGATGCGCGAGGCGGGTGGACGCCTGCTGGCGCGCGACCGGCTGGGGCGCGACGTGTTCCCGCGCGGGGCGCCCGAAGGGTTGCGGACGGTGCGCAAGGCGCGGTGGGAGGCGGAGATTTTCGACCTGATCGCCGCCTATGGCCGGATCAGCGCACGGACTCGGCCGGTGATGCACGTCGTCGCGATGCGCGACGTGATGACGCTCGATGAGGCGATCACGCGCGTGTCCGAGCTGATCGGCGTGACGGTCGACTGGGCGACGATCGAGAGCTTCCTGCCCGGCGAGGCGACCGGCGGCTATCGCAAGTCGGCGCTCGCCTCCAGCTTCGTCGCGGCGCTGGAACTGGCCAAGCAGGGGCGGGTGGAGCTGCGCCAGAAATCGCCGTTCGCGCCGCTTTATCTGCGGGCGCCGGCATGACGCTCCCTCCCGATCCGGCCGACGACCTGGCCCGCGCGGTGGAGGCGGTGCTGTTCGCGGCGGAGGCGCCGATGACGGTGGCCGACATCCGCCTGCACCTTGGCCCCGACGCCGACGTGCCGGGGGCGCTGGCGGACCTTGCCACTTTCTATGCCGGGCGCGGGATCGAGCTGGTCGAGCGCGGCGGGCGCTGGCATTTCCAGACCGCCGCCGACCTCGCCCACCTGCTGCGACGCGACCGCGAGGAGAGCCGCAAGCTGAGCCGCGCGGGGATCGAGACGCTGGCGATCATCGCCTATCACGAGCCGGTCAGCCGCGCCGAGATCGAGGCGATTCGCGGCGTGCAGATATCGAAGGGCACGCTCGACGTGCTGATGGAGGCGGGCTGGGTGCGGCCCGCCGGCCGCCGCGAGGTGCCGGGCCGGCCGCTGACCTATGCCACCACATCGGCGTTCCTCAGCCATTTCGGGCTGGCCAGCCGCAAGGATCTGCCGGGGTTGGACGATCTGCGCGCGGCCGGATTGCTCGACCCAATCGACCTGGCGATGGAGAATGCCGTGGAAAAGGACGACGATCACGACTAGATAGGCACCAACCAAGGAGAAGTCTGATGGGTGGTTTCAGCCTGATGCACTGGCTGGTGTTCGGCGTGATTGCGATTCTCGTGCTGGGCGGCGGCCGGTTCTCGAACATGATGGGCGACGTCGCCAAGGGCATCAAGAGCTTCAAGAAGGGCATGGCGGAGGAGGATGATCCCGTCCCGACCCGGATCGAGGCGCAGCGCCCGGCCGCCGAACCGGCCTACCAGCCCGAAGCCGAGCGCGCCCGCGAGGACCGCTGATCCTTCCCTCCAGGGCTGACGCGCCGCCCATCGGGTTGCGCGCCGTGGACTATTGAATGTTCGACATCGCGCCTTCCGAATTCCTGCTCGTCGCGGTCGTCGCGCTGCTCGTCATCGGTCCCAAGGAGCTGCCGAAGGCGATGCGCGTCGCCGGCTATTGGGTCGGCAAGGCGCGCGGCGTCGCCCGCCAGTTCCGCTCCGGCTTCGACGCGATGGTGCGCGAGGCCGAACTGGCCGAGATGGAAAAGAAATGGGCGGAGGAGAATGCGCGGATCATGCGTGAGCATCCGCTCGATCCCGCCCAGGCCGAACCGGCGGCTTTGCCGGCGCCCGCCGCGCCCGTCGCTGATGCCGCCATCGATGGTGATGCACCTGCCGCCGTCGCTACCCCGGTGGCGCTGGAGCCAGCATCCGAACCGGAACCCCAACTGACGCCGATGCCCGACATGAGCGACACCGCCACGCCGCTGGCCCCCGAACTGCCGCTGGGCGAACCGGGACGGGCGGCATCGTGAAGGATATCGACGATACCCAGGCCCCGCTGCTCGAACATCTGATCGAGCTGCGCCGGCGGCTGCTCTATTGCGTGGTCGCGATCGTGCTGTGCTTCGGCGTCAGCTTCTATTTCGCGCAGCCGATCTTCGCGTTCCTGGTCCAGCCGCTGGTCCACGCCGGCCAGAGCAAGGTGATCTTCACCGAGATTTTCGAGGCGTTCTTCGTCCAGGTGAAGGTCGCGTTCTTCGCGGCGATGATGCT
>NZ_DATMGG010000095.1:0-6215 GCF_035555815.1 Sphingomonas sp.
CGCGACCGAGATGAAATCGCCGCTGTTGCCGAGTTCCTGATAGATGCGGCCGTTATACTGCTGCTTCTCGACCTTGCCGATGTTGTTGAACACGACGTTGTTGCGTGCCTGGCTGGCGGCGATGAAGATGCGCGGCCCGCCGTCGAAGATCTCGCCGGTGTTGATCATGCCGAAGGTGCGGAAGAAGTCGAAGTCGCCGCGCGATCCGACCACCTTCACGCCGAAATTCTTGCTCGGGGTGATCGTGCGATAGTTGACGGTCGAACCGGTCGCGCCCGCGGTCGGCGAGTCGACGTCGGTGGTGCCCAGGTTGACGTTGACCTGCTCGATCAGCTCGGGATCGAGCTGCTGGTTCGAATAGAGCGCGTAGTTGCCCGAATCGTTGAGCGGGATGCCGTCGAAGGTCTGGCTGATGCGGGTCGAATCGAAGCCGCGGATGGTGAGCGTGCCGCCCGCCGAACCGAACGGATCGTTGTTCTGGAAGCTGACGCCCGGCATCTGGTTGATCGTGTCGTTGATCGTCTGGCCCGGCGCCATGCGGCTGATGAATTCCTGGGTCAGGACCTGCTTGGCCTTTGACGTATCGGGCACCTCGATGCCGGCGACGCCGCTGTCGCGCGATCCGCTGACGATAATGTCGTTCTCGAAGTCGATCGAACCGGTCGACTGGGCGTAGGCAGTGCCCGGAAGCGCGAACGCGACAAGCGCCACGCCGGCAAACAGCTTCATCCGCATGGAAATTCCCCTTTTGAGCCAAATGCTCTCAACACGGCGATACGCGCCGTCGCGGCGCCCCTGCGCCCGATTTGTGACGCTTAAATGACGGGACGCGAGTCGCGCAATGTCAACCGCAAGGTAATTTTGTTGCGTTGCAAAACGGCATCACCCGGCCGCCGCGACGATCGCCGCCCAGCCCGCCTCGTCGATCACGCGGATGCCCAGATCGGCGGCCTTCTTGAGCTTCGATCCGGCGCCGGGGCCGGCCACGACCAGATCGGTTTTCGCCGAGACCGACCCGGCGACGCGCGCGCCCAGCGCCTCGGCCTGGGCCTTGGCTTCATCGCGGCTGATCGTTTCCAGGCTGCCGGTGAACACCACCGTCTTTCCCGACACCTCCGACTCGCGGACTTCGGAGACGAAGGCGGGAGGCGACACCTCGCCGAGCAGATCGTCCCACACCGTGCGATTGTGCGGTTCGTGAAAGAAGTCTGCAAGGGCGTGGCCGACGGCGGCACCGACATTCTCCACGCCGATCAGTTCGGCGATCGCCTTGTCCAGGCGCGCGCGCGCCTTTTGTTCGGTCTCGCCCAGCACGGGCGCGGTGGTGTCGCGCAGCGCGATGATCTGGTCGGCCAGCGCACTGATCGCGGGAAAGGCGACGTAGTGTTTGAGCAGATCGCGCGCGGTGATGCTGCCGATGTGGCGGATGCCCAGCCCGAACAGCAGTCGCGCCGGGTCGGGCGCCCGCTTTGCCTCGATCGCGGCCAGCAGATTGTCGACCGACTTGTCCTTCCACCCCTCACGCCCGACCAGTTCGTCGCGGTGCGCGGACAGGCGGAAGATGTCGGCGGGTTCGCTGATCCAGCCGAGATCGAGGAATTCGCTCAGGCTCTTTTCGCCCAGCCCCTCGATATCGAGCGCACCGCGGCTGACGAAATGGCGCAGCCGCTCCAGTCGCTGGGCGGGGCAGATCAGGCCGCCGGTGCAGCGGATATCGACCTCACCCTCCTCGCGCACCGCATCGGAGCCGCATTCGGGGCAGTGGGTGGGGAAGGACCATGGCGCGCGCGCGGTGTCGTGGGTCAGGTTCTCGACGATCTGCGGGATGACGTCGCCCGCGCGTTGGAGAACGACGCGGTCGCCGGGGCGCGCGCCGAGCCGCGCGATCTCATCGGCGTTGTGCAAGGTGGCGTTGGTGACGACGACGCCGCCGACCGTGACAGGGGTCAGCCGCGCCACCGGGGTGAGCTTGCCGGTGCGGCCGACCTGGATGTCGATCCTTTCGAGCGTGGTCTCGGCGCGTTCGGCGGGAAATTTATGCGCCAGCCCCCAGCGCGGCGCGCGCCCGACGCTGCCCAGCCGCGCCTGCCAGTCGAGCCGGTCGACCTTGTAGACCACGCCGTCGATATCGAACGGCAGGTCGGCCCGCTGGTGCTCGATCGCGCGATAGACCGCCAGCGCCTGATCGACGGTGTCGCAGCGGCGAAAGCTGTCGGCGACAGGGAAGCCCCACGCGCGGATCGCGGCGATCACCTCCGCCTGGGTGTCGCCGGGCAGCGCGCCGGTCTCCCCCCAGCCCCAGGCGAGAAAGCGCAGCGGGCGCGATTCGGTGACGCGCGCATCCTTTTGCCGCAGCGATCCGGCGGCGGCGTTGCGTGGGTTGGCGAACTGGCGCGCCTTGTCGGGGTCGCCCGCCTCGGTCGCCTCGGCAAGCAGGCGGGCGTTGAGCGCGGCGAAGGCGGCCTTTTCCATATAGACCTCACCGCGCACCTCGAACAGATCGGGGGCGTCGGCGGGCAGGGTGTGCGGCAGCCCGGCAATGGTCAGCGCGTTGGCGGTGACGTCCTCACCCACCGCGCCGTCGCCACGCGTCAGCGCGCGGACCAGCCGGCGACTTTCGTAGCGCAGCGAGCAGGACAGCCCGTCGATCTTTGGCTCCGCGGTCAGCGCGACCGGTTCGTCGTCGGACAGGCTGAGGAAGCGGCGGATGCGGGCGACGAATTCGTGGACGTCCGCATCGGCGAAACCATTGTCGAGGCTGAACATCGGCCGGGCGTGGGCGACCTTGGCCAGATGGCCGGCGGGCGCGGCGCCGACCTGGCGGCTGGGCGAATCGGCGCGGACCAGCGCGGGAAACGCCGCCTCGATCGCGGTGTTGCGGCGGACCAGCGCGTCATAGGCGGCGTCACTGATCTCCGGCGCGTCTTCGGTGTGATAGCGCCGGTTGTGGAGCGCGATCTCGGTGGCGAGCCGTTCAAGTTCGGCGGCGGCTTCGGCGTCGGTGGTGGGCAGCGCATCCATCATGTGGCGCCTAGCGGAGCGCGGGCGGGGGCATCAAGCGTTCGCGCCATATCGGTTGGCGGAAACACGGGTTAGACGGGGCGCCCGTCTGGAGATTCTGCCGTGACCGAAGCAACGATCAAGCTCTACGCCCATCCGCTGTCGTCCTATTGCCACAAGGCGCTGGTCGCCTTTTACGAAAATGCGATCCCGTTCGATTATGGTGTGATCGACGGCAGCGAGCCGGTGACGAGCACGTTCGCGCGGCTGTCGCCGATGGGGAAGTTCCCGATCCTGGTCGAGGGCGACCGCACGATCTTCGAAGCGACGGCGATCATCGAATATCTGCACGTCCGTCATCCCGGCGATGTGCGGCTGATCCCCGACGATCCCGATCAGGCGGTCGAGGTGCGGATGCTCGACCGGTTCTTCGACAATTATGTGATGACGCCGCAGGGCAAGGTGGTGATCGACCATCTGCGCGACAGCGAGCATGACCTGCGCGGCGTGCGAGAAGCGCGGGCGATGCTCGATCGCGCCTATGCCTGGCTCGACGAGCGGATGGCGGAGCGTGAGTGGGCGGCCGCGGAGCAATTCAGCCTGGCCGACTGCGCGGCAGCGCCGGCGCTGCTCTATGCCGACTGGACGCACCCGATCCCCGAGCGGTTCGAAAACCTGCGCGCGTATCGCGCCCGGCTGCTCGCCCGGCCTAGCTATGCCCGCGCGCTCGATGAGGCGCGGCCCTATCGGCACATGTTCCCGCTTGGCGCGCCCGCCGATCGCGATTAGTCGGCGGCGTCATGACCGTCACCATCAAACCCGCCGACCTGATCGAGAGCGTCACCGACGCGCTCCAGTTCATCAGCTATTATCACCCGATGGATTACATCCGCGCGCTGGGCGAGGCCTATGAAGCCGAGCAGTCGCCCGCCGCCAAGGACGCGATCGCGCAGATCCTGACCAATTCGCGGATGTGCGCGGAGGGACACCGCCCGATCTGTCAGGACACCGGCATCGTCACCGTGTTCGTCAAATGGGGGCAGGACTGCCGGCTGGATGGCGACCAGTCGTTGCAGGCGGTGATCGACGAGGGGGTGCGGCGCGCCTACCTCCACCCCGAGAACAAGCTGCGCGCGTCGATCCTCGCGGACCCGGCCTTCACCCGCCGCAACACGCGCGACAACACGCCCTCGGTCCTCCACGTCGAGATGGTGCCCGGCGCCAAGGTGTCGGTCGATGTCGCGGCCAAGGGCGGCGGCAGCGAGAACAAGTCGAAGTTCAAGATGATGAACCCCAGCGATTCGATCGTCGACTGGGTGCTGGAGATGGTGCCGCAGATGGGCGCCGGCTGGTGCCCGCCGGGGATGCTGGGGATCGGGATCGGCGGCACGGCGGAAAAGGCGGTGCTGCTGGCCAAGGAATCGCTGATGGGCTCGATCGACATGGGCCAGCTCAAGGCGCGGGGGCCGCAGAACGATATTGAGGCGCTGCGCATCGAGCTGTTCGACAAGGTCAACGCGCTGGGCATCGGCGCGCAGGGGCTGGGCGGACTGTCCACCATCCTCGACGTCAAGATCCTCGACTGGCCGACGCACGCCGCGTCGAAGCCGGTGGCGATGATCCCCAATTGCGCCGCCACCCGCCATGCGCACTTCACGCTCGACGGTTCCGGCCCGGCCTATCTGGAGGCGCCGAAGCTGGATGAGTGGCCCAAGGTCGACTGGACGCCCGACAGCGCGGCGATCCGTGTCGACCTCGACACGCTGACGCCGGAGGTGGTGAAGGGCTGGAAACAGGGCGACCGGCTGCTGCTCAACGGCAAGATGCTGACCGGTCGCGACGCCGCGCACAAGCGGATCAAGGACATGCTCGAGGCCGGCGAGCAGCTGCCGGTCGAGTTCCGTGGCCGCGTGATCTACTATGTCGGCCCGGTCGATCCGGTCGGCGAGGAAGTGGTCGGCCCGGCCGGCCCGACCACGGCGACGCGCATGGACAAGTTCGCCCGCATGATGCTGGAGCAGGGCTTGCTGGCGATGGTCGGCAAGGCCGAGCGCGGGCCGGCGGCGGTCGAGGCGATCCGCGATCACCAGAGCGCCTACCTGATGGCGGTCGGCGGCGCCGCCTATCTGGTCGCGCGCGCGATCAAGGGCAGCAAGGTCGTCGGCTTCGAGGACCTCGGCATGGAGGCGATCTACGAATTCGAGGTGCAGGATTTCCCGGTGACGGTCGCGGTCGATTCGACGGGCGCCAACGTCCATCAGCTCGCGCCGCTGGTGTGGCGGGAAAGGATCGCGAAGGAGCATCTGCTGCCCGCATAGAAGCAAGACGAAGCCGGACGCCCACGGGGGCATCCGGCTCCGGTACGCGTTACTGGACCCGCCGATACGCCGCGGGTCGGTACAGTCGGACGTCAGAAGTGGGTGACGATACCCAGCGTCGGACGAAAGCTGTGGAAATTGCCGAAGGTCGAAACCTCGCCGCGCAGGCGGAAGCCCGAACGGCCGGTGATGCCACCCAGGCCGATGTCCTTCGGCCCGGCTTCGAAGCCGATGCCATAAGTCATGTCATGATAGTCGCGGCCGCCCGGCACGCGCTTCTCGAAATTGACCCACTGATAGCCGACCTTGCCGTAGAGCAGGCCGGAATCGCCCGCGCGCACGCCCAGCCGGCCGGCGCCGCCGTACTGCCAGTCGATGTCGCCCGTGACGCCCTTGGCAACGTTGCCCTCCGCGCCGATGAAGACCGGGCCGAGCGGGACGTTGAAGCCGACCAGCCCTTCGACCAGGCTGCCGTTGAGCTTGTTGTCGCGATTGACCGGGGGAATGCCGGCGCGATTGCTCTCGGCGTCAAAGCTTTCCCAACCGCCGCGGATGCCGAAATAGGGCTCGATGCCGAACGCGCGCGATCCATCGGGCGCGGCCTCGGTGGTTTGGCTCCCGGCCGGGGCGTCCTGGGCAAAGGCGGGGACGGCGATCGCCGTAGCCGCGAGCGCGGCAGCGCGGAGAAGTGTACGCATGAGACAATACCTTGTTGTTGAACATGATCGGACGGCGATGAGCCCGAGCGGCGAGGGCGGCGCATCCGATGGTGGCAAAACCGTCGGGCAGCCGATCGCGTTGCATCGCACAAGAAAAAAACCGGCACTTTCACAATCTGTTGCGCGAAGAACACGGTTTCTGTCGCGGAGATGAACGAACCGGGGCATCGCCGTGGCG
>NZ_DATMGG010000096.1:0-9751 GCF_035555815.1 Sphingomonas sp.
CCAGCAGCAGCGGCACCGACTGGAGCCACAGCCCGGCCAGTCCCAGCGCCATGAACGCGATCTCCGCGCCCTTGACGATCCGCATCAACAGCGCCTTGTCCAGCGCGTCCGCCAGCTCGCCGGCCAGCGCGGAAAGCAGGAAATAGGGCAGGATGAAGATGCCGGTCGCGATCGTCGCCAGCATCGCCGATTTGTCGGGCGCGCTGGCATAGATGGTGAAGTTCGCCAGAAACAGCATCGCGTATTTCAGGACATTGTCGTTGAACGCGCCCAGGAACTGGACGACGAACAGCGGCCCGAAACGGCGTTTGGTAAGCAGCGCGAAATCCGGTGCCGACATTCCTGGCCCTCCCCTTGCCCCGGTTATGCCGCCCCGCGCACGACCTGGCGAGCCTTGCGCTAACGCCCGCACCGCCCCAATCAGGCACGATCAACTTCAGGATGCCGTCATGAACACCACCCTCGATTTCGGCCTGGGCGAAAACGCCGATATGATCCGCGACACCACCGCGCGCTTTGCTCGGGAGAAGATCGAACCGCTGGCGGCGCGGATCGACGCCGACGACTGGTTCCCGCGTGACGAACTGTGGACCGCGATGGGCGAGCTTGGCCTGCACGGCATCACCGTCGAGGAGGAATGGGGCGGCCTCGGCCTCGGCTATCTCGAACATGTCGTCGCCTGTGAGGAGGTCAGCCGCGCCTCCGCCTCGATCGGCCTGTCCTACGGCGCGCATTCCAATCTGTGCGTCAACCAGATCCGCCGCTGGGCCAACCCGGAGCAGAAGGCGAAATACCTGCCCAAGCTGGTGTCGGGCGAGCATGTCGGCAGCCTGGCGATGTCCGAATCGGGCGCCGGTTCGGACGTCGTCTCGATGAAGCTGCGCGCGGACAGGACCGACGCCGGCTACGTTCTCAACGGCACGAAGTTCTGGATCACCAACGCCGCCTATGCCGACACGCTGGTGGTCTATGCCAAGACCGGCGAAGGCTCGCGCGGCATCACCACCTTCCTGATTGAAAAGGACATGCCCGGCTTCTCGATCGGGCAGAAGATCGACAAGATGGGGATGCGCGGATCGCCCACCGCCGAACTGGTGTTCAACGATTGCGAGGTGCCCGACGCGAACGTCATGGGCCCGGTCAACGGCGGCGTCGGCGTGCTGATGTCGGGGCTCGACTATGAACGCACCGTGCTGGCGGGCATCCAGCTCGGCATCATGCAGGCGTGCCTCGACGTGGTGCTGCCGTACATTCGCGATCGCAAGCAGTTCGGCCAGCCGATCGGCCATTTCCAGCTGATGCAGGCCAAGGTCGCCGACATGTACGTCGCGCTCAATTCGGCGCGCGCCTATGTCTATACGGTGGCCAGGAATTGCGACGCCGGCCTCACCACCCGCTTCGACGCGGCGGGCGCGATCCTGCTGGCGAGCGAGAATGCGGTGAAGGTCTCGCTGGAGGCGATCCAGGCGCTGGGCGGGGCCGGCTATACCAAGGACTGGCCGGTCGAACGCTACGCCCGCGACGCCAAGTTGCTCGATATCGGCGCGGGAACCAACGAAATCCGCCGGATGCTGATCGGCCGCGAACTGATCGGGGCGAACTAGAAACCGGCTTGCCGCATCCAGGATCCCGGGCAAAGCCACCCCAACTCGTCATCGCGAGGGGCGAAGCCCCGTGGCGATCCAGTGGCGCGCCGGCAGCTCGCCCCGGTCAGTCCGGCAGCGTCAGGCCGAACACGTTGGATACGTTGCCGCTGCCCGGCACCGGCAGGTTGCTGGTGAAGTAGAGCGTCCTGCCGTCGAGCGAGAGGCCGGTGGCGAGCACGTTGGTCGCCGGCGGCGCGGGCCGGTGGAGCATCTGCGGCGTGCTCCACCCCGCACCTTCGCGCCGGGTCCGATAGATCGCCTTGGCCCGGCTGCCTGGTTCGACCGGCGCGACGAACACGATGCTGCGGCCATCGTTCGCCACGGTGGCGTCCAGCGCCAGGGTCACACCGGGAATGGCGATCGGCGCGGCATCGACGATCGCGTCGCCGCGCAGCGTCGCGGCATAGAGGCGCGGCCCGTCCGCCATGCTGCGGGTGAACACCAGCATCCCGTCGTGATCCACCGACGGATAGAGGAGCGCGCCCAGCGCCGCCGCCTCCCCCGCCAGCGGCCGCGCCGGGCCCCAGCCGCTGCCGACCCGATCCGCCTTCCACAGATGATAGGCGCGCGCGCCGCCATCGCCCGGCAGCGCCCGGTCCGATGCGAACACCACGCTGCGCCCGTCGGGGGTGACGAACGGGTCGACGTCGCGCGCGCCAGGATCGGCGAACGGCACCGCCCGCGCCGCGCCGATCGCGCCGTCGCGCACCGGCGCGGTGCGGATTTGGATGCGCGACCAGTCCTTCATCGCGCGGCTGAACAGGATTTCGTCACCGTCGGGCGTCCAGGTCGCGTTGAGCGTCACCTCGAACCCATCGTCCGCGCGCGCCAGCGTGTCGCCGCCGAACGGCACCGGCGCCCCCACCGGGCTGGCGAGCGCGCTCGCCGCGACCGGGGCAATCAGCAGGGCAAACCAACGCATCACAGGCTCCTCATCCGGGCCGCCGCGCGTGCGCCATGCCGGCGCCGTCGTCACCCGCGCCGCGACCAGGGCCGCCTATCGTGCGTCGGTCACCACACCTTCACCCGCTTGTCCGGTGCCAGATAGAGCTTCTCGCCCGCCTGCACGTTGAACGCCGGATACCAGGCGTCGAGGTTGCGGACGGTCTGCACGCGCCAGCGGTCGGGGGCGTGGACGTCGGTGGCGATCCGCGCGCGCAGCGCCTGGTCGCGCATCTTGCTGCGCCAGCTCTGCGCGAACGCCAGGAAGAACCGCTGGTCGCCGGTCAGGCCGTCGATCACCGGCGCCTCCTTGCCGCCCAGCGACGCGCGATACGCCTCGTAAGCCGCTGTCAGCCCGGCGACGTCGGCGATGTTCTCGCCCAGTTCCTGCGCGCCGTTCAGGTGCAGTCCGGGCAACGCCTCATAGGCGTCGTACTGCGCCGCCAGCGCCTTGCCCGCCTTGTCGAAGCGCGCGAGGTCGGCCGGGGTCCACCAATTGTGCAGCTTGCCGCTCGAATCGAAATCGGCGCCGAGGTTGTCGAAGCTGTGGCTGATCTCGTGCCCGATCACCGCGCCGATCGCGCCGTAATTGGCCGCCGCGTCGAACTTCGGGTCGAAATAGGGCGTCTCCAGGATCGCCGCCGGGAAGTTGAGCGCGTTCTGCATCGGCAGGTTGATCGCGTTGACCGTCTGCGGCGTCATCCACCACTCGCCGCGATCGACCGGCTTGCCGATCTTGCCGATCTGGTGGCGGTATTCCGCCAGTTCGGCCCGGCGCGCGTTGCCCAGCGGATCGTCGGCGCGGATCTCCAGCGCGCCGTAATCGCGCCATGTCTCGGGATAGCCGACGCCGACCTTCAGCACCTGGAGCTTGCGCCGCGCCTCCGCCTTGGTGGTGTCGGCCATCCAGTCGAGCGCGGCGACACGCCGGTCGAACGCGGCGACGATGTTCGTCACCATCCCCTGGATCTCGGCCTTGGACGACGCGGGGAAATATTTGCCGACGTAGATCTTGCCGACCGCGTCGCCCAGGTCGTTGTTGACCGCCGCGATCGCGCGCTTGTCACGCGGGCGCTGCTGCGGGGTGCCTTGCAGCGTCTTGCCGTAGAAATCGAAGTGCGCGTCGTCGATCGCCTTGGGCAGCGCAAAGCTCGCGGTGTTGATCGCGTGGAACGTCAGCCAGTCCTTCCATGCGTCGATCGGCTCGCTCTTCACCAGCGCCGACAGGCCGGCGATCGCGCCCGGCTGCCATGCGATGAAGTCCTGCTGGCCCGGCAGCCCCGCCGCGCCCCAATAGGCGTCCCAATCGATCCCCGGCGCCTTCTTCGCGAAATCGGCGCGCTTCCACGGGTTGTTGGCCTTGTGCGCGTCCTGGCTGGTGATGATGTCGGCGTGCGCCCGCGCGATCTTCATCTCCAGCGCGACGATGCGGTCCGCCCGCGCCGCCGCGTCGGGCACGCCCGCCAGCGTCAGCAGCTTTTCGACATAGGGGCGATAGGCGGCGCGGATCTGCGCCATGTCGGGCTTGGCCGACAGATAGTAGTCGCGGTCGGCCAGCCCCAGCCCGCCCTGCAACAGATAGGGCACGGTGCGGCCGGGGTCGTTCAGGTCCTGCGTCACGAACAGCCCGAACAGATTCTCGGTGTGGAAATTGGTGGCGTTGAGCGGGTCGGTGTCGGCACGCATCCGCGCCCCCAGCAGCGACGACAGCGATTTGACGTCGCCGACCGCGGCGATCGCGTCCAGCTCGGGCTTGACCGGCGCCATGCCGCGCGTCTCGATCGCGGCGGTATCGGTGAACGCGGCATAGTAATCCGCGATCCGCCGCTCGTCGCTGCCGGCGGCCGGCTTCGAATCGATCAGCCCCTTGATCAGGTCGGCGTTGCGCTGCTGCGCGACGTTGAACACCTCCAGCCCGGCGCTGGTCGACGATCGATCGGCCGGAATCTCCGCCTTCGCCCGCCACGCACCGTTGGCATAGGCCTCGAAATCGTCGCCGGGCTTCACCGCCTTGTCGATGAAATTCTGGTCGACGCCCGCCGCCGTGCCCGCCGCCGCGGCGGTCACGCTGGTGTTGTTGTTGGTGGTGGTCGAGGAATTGCAGGCGGTGCCGGCGAGCAGCAGCGCGGTCATCAGGGCAAATCGCTTCATCGAAGATCCATTCCGCAATTTTGATCGACGATGGCTACACCCGCGCGCGACACACCGCCACCCATCTTCCCTTAACGCCCGCCCATCTTCCCTTAACGCCCGTGCGCGGCTAGCAGTCGCGGCATGAGCGCCCCCGTCCTCGATACCAGGCTCTCGCCCGACAGCGAGAATTTCCGCGCCAATGCTGCGCACAATCGCGCGCTGGTCGATCGCCTGCGCGCCGACGTCGCCGCCGCCGCGCTGGGGGGGAGCGAGAAATCGCGCGAACGCCACGTCGCGCGCGGCAAGCTGCTCCCGCGCGACCGCGTCGAGCGGCTGCTCGATCCGGGTTCGCCGTTCCTCGAAGTGGGGCAGCTCGCCGCGAACGACCTCTACGACGGCGAGGTGCCGGGTGCCGGCCTGATCGCGGGCATCGGCCGGGTCTCGGGCCGCCAGTGCATGATCGTGTGCAACGACGCGACGGTGAAGGGCGGCACCTATTATCCGATGACGGTCAAGAAGCATCTCCGCGCGCAGGAGATCGCCGAACAGAACCAGCTGCCGTGCATCTACCTGGTCGATTCGGGCGGCGCCAACCTGCCGCATCAGGCCGAGGTGTTTCCCGACCGCGAGCATTTCGGCCGCATCTTCTTCAACCAGGCGAACATGAGCGCGAAGGGCATTCCGCAGATCGCCTGCGTGATGGGCAGCTGCACCGCCGGCGGCGCCTATGTCCCGGCGATGAGCGACGAGACGGTGATCGTGCGCAATCAGGGCACGATCTTCCTCGCCGGCCCGCCGCTGGTGAAGGCCGCGACCGGCGAGGTGATCTCGGCCGAGGAACTGGGCGGCGCCGACACCCACGGCCGCAAGTCCGGCGTGGTCGATCATGTCGCGGAGAATGACGAGCACGCGCTGACGATCGTGCGCGACATCGTCTCGACGCTCCAGCCGCAGGCCCCCGCCGCGGTCAACCAGCGCGATCCGCGCCCGCCGAAGTTCGCGCCGGAAGAGCTGTACGGCGTCATCCCGCAGGACGTCCGCGCGCCCTATGACGTGCATGAGGTGATCGCGCGGCTGGTCGACGGCAGCGAATTCCACGAGTTCAAGGCGCTCTATGGCACCAGCCTGGTGTGCGGTTTCGCGCATATCTGGGGGATGCCGGCGGCGATCCTCGCCAACAACGGCGTGCTGTTCAGCGAAAGCGCGGTCAAGGGCGCGCACTTCATCGAACTCGCCTGCCAGCGCCGCATCCCGCTGCTGTTCCTCCAGAACATCTCGGGCTTCATGGTCGGCGGCAAGTATGAGGCCGAAGGCATTGCGAAGCATGGCGCCAAGCTGGTGACGGCCGTCGCCACCGCGACCGTGCCCAAGCTCACCGTGCTGGTCGGCGGCAGCTTCGGCGCGGGCAATTACGGCATGTGCGGCCGCGCCTATTCGCCGCGCTTCCTGTTCACCTGGCCCAACAGCCGGATCAGCGTGATGGGCGGCGAGCAGGCGGCATCGGTGCTCGCCACCGTCCACCGCGACGCCGAAAGCTGGACCGACGACCAGGCAGAGGCGTTCAAGGCCCCGATCCGCCAGCGTTACGAGGATGAGGGCAACCCGTGGCACGCCACCGCGCGCCTGTGGGACGACGGCATCATCGACCCGGCGCAGACCCGCGACGTGCTGGGCCTCGCGCTGGCCGCGACCCTCAACGCCCCCATCCCCGAACGCCCCGCGTTCGGCGTGTTCCGGATGTGATGGGGGGACGGCCAGCCCATTCCTCCCCGAACGGGGAAAGGGACCGCGCGGTGCAACGTCGTGGTCGTGGGGCCCCGGCCCGAACATGACGACGCGCGCGCGTCCCTCAATCCTCCCCGAGCTTGTCTCGGGGAGGGGGACCGCCCGGCGCAGCCGGGTGGTGGAGGGGCAATCGCGCCCGCGCCTGAAACACGATTCCCCGCACCACGCTCTCCGCATCGCGCAGCACCTCCGCCGCCGCGACCCGCATCGTCATCACATCATGCCCGGCCAGCCAGGCGTCGCGCGCCGCATCCCGCGCGGGCCGGTCGCCGCGCCCATGCGCCTCGCCGTCAACCTCGATCGCCACGCGATCATCACCGCAATAAAAGTCGAGCACATAGGCGCCGGTGGGATGCTGCTTGCGGAACTTGAGCCCGGCGGGGCGCTGTCGCAGCACGCGCCACAGCAGCACTTCCGGCAACGACATCGCCCGACGCAGTCGACGGGCTCGCGTAATACCGCCGCGTCCGGGCTTCGGCGCGATATCCTTCAGCATGCCAAAAACCCCTCCACCATGCTTCGCATGGTCCCCCTCTCCGAGACAAGCTCGGGGAGGAACCAGGAGATTGTACCATGATCCTCCCCCTCCTCCTCCTCGCTCAGGTCACTCCGGTCCAGCCGCTGCCAAAGGCCGAACTCCCCGCACCGCCGGCGGATGAGGCCGCCGTGCTCGCCCCGATCACCCGCCTGTTCGACGGCATCGCGGCCAAGGACGGCGCGCGGATCCTCGCGCAGGTGCGGCCGGAGGGTCTGGGCACCGCCGTCGCCGAAAAGCCCGACGGCACCCGCGCGATCACCACCCGCACGTGGAGCGCGTTCGCCGCCAACTTCAAGCCCGGCCCCGGCCCGTCGCTGGAGGAACGCGCGGTCGGGATGCCCGCGGTCGAGATCGACGGCGACATCGCGATGGCGTGGGTGCCGTATGTTTTCCTGGTCGACGGCAAGCTCGCGCACTGCGGCACCAACCATTTCGACCTCGTTCGCGACGCCGGCCAGTGGAAGATCCTCAACGTCACCTGGTCGCAGCGCACCACCGGGTGCGAGGCGCCGTAATCGCTGTCCTACATGGCCCGCGCGCGTTACAGCGGTCGTCCATGTCCGATTCGCCGGACCGGACCCTGCACGGTACATCCGCCGCCACCCGCGCGTGTAGCTGTGACCTTTGTGTGACCTTTGGGGCCTGACATGCTGACCTCCCTCCTCATCGCCAATCGCGGCGAGATCGCCTGCCGCATCATCCGCACCGCCCGCGCGATGGGCATCCGCACCGTCGCGGTCTATTCGGATGCCGATGGCGATGCGCTCCACGTCCGCCAGGCCGATCAGGCGGTACACATCGGCGCTTCCCCGGCGCGCGAAAGCTATCTGGTCGGCGACAAGATCATCGCCGCCGCGCGGGAAACCGGCGCGGAGGCGATCCACCCCGGCTATGGCTTCCTCAGCGAAAACGCGGATTTCGCACAGGCGGTGATCGACGCCGGCCTGATCTGGGTCGGCCCCAATCCCGACAGCATCCGCGCGATGGGCCTGAAGGACGCCGCCAAGGAACGGATGATCGCCGCCGGCGTGCCGGTCACCCCCGGCTATCTGGGCGCGGAACAGTCGCCCGCGCGGTTGCAGGCGGAGGCCGACGCGATCGGCTACCCCGTTCTCATCAAGGCGGTCGCCGGCGGCGGCGGCAAGGGGATGCGCCGGGTCGAGGCGGCAGCCGACTTCGCCGACGCGCTCGCCTCTTGCCAGCGGGAGGCGGCATCGTCGTTCGGCGACGATCGCGTGCTGATCGAGAAATACATCCTGAGCCCGCGCCATATCGAGGTGCAGGTGTTCGGCGACAGCCACGGCAACGTCGTCCACCTGTTCGAGCGCGACTGCTCGCTCCAGCGCCGCCACCAGAAGGTGATCGAGGAAGCCCCCGCCCCCGGCATGGACGCGGATACGCGGGCGGCGATCTGCGCGGCGGCGGTCCGCGCGGCGCAGGCGGTCGACTATGTCGGCGCCGGCACGATCGAGTTCATCGCCGACGCGTCCGAAGGCCTGCGCGCCGACCGCATCTGGTTCATGGAGATGAACACGCGGTTGCAGGTCGAGCATCCGGTGACCGAAGAGATCACCGGGGTCGATCTGGTCGAGTGGCAGCTCCGGGTGGCCTCGGGCGAGCCGCTGCCGCTGGCGCAGGACGATTTGGAAATCGACGGCTGGGCGATCGAGGCACGGCTCTATGCGGAGGACCCGGCGAAGGGGTTCCTACCGAGCGTGGGGCGGCTCGATCTGCTTCGCCTTCCGCACGAGGCACTTCGGGTCGAGACCGGTGTTGAAGAAGACGACGAAGTCAGTCCGTTCTACGATCCGATGATCGCCAAGCTCATCGCGAGTGGTTCGGATCGAAATGCGGCAATTGATATTCTTGCCGACGAACTCGATTATGTCGGCGTGTGGCCGGTGAAGACGAATGCCGCGTTTCTGCGGCGTCTTCTCCGGCACCCTGATTTCGCCAGCGCAGCGGTAACGACCGGCTGGATCGCCGAACAAGGGGAGGCGCTGCTGTCCACCCCGTCACCCGATGAAAGCACGTGGAAATTGGCTGCGCTGCAACTCGCTCTGGATTTCGACGAAATGGAGGGCGTTTCAGCAACCGCCCCATGGGGCGTTCTGGATGGTTTGCGGTTGAATTCTCCAGCAAGAACTTCGGTCGCAATCCGGGAGAGTGGCGGCGAAGTTCGCGTAATCGACTATTATCAGGGCGACCCCGTCGCGGGCGGAGGGCGAACGGTCGAAGATCACCTCGTGATCGTACAGGACGGGCAAAGCTATGGTTTTCAACTCGCGCGTTACTCGGGGCAGAGCGCCGGCACCGCCGCCGACGGCGCGATCCTGTCCCCGATGCCCGGCCGGATCACGTCGGTCGACGTCGCGGCGGGCGATGCGGTGACCAAGGGGCAGAAGCTCGTCACGCTCGAGGCGATGAAGATGGAGCACGCCCTTACCGCCCCGTTCGACGGCACCGTCGCCGAACTGGATGCCGAGCCCGGCGCGCAGGTCGGCGAAGGCCGGATGCTGGTGCGGGTGGAACGCAAGGATTAAACTCAGCCCACCGTTCGCCCTGAGCTTGTCGAAGGGCCGCCCTTCTTCACCGAAGCGAAAAAGAACGGTGCTTCGACAAGCTCAGCACGAACGGAGGCGGTCAGTGGCAGGCAAATATTACGACGAATGGCAGATCGGCGACACCATCGCCCATGAACTGCGCC
>NZ_DATMGG010000097.1:0-20127 GCF_035555815.1 Sphingomonas sp.
TCGTCGATATGCTCGATGCCCACCGACACGCGCACCACATCCGGCCCGGCGCCGGCGCTGGCCTGCCCCTCGGCATCGAGCTGACGGTGAGTGGTCGAGCTGGGGTGGATGATCAGCGAGCGGGTGTCGCCCAGATTGGCGAGGTGACTGAACAACTTGACCGCCGAGACCAGCTTGACGCCCGCGTCGTACCCGCCCTTCAGGCCAAAGGTGAACACCGCGCCGCCGCGCCCGCCCAGATAACGTTCGGCCAGCGCATGATAGCGGTCGTCCGGCAGGCACGCGTAAGACACCCACGCCACCTTCGGATGCGCGGACAGCCATTGGGCGAGCGCCAGCGCATTGCTGCAATGCCGCTCCATGCGCAGGAACAGCGTCTCCATCCCGGTGAGCGTCAGGAACGCGTTCATCGGCGCCATCGTCGGGCCAAGATCACGCATCCCCAGCGCCCGCGCGGCAAGGATGAAGGCCAGGTTGCCGAACGCCTCCGTAAACACCTTGCCGTGATAGGACGGGTTCGGCGCGCTCAGATAGGGGTAGTTGCCCGATGCGGCCCAGTCGAACCGGCCGGAATCGACGATCACGCCGCCGATCGAATTGCCGTGCCCGTTCAGGAACTTGCTGGTCGAATGGACGACGATGTCGGCGCCGTGCTCGATCGGACGGCACAGCGCCGGGGTCGCCATGGTGTTGTCGACGATCAGCGGCACGCCCGCCGCGTGCGCCGCATCGGCGATCGCGGCGATATCGGTGACGACGCCGCCCGGATTCGCGAGGCTCTCGACGAACACCGCGCGCGTCTGCGGAGTGATCGCGGCGGCGACATTGGCGGGATCGTCGGCATCGACGAAGGTCGCGCCCCAGCTCATCTTGCGGAAACTGTGGCCGATCTGGTTGAGCGATCCGCCGTAGAGTTTGTCGGCGGCGACGATATGGCTGCCGGCCTCCATCAACGTGTGGAACGCCAGGAACTGCGCGGCGTGACCCGATGCCGTCGCCAGCGCCGCGACGCCGCCCTCCAGCGCGGCGACCTTGGTCTCCAGCGCGCCGTTGGTCGGGTTCATCAGCCGGGTGTAGATGTTGCCGACCGCGTCGAGATTGAACAGCGCGGCGGCATGGTCGACGTTGTCGAACACATAGCTGTTGGTCTGGTAGATCGGGGTGATCCGCGCCTTGGTGGTCGGATCGGCCTCACCGCCGGCATGGATGGTCAGGCTTTCAGGCTTCAGGGTCACGCGGCATCCTCCAGCGGCGGCATGTTGTGGCCAAGCAGGCGCAGCACGTCGGCCGCGCATTCGACCACGTTGGAACCGGGGCCATAGATGCCCTGCACACCGGCTTCACGCAGATAATCATAGTCCTGCGGCGGGATGACGCCGCCGGCGATCACCTTGATGTCGCCGCGCCCGCGCTCACGCAGGCGGGCGATCAGTTCGGGGATCAGCGTCTTGTGCCCCGCAGCCAGGCTAGACGCGCCGACCACGTCGACGCCGCTGTCGAGCGCCAGCACCACCGTCTCCTCCGGCGTCTGGAACAGCGGGCCGGAGACGACGTCGAACCCCATGTCGCTGAACGCGCTGGCGATGACGTTGGCCCCGCGATCGTGGCCGTCCTGCCCCATCTTGGCGATCAGCAGTTTCGGTTTGCGTCCCATCCGCCGCTCGACCGCGCGGACGCCGTCGAGCACCTGCAACCAGCGGTTGTCGCCCTCATAGGGCGCGGCATAGACGCCCTTCACCGGCGTCGGCACCGTCGCGTAACGATCGAAGCTGACCTCCATCGCCGCGGAAATCTCGCCCAGCGTGGCGCGGGCACGCGCCGCGTCGACCGCGAGCGCGAGCAGGTTGTTGTCCGGAGATTGCGGCGCGGCGGCCCCGGCGCGCAACGCTTCCAGCGCGGCGCGACACGCGGCGTCGTCACGCGTCGCCTTGACCCGGTTGATCCGCGCGATCTGCGCCTCGCGCACCGCGTGGTTGTCGACGTCGAGAGTCTCGAGCAGATCCTCGTTCGCCAGCCGGTATTTGTTGACCCCGACGATGACGTCGTCGCCGCGATCGACCCGCGCCTGACGCGCCGCGGCCGCCTCCTCGATCATCGCCTTGGGCCAGCCGGCCGCCACCGCCTTGGCCATGCCGCCCTCGCGCTCGACGCGCTCGATGATCTCCCACGCTTTTTCAACCAGTTCGGCGGTCAATGCTTCGACGTAATATGAACCGCCCAACGGGTCGACCACCTTGGTCATCCCCGTTTCTTCCTGGATCACGATCTGGGTGTTGCGCGCGATCCGGGCGGAGAAATCGGTCGGCAGCGCGATCGCTTCGTCGAGCGCGTTGGTGTGCAGGCTTTGCGTGCCGCCCAGCATCGCCGCCATCGCCTCGATCGTGGTACGGATGACGTTGTTGTACGGGTCCTGCTCGGTCAGCGACACGCCGCTGGTCTGGCAGTGCGTCCGCAGCATTTTGCTGCGTTCGTCCTTGGCGCCGAGATTGGTCATCACCCGGTGCCACAACACCCGTGCCGCCCGCAATTTCGCGACTTCCATGAAGAAGTTCATACCGATTGCGAAGAAGAAGCTCAGTCGCCCTGCGAACTTGTCGATGTCGAGGCCCGAGGCGACGCCATAGCGGACGTACTCCGCCCCGTCGGCGATGGTGAAGGCCAGTTCCTGAACCTGCGTCGCCCCGGCTTCCTGAATGTGATAGCCGGAAATCGAAATACTGTTGAATTTCGGCATGTTGGACGAGGTGTATGCGAAGATGTCCGAGATGATCCGCATACTTGGCTCGGGCGGGTAGATATAGGTGTTGCGGACCATGAACTCCTTGAGGATGTCGTTCTGGATGGTCCCGTCGAGCGCCGCCTGCGGCACCCCCTGCTCCTCGCCAGCGACGATGAAGAAGGCGAGGATCGGGATCACCGCGCCGTTCATCGTCATGCTGACCGACATTTCGCCCAGCGGAATGCCGTCGAACAGGATCTTCATGTCCTCGACGCTGTCGATCGCCACGCCCGCCTTGCCGACGTCGCCGACCACGCGCGGGTGATCGCTGTCGTAGCCGCGGTGGGTGGCGAGATCGAACGCGACGCTCAGCCCCTTCTGCCCGGCGGCGAGGTTGCGGCGGTAGAAGGCGTTCGATTCCTCGGCGGTGGAGAAACCGGCGTACTGGCGGATCGTCCACGGCCGGCCAGCGTACATCGACGCGCGCACCCCGCGGGTGAACGGCGCGAAGCCGGGCAGGCCGGGGTCGCCGTCCGCGACGTCGGCGGCGGTATAGAGCGGCTTGACGTCGATCCCCTCCGGCGAGTGCCAGGTGAGGTCGCGGCCCTTCACTTCCTTGTCGGCGAGCGCCTGCCAGTCGGCGGGGGTGGGTTTACTGTCGGTCATTTCACTCCCCGCGCCGGGATGGCAATCGATACGGCGTTCAATGCGAGTCCCCCTTCGGCGTCTCCATGATCTCGGTCAGCACCCCGCCCATGTCCTTGGGATGGACGAAGAAAATGGGGGTGCCATGCGCACCGATGCGCGGCTCGCCCAGCACGCGCGCGCCCTTGGCCTCGAACCACGCTTTCGCCTCGTGGATGTCGGGCACCTCATAGCACAGGTGGTGTTGGCCCCCTTTGGGATTGGCCTTGAGGAACCCGGCGATCGGCGAGCTTTCGTCATAGGGCTCGATCAGTTCGATCTGCGTGTTGGGCGTGTCGACGAAGCACACCTTCACGCCCTGCGCGGGCAGGTCGAACGGTTCGCCGATCGACGTCGCGCCCATCACGTCGCGATAGAAAACCACGCTGTCCGCGATCGACGGCGTCGCGACGCCAACATGGTTGAGACGGCCGAGGATCATTTCCCGTCCTCCGTCATTGCGAGCGCAGCGAAGCAATCCAGCGTCCGGCGGTCAGCCATGAGCGATCGTCCCATAAAGGTCGGTCCAGTCAGGATTCGTCCCCTCGATCAAAGCCAGCTTTTTGGCCCGCGAACCGCCCTTGATCTGCTTCTCACGGGTAATCGCACTTTCCATCGTTTCCGCCATCTCAAACCAGACGAGCATTTTGCAGTCGTAGCGTTGCGTGAACCCTTCCACCGTCCCCTCGCGATGTTGCCACGCCCGCTGCGGCAGGTTCGACGTGACACCGGTATACAAGGTGCCGTTGCGACGGTTCGCCATGATGTACGTCGCCGGCTGCCTGAACCGAGCCGTCATTGCGAGGAGCCGCAGGCGACGAAGCAATCCACTACGAAGTGCCGATTGCACGCAACGCTGGATTGCTTCGCTACGCTCGCAATGACGAGGTTAGGACGCGGGCAGTCACAATCACTCACAGCGGAATATTGTCATGCTTCTTCCACGGATTCTCCAGCGCCTTGCCCCGGAGCTTCCGCAGGCCCAGCGCGATCCGGCGGCGGGTGGAGTGCGGCATGATCACCTCATCCACGAACCCCTTGCTCGCCGCGACGAACGGGTTGGCGAAACGTGCCTCATATTCCGCCGTGCGCTCGGCGATCTCCTCGGGCGTGCGCCCGCGGAAGATGATCTCGACCGCGCCCTTCGCGCCCATCACCGCGATCTCGGCGGTCGGCCAGGCGTAGTTGAGATCGCCGCGCAGGTGCTTTGACGCCATCACGTCATAGGCGCCGCCATAGGCCTTGCGCGTGATCACGGTCAGCTTCGGCACCGTCGCCTCGGCATAGGCGAACAGCAGCTTGGCGCCGTGCTTGATGATGCCGTTATGCTCCTGCGCCACGCCGGGCAGGAATCCGGGGACGTCGACGAACGTCACGATCGGGATGTCGAACGCATCGCAGAAGCGCACGAACCGCGCCGCCTTCTTCGACGAATTGATGTCGAGCACGCCGGCCAGCACCATCGGCTGGTTGGCGACGATGCCGACCGTGCGTCCCTCGATCCGGCCGAAGCCGATGATGATGTTGCCGGCGTGGCCGGGCTGGACCTCGAAGAAATCGCCCTCGTCCACCACCTTCCGGATCAGCTCGTGCATGTCATAGGGCTGGTTGGCGCTGGCCGGCACCAGCGTGTCGAGGCTCTCGTCCACCCGGTCCCACGGATCGTCGCACGGCCGCTGCGGCACCTCCTCACGGTTCGACGCGGGCAGGAAATCGATGAAATCGCGCGCCGCCAGTAGCGCCTCGATATCGTTGTCGAACGCGTTGTCGGCGACACCAGACTTGACGGTGTGGGTCGACGCGCCGCCCAGCCCTTCCTGGCTGACCACCTCATTGGTCACCGTCTTGACCACGTCGGGGCCGGTGACGAACATGTACGATGAATCCTTCACCATGAAGATGAAGTCGGTCATCGCCGGCGAATAGACCGCTCCGCCCGCGCACGGCCCCATGATCAGGCTGAGTTGCGGCACGACGCCCGACGCCAGCACGTTGCGCTGGAACACCTCGGCATAGCCGCCAAGCGATGCGACGCCCTCCTGGATGCGCGCGCCGCCGCTGTCGTTCAGGCCGATCACCGGCGCGCCGACCTTCAGCGCCATGTCCATGATCTTGCAGATCTTTTGCGCGTGGCGTTCGGACAGCGATCCGCCGAACACGGTGAAGTCCTGCGAAAACACGAACACCAGCCGGCCGTTGATCGTGCCGCTGCCGGTGACGACGCCGTCGCCGGGGATGACCTGTTCCGCCATGCCGAAATCGACGGCATTGTGCTCGACATACATGTCGAGTTCCTCGAACGATCCCTCGTCGAGCAGCACGTCGAGCCGCTCACGCGCGGTCAGCTTTCCCTTGGCGTGCTGCGCGGCGATCCGCTTTTCGCCTCCGCCGAGCCGTGCGGCTGTGCGGCGGCGTTCCAGTTCCTCGATCGTGGACGACATGGTCTCTCCGTGGCGGACGAACCCTCCCTCTTTCAAGGCGCCCGCCGGCTGGCAAATGCAATGTTGCAAAGTTATAGAGGTGATATTTGCAAATCTAGCGGAGTTCCCGTTGCCACCACCCCGCCGCCGCCTGTTCGCCGGACATGAGGTGCGGCGCCTGCGCGCGCGGATCGGCGTGTCGCAGGCGGCGATGGCCAGCGAACTCGGTATCTCCGTCCCCTATCTGTCGCAGATCGAATCCAACGACCGGCCGCTGACCCCGCCGGTGATGCTCGCGCTCGCCCGCGCCTACCCCGATCGCTGGGGGGCGCTGACCGGGGTGGACGAGGCATTGCTGGTCGCCTCCGCCGCCGCTGCGGACGACGCCGGCATCGCCGAGGCGCGGCTGGGCGAGGACCTGCTGCGCCGCGCCGCCGAACAGCAGCCCGAACTGGCGCGGCGGATGGTGGCGATCCACGACGCCTATCGCCGGTCACAGGAGCAGGTGCGGCTGCTCAACGACACCGTCGAGGCGGGGTCGGCCGATGCCAGCCGCCCACCGTGGGAGGAAGTGCGCGACTGGTTCCACACCCAGGGCAATTACATCGACCCGCTCGATCGCCAGGCGGAAACGCTGGCCGCGACTGTCGGTGGCGCGAGCGCCGAGGGGCTGTCGATGCGGCTGGAAAGCGCGCACGGCGTCACCGTTGAATGGATGGATTCGGGCGGCACCGAGCTGCGCCGCTATGACGCCGCACGCCGCCGGCTGGCGATCGATCGCGCGATCCCGCCCGAAAGCGCCGCCTTTCTGCTCGCGCACCAGCTCGCCCGGTTGGAGATGGCGGAGACGATCGCCGCCACCGTCGCCGGATCGGGCCTGCGCTTCGACGCTTCGCGGAAATTGCTGGCGATCGGGCTGGCCAATTACGCCGCGGGGGCGCTGCTGATGCCCTATGCGGCGTTCCGCGATACCGCGCAGGCGCTGCGCCACGATATCGACCGGCTGCGGCAGGCGTTCGGGGTCAGCTTCGAGCAGGCGTGCCACCGGCTGTCGACGCTCCAGCGGCCCGGCGCGGCGGGCATCCCGATGTTCTTCCTGCGCGTCGACATGGCCGGCAACATCACCAAGCGCCATTCGGCGACACGGCTGCAATTCGCGCGTTTCGGCGGCGCCTGTCCGCTGTGGGTGGTGCACGAAGCGGTGGCGATCCCCGACCGCATCCTGGTCCAGCGCGCCGAGATGCCCGACGGCACCCGCTATGTCTCGATGGCCAAGGGACTGGTCAAGCCGTCGGGCAGCTACGCCCGCGCTCCGCGCCGCTATGCGGTGGCGCTGGGGTGCGAGGAAGGCGACGCCGGCGATTTCATCTACGCCGACGGGATGCAGGGGCAGCCACCGACGCCGATCGGCATATCGTGCCGCATCTGTCCGCGCGGCGACTGTGACCAGCGCGCCTTTCCCCCCGCCGGCGCGACGCTCGACATCGACCCGGACGCGCGCGCGATCGTGCCCTATCGCTTCGGCTGACCACGCCGTGCCCCCGGCGCCGGCCGGGGCATGGGGATCGAGCCCGACCCCGCACCGCCGGCCCGCGCCGGAACACAAGGCCGTCGCCTGCCTCCGATTGCGGGTTCTGTTCCTCCCGCTCACTGAGTCTGCATCGGCGCCTTTTCGCCGTGCGGCCGAACGGGCGGCGACGAGTTGCGTCCGACGGGGACCTCATAATGGAACGTGCCGGGCCTGGCTTGGCGGGCAACGACCCGCTGACCGGCGACAGCGGCAACGACACGCTCGACGGCGCCAGCGTCGGCGACGGTGTCGCCGACTTCCAGATCCAGCTCAAAGCCGCCGTCGTCCAGATCGACGTCGTCCTGTGATCTGGCCCGCTTTTCCGCAGCTTCCCTCCACGGACCTGGCCCCGGCCGAGCCGTTCGGCCGGGGCTCTTTGGGCGCGCGCCGTACAATACCCCCCCCGGTTGCCATCGCACCGGCCACGCAATATCGAACGGTGATGCACGAGGTGATGGGCGCGGACCACCGGCATGAGGCGATGGACCTCGCCCCCGCCGGCGCGCCCTATGTGCTGGTCGAGGATCGGCTGGACGGCGCCGGCCATGCCCGCCTGTTTCGCGATCCGGTGGCGATCGTCCGGTGCGACGATCCGCGCAATGTCGATGCCGCGCTGGCGCGGATCGAGGCGGCGCTGGCGGAAGGCCGGCACGCGGCTGGCTTCCTCGCCTATGAACTGGGCGCCGCGCTCGAGCCGCGGCTGACGCCGTTGCTACGGTTGGAACGCGATACGCCGCTGCTGTGGTTCGGCCTGTTCCGCGAGGTGCTGGCGGTGGAGGGCGCCGTCGCCGACGCCTGGCTGGCCGATCGCGGGCCGCCGCCGCCGCTGTCCGGCCTCGCGCCCGGTCATGACCGTCCGACGCACGTGGCCAAGGTGCGCGAGGTGCTCGCCCGCATCGCCGCCGGCGATATCTACCAGGCCAACCTGACCTTCCCGATCCGGTTCGGCTATCGCGGCGACCCGCTGGCACTCTACGCCGCGTTGCGCGCGGAGCAGCCGGTCGCGCACGGCGGACTCGTCTGGACGGGCGAGGCGAGCGTGATCTCGGTGTCTCCCGAACTGTTCGTCCGCATCGCCGACGACCGGATCGCGACGCGCCCGATGAAGGGCACCGCGCCGCGCGGCGACGATCCCGCCGACGACGCGCGCAGGCTGACAGAACTGGTCGCCGACCCCAAGCAGCGCGCCGAGAATCTGATGATCGTCGATCTGTTGCGCAACGATCTCGCCCGGATCGGCGAACCGGGCAGCGTCGCCGTCCCGGCATTGTTCACGCCGGAAACCTACCCCAGCCTCCACACGCTGACTTCGACCGTCACCGCGCGGCTGCGGCCGGGCACGTCGCTGCGCGAACGGATCGCGGCGCTGTTTCCGTGCGGATCGGTGGTGGGGGCGCCGAAGATCCGCGCCGCCGAGATATTGGCGGAGATCGAGGACGCGCCGCGCGGCGTCTATACCGGGTCGATCGGGACGATTGCGCCAGGTGGCGACCTCCACTTCAACGTCGCGATCCGCACGGCCGTGGTCACCGCATCTGGCGAAGGGCGCTATGGCGTCGGCGGGGGCATCGTCGCCGATTCCGATCCCGACGCGGAGTATGATGAGGCGCTGCTGAAGGCACGCATCCTGACCGGGTTGGCGGAGCCCTATGCGCTGATCGAGACGTTCCGCTGGAGCGCGGCGCGCGGCTTCGTGCGGCTGGAGGCGCATCTCGCGCGGCTGGCGGCATCGTCGGCGCGACTGGGTTTCGCGCTCGATCGGGCGCGCGTCGAACGGCACCTCACCGATGCCGCGCGGCAGTGGGGGGCGGAGGACATGCGGGTCCGCCTAACGCTGGCACGCGACGGCACGCCCGATGTGACCGCCGCGCCGGTGGCGCCACCGCCCGCGCGCGCGCGGCTCGCCTTCGCCGGCCGCCCGGTCGATGCGGCGGACCCGTTCCTGCGCCACAAGACGACGCACCGCGCAGCGCACGAGGCGGCGTTCGCGGAGGCACAGCGCTCGGGCTGTGACGAGGCGATTCTGCTCAACCGCCATGGCCGTGTCGCCGACGGATCGCGCAACACGCTGTTCGTGGAGATCGACGGCCGGATGATCACGCCGCCGGTCACCGACGGCGCGCTGCCCGGCATCCTGCGCGCCGAATTGATCGAAGCGGACGCCGCGACCGTCGCCGGCATCCCCCGCGACACACTGATGGAGGCGCGCCGCCTGTGGATCGGCAACAGCCTGCACGGCCTGCGCGAAGCCGAGATATTACCTCTACCATAGGTGGCAGGCGCGACCCGGCACGCGATGGTCGTCGCATCGAGGTTCCACGACTGCGGCCGGAGGCAGGGCTAAGACGGGAAGCCGGTGAGGTCCGTCAGGGCCGATTCCGGCGCTGCCCCCGCAACTGTAAGCGGCGAGCGGCGGTTCCATTTGGTGTCACTGGCGGACCGCAAACCCCGCCGGGAAGGCCGGAACCGACGCGCTGACCGGCGCGCCAGGAGACCATTTCAGGGAAGCGCGCGCTCGGCCATCGCACCCGGCCGGCGATCCCCGCCCCGGTGACATGGCTGCTGCTCGCCAAGTCGAACGACGAGGCGTTCGACCCGCTGCGGCTGGCCTGGCGGACACTGTATCCGCCTGTGTCCCAGAACTTGAAAACCCCGCCAACCCAAAGGGTTGACGGGGTTTTATGGTGGGCGTGGCAAGGATTGAACTTGCGACCCCTGCGATGTCAACACAGTGCTCTACCACTGAGCTACACGCCCAACGAGGCGCGGCCATTAGCCGACCGTTTTCGCCCGCGCAAGCGCACAAAGCCCGAAAACGGCGCCGCGTCCGAATTAATTGAGACCGGAGGCGCTGCCCAGCTCGAACATGCGGTCGACCTCCCCGACCAGCTCGCGCAGGTGGAACGGCTTCGACAGCACCCGCGCCTGCGGCATCGACTTGCCCGCCTTCAGCGTCACCGCGGCGAAACCGGTGATGAACATCACCCGCATGTCCGGCGCCATCTCCGCCGCGCGCTGCGCCAGCTCGATCCCGTCCATCTCCGGCATCACGATGTCGGTCAGCAGCAGGTCGAAGCGTTCAGCCTCCAGCAGCGGGATCGCCGCCGTGCCGCGATCGACCGCAGCCACCTGATAGCCAGACCGTTCCAGCGCGCGCGCAAGATATTCGCGCATCACCGCATCGTCCTCGGCCAAGAGAATCCTGATCATCTGTACCCCGCTCGCGATCGCCGCTTCTATGCGCCCAGGACTTAACATTTTCCAGACCGTCGCGCGGCGTTGCGGCACCGGATCGGGACAGCTATCCTTCCGCCGTGAATTTCCCCGCCAATCCGTCGTTCGATCGCATCGGCCCCGTCGAGCCGGTCAGCCCGATCGTGCTGTCGGTGCCGCACGCCGGGCGCGACTATCCCGCCGCGCTGCAGGATGCGTTGCGCGTGCCGCTGGCGGCGCTGATCCCGCTGGAGGACCGCCACATCGACCGGCTGGCGCTGGCGGCGATCGGCGACGAGACCGCGCTGATCGCCCGCCGCGCCCGCGCGTGGATCGACCTCAATCGCGGCGAGGGCGATCGCGATCCCCGGATCGACGATGGCGTATCGACGATGACGATGCCGTTCGTGTCGGCGAAGGTGCGCAGCGGGCTGGGGCTGGTCCCCCGCCGGGTCAGCGGCGCCGGCGAGCTGTGGCGGCGGCGGCTGTCGGGGGAGGAGGTCGCGGCACGGATCGCGGCGGATCACCGCCCCTATCACGCGGCGGTGGCGGCGGCGCTGCGATCGGCGCACGCGCGGTTCGGCGTCGCGGTGCTGCTCGATATCCATTCGATGCCGCCGATTCCGGGGCCGGACGCCGCGCGGGTGGTGATCGGCGACCGGTTCGGCAAATCGGCGGCGGCGCGATTCGTCAGCCGGGTGGAGTCGGTGGTGCGCGATGCCGGCGTGCCGGTGGCGCTGAACGCGCCCTATCCGGGCGGCCATGTGCTCGATCGCCACGGCGCGCCCGCGCGCGGGCTGCACGCGATCCAGATCGAGATCGATCGCACCGCCTATCTCGATGCGGCGCTACGTGAACCGGGGCCGGGCTTTGCCGCGACGGCCGCGCTGCTCAGGCGAATCATCGACGCTCTGGCGGACGAACTGGCCCCCCACGCCATCGCCGCCGAGTAAGGCGGACGTCCCATAAAAAAACCGCCCCGGGACAAACCCGAGGCGGCCAAGGTTCAGGGAGGAGACACGCCCGAAGGCGTGCCGTACGACCCCGCGAAAGGGGGGACACGAAGCCGTACAAGACCAATATAGTCCGGTGGTCGGCGCCCTTCAAGACTCAGATTTGTAACTTTCTGTACCGCGCGGTCCGGTGCCCGGCCCGCACCTCCCCCCGCATCATCCGCGCGACGGTGACCCGGTGACGCGGGATCGACGCTCGAATAGCGTTCGGTGGCCGTCATCGGGCTGAATCAGCCATTCCCACACAGATCGGTCACCGGCTCGGGGCGCACCAGCTTGCCGGGATTGAACAGGTTGGCGGGGTCGAACGCCGCCTTGATCGCGCGCAACGCCGCCAGCCGCGCCGGCGGCCCCAGCCGTTCGAGCTCCGCCAGCTTCATCTGGCCGATGCCGTGTTCGGCCGAAATCGATCCGCCCGCCACGACGACATGGTCATGGACGACCCGCGTGACCAGCGGCGCCTGCTCGGCATACCAGCGCGCGGGATCGCTGTCGGCCGGCGCGCGGACGTGGAAATGGACGTTGCCGTCGCCCAGGTGGCCAAAACCGCTCGCCGATGTGCCGGGCAGCGCCGCCTCGATCGCGCGGGCATCGAGCGTCAGGAAATCGGGCATCCGGTCGACCGGGACCGAAATGTCGTGCTGGGTCTGCGGCCCCTGTGCGCGCGCCGATTCGGAGATCGAATGGCGGATGCGCCAGAACGCCTCCGCCTGCGCCTCGCTGGCGGCCAGCGTCGCGTCCTCGATCACCCCCTCGGCCAGCGCCCTGGCCAGCAGCCGTTCGAGCAGCATCGCCGGCGGCTCGCGGTCGAAATCGCCCGCCACCGCCTCGATCAGCACGTGCCAGGCGTGCGGGCCGGTCAACGGCGCGCGGGTATCGGGGATATGGCCCAGCACCAGCGCCAGCGTTTCGTCGGGCAGGATCTCGAAGCTCTCGATCGCGTCGCTGTCCGCCTCGATCAGCCGCAGCAAGCGCAGCGCGGCGTGGGGCGAGGCGACCCCGGCCCACGCCACCGCGCGCGCCGCGATCGCCGGGGCCAGCCGCAGCGTCGCGGCGGTGATTACGCCCAGCGTACCCTCCGCCCCGATCAGCAGCTGGTTGAGGTCGTATCCGCGATTGTCCTTCTTGAGCGCCACCAGCCCGTCATGGAGCGATCCGTCGGGCAGCACCGCCTCCACCCCCGCGACCAGCCCGCGCATCGTGCCCCAGCGCAGCACCTGGGTGCCGCCGGCGTTGGTCGAGGCGAGGCCGCCGATCGTCGCCGAGCCGCGCGCGCCGAGCGTAAGCGGAAAGCGCCGCCCCACCGCGTCGGCTGCGGCGTGGAGGTCGGCCAGGATCACCCCGGCATCGGCAACGGCGAGGTTGGCGACGGGGTCGATCGCGCGCACCCGGTTCATCCGCCGCAGCGACAGGATCAGCGCCGATCCGTCCGCCGGCGGTGTCGCCCCGCCCACCATCGAGGTGTTGCCGCCCTGCGGCACCAGCGCCACTCCGCCGTGCCGCGCCGCCGCCACGATCGCCTGCACCTCCCCCGTTGATGCCGGGGCAAGGATGGCGGGCGCGCGGCCATGGTATCGGCCGCGCCAGTCGGTCAGCCACGGGGCGATATCGTCGGGGTCGGTAACCGCGATCCTTGGGCCGAAGCGGGACCGCATGGAATCGACCAGATGGGACTGTGCTGGCGTCATGACCAGGCGAACGCTAGCATGGTCCCCGGATGCGGCCAATTCATGCGCCAATTCATGCATCGTTCAATCACGCCGGGTCATTGCATCACCCTGATCATGCCAGACGTTCGCCTCCCCATCATCCTGATCGCCACGCTCGCCATCCCCGCCGCCGCGGTCGATGGCCAGCAGCGCCGCGCGGTACCGACCGCGCGCGGGACGATCACCGAAGTGACCATCCAGCAGCGGCTGATCATCCGCATCCCCCGCGTGCCGACCGGCGGGGCGCCGATGGCGGCGCCCGCGCCCGCCGCCCCGCCCCCGCCGATCCGCTGGGTCGAGCGCAAGGCGGAGAAATGCGTGGAGGTGCAGGCGCTGGCCGGGGCGACCATCGCCGGGGTCGATACGGTCGACCTGCTGCTGCTCAACGGCAAGCGGCTGCGCGCGCGCTTCAACAGCGAATGCCCGGCGCTCGACTTCTATTCGGGCCTGTACCTGCGCATGAACAGCGACGGGAAACTCTGTTCCAATCGCGACGCCATCCGTTCCCGCGCGGGTGGAGAATGCCGGATTCAATCCTTTTCCACGCTTATTCCCACCCGATAACTTGACAAATCGCGCCAAATCCGCGAGCGCGCGGGCCTGATTTCGAGGTGTGGCCTTCGCCCGCCCTTCCGGACATCGCTAATGAACTTTGCCGATCTCGGCCTTTCCACCGAATTGCTGCGCGCCGTCGAAGAGGCAGGCTATTCCGAGCCGACGCCGATCCAGGCCAGCGCCATCCCCAGCGTGCTGATGATGCGCGATCTGATCGGCATCGCCCAGACCGGGACCGGCAAGACCGCCAGCTTCGTGCTGCCGATGATCGACATCCTCGCCCAGGGCCGCAGCCGCGCGCGGATGCCGCGCAGCCTGATCCTCGAGCCGACCCGTGAGCTCGCAGCGCAGGTCGCCGAGAATTTCGAAAAGTACGGCAAATATCACAAGCTCTCGATGGCCCTGCTGATCGGCGGCGTGTCGATGGGCGATCAGATCAAGGCGCTGGAAAAGGGCGTCGACGTGCTGATCGCCACGCCGGGCCGGCTGATGGACCTGTTTGGGCGCGGCAACATCCTGCTGACCGGATGCAACCTGCTGGTGATCGACGAGGCCGACCGGATGCTCGATATGGGGTTCATCCCCGATATCGAGGAAATCTGCACCAAGCTGCCCAAGCAGCGCCAGACTTTGCTGTTCTCCGCGACGATGCCGCCGCCGATCAAGAAGCTGGCGGACAAGTTCCTCGACAATCCCAAGCAGATCGAGGTGTCGCGCCCGGCGTCGACCAACCTCAACATTACCCAGCGGCTGGTGCCGACCACCGCCAGGGCCAAGGCCGACACGCTGCGCACGCTGCTGAACCGTGACGCGGTCACCAACGCGATCGTCTTCTGCAACCGCAAGACGACGGTGCGTGAGCTCAACAAGAGCCTCAAGCGCCTCGGCTATCGCTCGGGCGAGATCCACGGCGACATGGAGCAGCCGCAGCGGCTGGCCGAGCTGGAGCTGTTCAAGCGCGGCGAGATCACCATCCTGGTCGCCTCCGACGTCGCCGCGCGCGGGCTGGACATCAAGGGCGTCAGCCATGTGTTCAACTTCGACGCGCCGTGGCACCCCGACGATTACGTCCACCGCATCGGCCGCACCGGCCGCGCGGGCGCGACCGGCACCGCCTACACGCTGATCACCAGCGAGGACGCGGAGAATATCGAGAACATCGAGAAGCTGACCGGCCAGACGATCGAGCGCGAGACGGTCTCCGCGGACGGCGGCGACGATCGTCCCGGCCGGGGCGGTCGTGGCGGTGCGCGGCGTGACGCGGAGCCGCGCGAACCCGCCCGTCGTGAACCCGCGACACGCGAACCGGAAGCACGCGCGGAACGTGCGCCGCGCCGCGAGAGGGCCGACCGCGCGCCGCGGCCGGAACGCGCGCCCCGTCCGGAACGCGCCGACGCTGTCCGTGCGGAGGCCGCGCCGCGCGTCGATCGCGATACGTCGCGCCCGCGCCGTGACGATCGCCGCCGCAACGCCCCGGACGATGGTCCCGACGATGGTTGGAACGGCCCGTTCCCGGCGTTCCTGGACGTCAAGCTCGGCTTCTGACCGGCCCTGCCGCGTTCGTCCGGAAGGTTGGCGATGGAAGACGACGACCTGTTCGAATATGGCCCATCGGCCGCAGTGATGAGCCCGTGCATCCTGGTATGCACGCTGGACCTCGTGACGGGCTGGTGCCTGGGCTGCGGCCGCAGCGAGGGCGAGATCGCCGAATGGAGCGCGGTCGACGACGCGCGGCGTCAGGCGATCCTCGATACGCTGCCCGCGCGCATGACGGAGCTGCGCGCGCGCTGATCGCCGCTCAGTGCGCGCCCTTGGTCCGCGACGAGAGATAGTCGGTCAGCGCCGACAGCACCGCCGTGACGACGAAGGCGAAGTGGATCACGGTCATCCAGAACAATTCGTCGCCGGTCAGCGGCTTCTGCCCGATCCCCATGAAATTCTTGAGCAACTGGATGCCCGAGATCGCGACGATCGAGGCGTAGAGTTTCAGCTTCAATCCGGCGAAACTGGTGGTGCCCATCCATTCCGGCCGATCCTCATGCCCCTCGGTATCGATCTTCGACACGAAGCTTTCGTAGCCGGCCAGGATCACGACCATGATCAGATTGGCCGCGAGCGCGAGATCGAGCAGCGTCAGCACCTTGAGGATCGCGGTCTCGACCGACATCGTCAGCACCGCCGGCACCGCGCCGACCAGTTCGCGCAGGAACACCGCGAGCAGCAACCCCACCGAAATCACCAGCCCGACGTAGAACGGCGCCAGCAACCAGCGCGATCCGAACAGTGCGGTTTCAAACCAATATTCCAGTCGCTTGATCATCGGCCCCGTCCCCACATCGTCCGCGCAGTCAGCCGTTGGCGGCGCCGCCGTCAAGCGATTCCGTCGGCGTCCGGGGAACGTACATGCTCGGGCCGGAAGCCCATGCCGACCAGCCGCGCCGGGATGCGGCGCAGCAACGCGAAGCGATCGGCCAGCCGCGCGACCAGCGGCGGCGCCTCCAGCGGGCGGCTGGCGTCGAGCACCGGCGCGATGACATTGTCCTGGATCAGCCGCTGCATCGTCTGGGTCAGCCGGACCGCGCCGGCCCGGCGATCGCGGACGCGGTGGAGCAGCGGATCGGGATCCACTCCAGCCCGCATCGGTGCGGCCAGGATGTTGGCGGCGGCGACCGCGTCCTGGATCGCCAGATTGATCCCCACTCCGCCGATCGGCGACATCGCGTGCGCCGCGTCGCCGATCACCAGCAGGCCCGGACGGTGCCAGCTCTCCAGCCGATCGACGGTGACGGTGAGCAGTTTGACGTCGTCCCAGCTCGTCACGCCCTGATCGACCGTCGCGGTTTCCGGGCCGACCGCGCGGACCCGCGCCTTGAACGCCGCCAGCCCCTCCGCCCGGATGGCATCGGACGATCCCTTCGCGAAGACGAAAGCGCACTGCCAATAGTCGCCGCGATCGATCAGCACGAGGATGCGGCCGGCGTCGAACACGCCCATCGTGTCGTTTTCGGCGCGCGCTGCCTTGGGGATGCGGAACCAGAACACGTCCATTGGCGCGCCGATCACCGTGGCGGGAAGGCCCGCGCGGTGCTGCGAATCGCGGCCGTCGCAGGCGATCACCAGCCGCGCGCGGACCGTGTCGCCGTCGCCGGTGCGAATGCCGACGACGCGGCCGCCCTCCTCGAGCAGATCTAGCCCGGCGCAGCGCTGCCGCAGGGTGAAGCTGGGGTAACGGCCCGCCGCGTCGGCGACGAAATCGAGGAACTCCCATTGCGGCATCAGCGCGAGGAACGGCGCAGGCACGTTCAAGTGGGTGAAATCGGCGATCAGTATGTCGCGTCCGGCGATGCGCGCGCCCAGCGAGCGCACCTGCTGATGCGGGCGGCGCAGCAACCCGTCGAGCAGCCCCAGTTCGGCGAAGATCCGCAATGTCGACGGGTGGACGGTGTCGCCGCGAAAATCGCGCAGGAAATCGGCGTGCTTCTCCAGCACCACGGTGCGCAGCCCGGCGCGGGCGAACAGCAGCCCCGCCACCATCCCCGCCGGCCCGCCGCCGACGATGCAGACGTCCGCGTCAGCCGTGGCCATGCCTCGATCGCAGGCCGATCAGCATCATGCCTGCTCGCTCGCCAGCGCGTCGTCCAGTTGCGCGGCGCGGATCGCCGCCGGGCGCGCCTGCACCCGCTCGGCGAAGGCGACGAACGCCGGCCGCTTCGGGATCGTCCCGAACATCGTGCCCCAGGAGAGCTGCGCGCCGACATAGACGTCCGCCGCACTGAACCGCGCGCCGGTCAGCCAGCCCTCGCCCAGCCCGTCCACCGCACCTTCCAAAGCGTCGATCGCGCGATCGTAGCTGCCATAGCCGAACATGCGCTGGCGTTCCGCCTCGGGATCCCAGCCGACGGCGTGGTTGGTCACCGCCTGCTCGACCGGCCCGGCGGCGAAGAACAGCCAGCGGTAATAGTCGGCGCGATCGTCGAGCGCGGGCGCCATGCCGGCGTCTGGAAAGGCATCCGCCAGATAGGCGCAGATCGCGGCGCATTCGGTGATGGTCCGCCCGCGATGGACGATCGCCGGCACCTTGGCCATCGGATTGACCGCGCGATACGCCTCCCCGCTCATCGCGCCGGCATAGTCGATCACCACCGTCTCGTAGTCGGCGCCGACCTCCTCGAGCATCCACCGCGCGATGCGGCCGCGCGACTGCGGGTTGGTGTAGAGGGTCAGATCTTTGGCCATGCCGCCTCTCCCGTCGTGGGTCTCACAGATTCTTTTCGAACAGCACCAGCATCCGCGCCCATGCCTTTTCGGCCTGCGCGGGGTTGTAGACCCGGCTGTCGGGCGGGCACCAGCCGTGCATCGCACCCTGATAGACCTCGATCTCCGCCGGGACATGCGCGTCGGCGAACGCCTTGCGCAGCACATCCTTGTCCGTCGGCGCGCGCTGGTCGTCGTTCTCTGCGATAGCGAAGAGATAGCCGCCCTTCAGTTTCGGCGCGAGCAGATGCGGGCTGTCCGACCCGCTACCGACCAGCGCGGCGCCGTGGAATGACGCGCCGGCGCGCACCCGATCGGCGACCGCGGCGGCGGTGCGCACCACCATCGGCCCGCCCATGCAATAGCCGGTGGTCGCCAGCCCGCGCTTCGTATCGACCTGCGGCTGCCTGTCGAGGAACGCGGTGAACGCCTTGCCGTCGCTGACGACGGCGTCGGGGGTCAGCAGAGCGCGCCATGCCGGCATCTTGTCGCCGGGCGATTCGAACGGCGCCTTGGTCGAGCGATAGAACTGGTTGACCACCAGCACCGCATAGCCCGACTGCGCCAGCCGCGTCGCCATCTGCTCGAATGCCGGCCGTAGTCCATTGATGTCGGGCCAGATCAGCACGCCGGGATGCTTGCCCGCGCCCGGCGCGACGAAATAGGCGTCGGCGGTGCCGTCAGGGGTGGTGATGGCGACGTTGCGGCCGGCCACCTCCATGGCGTTGGCCGGCATCGGCAGCAGCAGCGACAGTCCCGCCGCGCCGGTCATCACGCCAAAGCGGCGCCGCGTGACCGCGTCGGCCGCCAGCAGCCGATCATTGTCCGCGTTCGTCAGTTCATCGCACATGCCGCCGTCCTCTCCGCGATCGAATCGCGGGGAGCTTATCGCATCATGGTGGACAGGTGAAAGCGGGACTCGTCGGGATGGCGGCCGGTATCGATCCCTCCCGGACATTCCCGCCTGCGCGGAAATGACCAAGGCGGGGATGCGGGGATGTCGACGGACGCAAAACGCCTTACGGCCTGAACCCTACGACTTGAACAGCGTGTCCGCGGTATGCTCGACCGGGCCAGTCGCCTCGCCCGATTCCGCCGCCTCGGCGTCACGCGTGGCCTGATCGCGCTCGGCGCGGAGCTGTTCGATCAGCGCCTCGCGGTCGCCGGCCAGCCGCTCATCGGTCGGCGCCTCCAGCCCCGCCGCCTTCGCCGCCTTGGCGACCAGCGCGTCCAGTTCGCGCTGGGAGGTCAGGCCCAAGGTCACCGGGTCCTTCGGCACGATGTTGGCGATGTTCCAGTGGCTGCGGTCGCGGATCGCGGAGATGGTGTTGCGGGTGGTGCCGATCAGCTTGCCGATCGCGCCGTCCGAAATCTCGGGATGGTTGCGGATGATCCAGGCGATGCCGTCGGGCTTGTCCTGCCGCTTGCTGA
The DNA here is from genome assembly GCF_035555815.1 of Sphingomonas sp. GTDB lineage: Bacteria > Pseudomonadota > Alphaproteobacteria > Sphingomonadales > Sphingomonadaceae > Sphingomonas. The sequence goes on from NZ_DATMGG010000097.1 coordinate 19,569, forward strand.
CCGGTGTATAGCGCGGTCCCTTGGTGCGGCGGACCTGTTCCGGCCCCTTCGACATCACCAGCCGATAGTCGGGATCGGCCTGCCCCTTCTCGATCTCGTCCAGCGTCAGCTCGTGCGCGCGCACCGGATCGCGGCCGGTCAGCTTGGCGGAGGCGGTGTCGTCGGCGATCGCCTGCACTTCCAGGATGTGGAGGCCACAGAAATCGGCGATCTGCTCGAAAGAGAGCGCGGTGTTGTCGACCAGCCAGGAAGCGGTCGCATGCGGCATCAGCGGCTGGGCCACGAAGATTCTCCGTAAAACAATAAGGGCCGCCCCTCTTCGGGGCGGCCGTTCACATCTGGGACTTAGTCGCGGATGCCAAAAGGCGCAAGCGTCAGGCGGCGCGGCGCAGTTGCGCGCCCGCCGGCACCAGCGCGTCGAGGAACTGGCGCGCGCTCGCTTCCCAGGTGAAATCGGCGCCATAGGCGGCACAATCGGCGCGCTCGCGGGTCAGCGCCCGCGCGATCGCATCGTCGAGATCCGCCGCCATCGCGCCGGTGGCCGGCGTCAGCACATCGA
>NZ_DATMGG010000098.1:0-9612 GCF_035555815.1 Sphingomonas sp.
TTCAGTTCGCCGTTGCGCACGCTGGAAACATCGGCGGACAGGGTGAAATCGCCCAGCCGCCGCCCCGCCACCGCCTTGCGCGCCGCCGCCAGCACGCGCTGATAATCGCTGGCGAAATCATGCGACAGCGCGGTGCGGATGTCCTCCAGCACCAGCGGATCGAGCATCAGCTGGATCAGCAAATCGACCGCCTGGCGATCGGTCTGCGTCGCGATGCGCAGGTCGCGCACCTGCACCACCTGGGAACCGACGTCGTTATAGGGAATGCCCGACAGCCACACCGCACCATGGGTCGCGGTCAGGGTCGGGTGGGCAAGCGCCTTGACGCTGGCCTCGATCCCCACCGCCATGCGGCCGTCGCTGGTGGGATAGACGGTGACCTTGCCGAACTTCGCCTCGACCGCCCCGACCTTGTCGAGCGTGATCCCCTTCGCCGCGCGCTTGACCAGCGTGCGCAGCACGACCGGTTCGAGCTGGGCATAGTCGGCGATCACCGGCACGAAGAACCGCAGGCCCCGCTCGCCCACGCGCGGTGTCGGCGGCGGCAGCGGGGTCGGCATCGGGTCGGGCGGACGATCGCCGACGAACGTCTCGGTCAGCGCCTCCGCCTGCAACAGCATCTCGACCTTGCCGCTTCCGACGCGGTATCCGCCAAAGCCCAGCCGCTGCGGCGTAACCCGCATCCACGCCGGCGGCTTGTCGCGGTTGAGTTCGATCACCGCGAACCCTTCCTTCCACACCCCGGCCAGTTTCTCGCGCGTGCGCAGCTTGGTCAGCTCCTGCGGCAGGCTGCGCTCCAGCCCGGCGATCACGCCCTTCAGCTTGTCGTCGGCCTTCTCCACGAACTTGATGCGCTGGCCGAGGAATTCGATGCCGGGCGGTTCGGTCCAGTCATAGGCGATGTCGATCTTCGCGCGCGGTTGCCAGGTGCGATCGACCGACAGCTTGACCACCGCGCGCACCGTCGCCGCGCCGGTCGCGGTCTTGCCCTTGAGCACCCCGCCAACGTCGCGCGCGGCGATCGCCGCGTTGACCGGCAGCGTCAGCACCAGCCGGTCGCCGCTGCCGCTCAGCCGGATGCGCCCGCGCGTGACCTGCCCGACGATGCGGCAACCGATATCGGGCGTCACCTTGGCGCGGACACCCAGCACCTTCACCCGCTGCGCCTTGACGCACCTCTTTTCCTGCTTGTCGATCTGCCACAGCTGGCGCGGCACACGCCCGTTGAGGGCGGTTTCCAGCGTGGCGAGATCGACCGTGACCGGCACGACGATCGTCGATGTCTGCTGCGGCAGCTCGGCGGGCGTCTCGACACGCGGCGGCGCCGGATTGCCCGCGGTGCGGCCACATCCGGCCAGCGCCGCGGCGGCGATCAGCACCAAACCTAATCTCGCTCCCGGCACCAGCCCCTCCTACGCCGCGATAACCGCCTGAGATTAGCGGCTTCCGTGACGCGCGTCACCTTGTGCCGCGCTGGCGGCGGATCGCCGACTCAGCGCCGCCGCAACCGGGCGGAATGATAACGGATGCGGCGGACGATCCCGAGCAGCATCAGTCCCAGGGCGGTGACGATCAGGACCAGCGGCACCATCTCCGGCAATTGCGGCACCACGGTTCCGCGCAGGATCGCGGCGGCGACACCGACCAGCGCCAGCATGATGCCCATCGTCCGCGTGCCACGCGCGACGGTGCGCAATTCCGCGCGATAACGCGCCAGCTGGACGGGATCGCTCAAATCGGGCGGATCGCGCGGACCGTCATCGTCGGCTGCCGTCACGACGCCAGCGCCTCGACCAGCGCTCGGACCTTCTTCTGGCGCCACTGCGGCAACGGCGCGACCAGCCAGTAGCCGCGCGACACCATGCGCGGCGCACCGACCACCACCACGCGCCCGGCGGCCAGATCGGCGCGCGCCAGCAGTTCGGACACGCATGCCCGCCCCAGCCCGGCCGCCGCCGCGTCCAGCGCCAGCCCGGCGTCGGCGACGCGCACCGGCGACGCCGCGTCCTCCCCCATGCACCCCGGCCAGGCGATCGCGACGTCGGCGCCGCCGTCGGGCGCGGTCACCGTGACCATGCCGTCGGATTCGAGCGCTTCGCCCTCGTGCTCGCCCGGCCCCTCGCCCCAGCGGATCGCGAGGTCGAGATTGGCCTGGGCGAAATCGATCTCCTCGTCGCCGACGATGGCGAAGCGCAGTTCGGGATCGCTCGCCGCGATCGCGGTCAGCCGCGCCATCAGCCATTTGGCGGTCAGGTCGCGCGGCGCGGCGATGGTCAGCGACTTGGACGATTGCCCCGCTTGCATCGCGCGCACCGCTTCCTCGAACTGGAGGAAGCCGTCGCGCAGCGCGACCAGCCCGGCCTCGCCCTCCGGCGTCAGTTCCAGCCCCTTGGTGGTGCGGCGGAACAGCACAGTGCCGAGCGTGTCCTCCAGCGCGCGGATCTGCTGGCCGACCGCCGCCGGCGTCACCGCCAGTTCGTCGGCGGCGCGGGTGAAGCTCAGATGGCGCGCCGCCGCGTCCAGCACGCGCAGCCCGTTGAGGGGAAGGTGGGTACGTTTCATGGGATCCTCACCCTTCCCACCGCCTGCGGCGGCGGGCCCCTTCGCTCCCCCGGCCGGAGAGGGAGGGAGCCGCGAAGCGCCGCAAGGGTGAGGGTGGCCAAAGAGATCACGCCCCCACCGCCGGCGCGAGCAGCGCGAACTTCGGAATGGCGACGTCGAACGCATCGCCGTCGTCGGCGATCATATGGTAATTGCCCTGCATCGAGCCCGTCGGCGTCGACAGCGGACAGCCCGAGACATAGTCGAAGCTGCCGCCCGGTTCGATCACCGGCTGTTCACCGACCACGCCTTCGCCCTCCACCGTGTGCCGCGCGCCGCGCCCGTCGGTGATGATCCAGTGGCGGGTCAGCAGTTGCACGGTGCGCGCCGAACCGTTCTCGATGCGGATATGATAGGCCCAGAACCAGCGACCGCGCCCCGGTTCCGACTGTTCGGCCAGGTAGCTCACCTGCACGCGCACCGCGACGCCGTGCGTCTCGGCCGCATGGGCGAACAGCGCCTCCATCACAATCCGACGGCGCCCAGCGCGCGGTCGAGATCGTCGATCAGGTCGGCGGGATCCTCCAGCCCGACGTTGATCCGCAGCATCCCCTCGGTCACGCCCATCAGCAGACGCTGGTCCTCGGCCACGCCCGAATGGGTGGAGGACGCCGGGTGCGTCATCAGCGAGCGCGAATCGCCGATGTTGTTGGAGATGTCGATCAGTTCCAGCGCATCGAGCAGACCGTGCGCCTGCGTCCGACCCGCAACCTCGAACGCGAAGATCGATCCGGCCGCGTCCATCTGGCTCATCGCCAGACCATGCTGCGGGTGGCTGGGCAGGCCGGGGTGCAGGATGCGCGGCACCCGCCCCTCCAGAAAACGCCCGACCGCCAGCGCGTTCTCGCTCTGCCGGCGCAGGCGCAGGTCGAGCGTTTCCAGCCCCTTCAGCACCACCCAGGCGTTGAACGCGCTCAGCGTCGGCCCGGTGTTTCGCGTGAACGGCAGCAGCGTGTTGTTGATGAAATCCTCGGTCCCGCATACCGCGCCGGCCAGCACGCGGCCCTGGCCGTCCATCGCCTTGGTCGCCGAATGCGCGACCACGTCGGCGCCGAATTCGATCGGTCGCTGCAAAACCGGGCTGGCAAAGGCATTGTCGACCACGGTGGTGATCCCGCGATCCTTCGCCAGCGCGCAGACCACGCGCAGATCGACGATGTCCATCGTCGGATTGGCCGGCGTTTCGAAGAACCAGACCTTGGTGTTCGGCTTGCTCGCGTCGACGAACGCTTGGGGGTCGCGCGCGTCGATCACCGTGGTTTCGATGCCGAAGCGCGGCATCAGCGAATCGGTCAGCCAGCGGCACGATCCGAACGCGGCGCGCCCGCCGACCATGTGATCGCCGGCGGAAAGCTGGCACAGCAGCGCCGCGGTCATCGCCGCCATCCCGCTGGCCATCGTCCGGCACGCCTCGCTCCCCTCCAGCAGCGCGATGCGCTGCTCGAGCATCTCGACGGTCGGGTTCTGGAGGCGCGAATAGGTCATGCCGACCTGTTCGCCGGCAAAGCGCGCGGCGGCGTCGCCCGCGCAGTCATAGGCATAGCCCGACGTCAGGAACAGCGCCTCCGACGTTTCGCCCCATTCGGAGCGCGCGGTGCCGCCGCGCACGGCCTGGGTGGCGGGCCGCCAGTTGCGGGTGATGGAGCGGTCTTGTCCGGTACGGCGTTTCATGGCGAACGCTTTGACGCCACCGGCGGCGCGGCGCAACCTCTCCGCTTCCCCTCCCCCTCTCCCCACACGCGCAGCGATCGGCTAGAGCGCGATCGCCATGCCAGCGCTTCTTCGCCGCCCGCTCGTCGTCGCGCTACTGATCGGCCTCGCCGCGCAACTGCTGTTCAGCGTCAACCTCGCCCGCCCGCACGGCCTGATGTTCGATGAAGTCCACTATGTTCCGGCCGCCCGCGCCATCCTTGCGCTCGACCGGCCGATGAACACCGAACATCCGTTGCTGGGCAAGGAGATGATCGCCGCCGGCATCGCTATGTTCGGCGACAACGCCGTCGGCTGGCGCGCCTTCTCCACCGTCGCCGGAACGGCCACGGTGCTCGGTGTGTTCGCGATCCTGTGGCTGCTGTTCGGCAGCGTACGCACCGCCAGCTATGGCGCGCTGTTCGCCGCGCTCAACTTCACCGTCTTCATCCAGGCGCGGATCGCGATGCTCGACGGGTTCATGGGCGCGTTCGTCACGCTCGGCATCGCCAGCCTGCTCTGGGCGATGCGTGCGCCGCCGGATCGCGTGATGCGGCGCTGGCTGCTCGGCGCGGTGCTGCTCGGCCTTGCCACCGCGACCAAATGGGCGGCGGCGCCCTATGTCGCCTTTGCGATGGTGGCATTTGTGATCGTCCGTCGCGGCCGCGCGAATGCCTGGCCCGGCCTGACGCCGATCGCGGCGGTACTGCTGCTCGGCACGGTCAGCGTCACCACCTATTTCGTCACCTTCCTGCCGACGCTATTCTACGCCCATGATGCGCTGACGCCCGCCGGCATCATCCCCTTTCAATGGAAGATGTACGACAGCCAGACCCAGATCCTGTCGCCCCACCCCTATCAGTCGAGCTGGTGGAGCTGGCCGCTGCTGATCCGGCCGATCTGGTATCTGTACGAGCCAGTCGACGGCGCGGTGCGTGGGGTGCTGCTGGTCGGCAATCCGGCGATCATGTGGGGCGGGCTGGTCGCGGTCGCGGCGCTGCTATGGGCGTGGATGCGCGGGTCGGCGAAGGCGGGCGTGGTGGCGCTGCTGTGGGCAGTGTCGCTGGCAATATGGGCAGTCATCCCAAAGAGCCTGGGCTTCTACTATTACTACCACCTGTCGGGCATCTTCCTGTGCATCGCGCTGGCGGCAGCCGGCCACATCTACGGCCGCCAGTCGCACAGCCGCTGGGTCGCCGGCTACGCCATCGCCGCGACGCTGATGTTCGTCCACTTCTACCCGATCATCGCGGCGGGAGCCCTGCCCGATGCGCAGGGCTTCCACCGCTGGATGTGGCTGCCGAGCTGGCGCTAAAGCCCGGCCAGCACGGCGTCGGCGATCGCCGTCGTGGAGAGCGATCCACCCAGATCGGCGGTGCGTGCGCCGCCGGCGATCGCCTTCGCCACCGCCGCCTCGACGCGGAGGGCAGCGTCCTCCTGCCCCAGCGAGTGGCGCAGCATCATCGCCGCCGACAGGATCGCCGCGCACGGATTTGCCTTGCCCTGCCCGGCGATGTCGGGCGCCGAGCCGTGGATCGGCTCGTACAGCCCGTTGGCGCCCGCCCATTCGCGCAGCGACGCCGACGCCAGCATCCCGATCGATCCCGCGCACATGCTCGCCTGATCGGACAATATGTCGCCGAACAGATTGCCGGTGACGATCACGTCGAACTGGCCCGGCGCGCGCACCAGCTGCATCGCGGCGTTGTCGACATACATGTGGGTCAACGTGACCTCGGGGTAGTCGCCCGCCAGCTCGTTGACCACGTCGCGCCACAGTTGCGACGTCTCCAGCACGTTGGCCTTGTCGACCGAACACAGCTTGCCCTGACGCCGCTTGGCCATCTCGAAGCCCACCGTCGCGATGCGCCGCACCTCGCCCTCGTCATAGGCCATCACGTCATAGCCCTGGCGCAGCCCGTCGGCGGTCTCGCGCCGGCCCTTCTCGCCGAAATAGACGTCGCCGGTCAGTTCGCGAACGATCACCAGATCGAGCGCGCGGGCCACCTCCGGCCGCAGCGCAGAAGCGTCCTCCAGCCCCGGAAACCCCTTGGCCGGGCGCAGATTGGCGAACGTTCCCATCGCCTTGCGCAGCCCGAGGATCGCCTGTTCCGGCCGCAGCGCGCGATCAAGGTTGTCGAAGCGCGGATCGCCGACCGCGCCGAACAGGATCGCATCGGCCCGCATCGCGAGATCGAGCGTCGCCGGCGGCAGCGGATGACCCGCCGCTTCATATCCGGCGCCGCCAACCGGCGCCTCCTGATAGCTGAGATCGAGACCGAGCGCGTCGAGCACGCGCCGCGCCTGTGTCACCACTTCCGGCCCGATCCCGTCGCCGGGCAACAATGCGATAAGAGGCACTAGCTTCTCCCCGTTCGTGCTCCGGCATCTCGAAGCACGGTCCTGCTCCCCCTAGGAAGAAGGACGGCCGTTCGACAAGCTCGGGGCGCGCGGTTTTTCAGGAAATCGCCCGCTTCAGCTTTTCCACCAGCCTCTCGCGTGCCGCCAGCACCTCCGCCGCGCGGCCGTGCAGCAGATCGCGCGCCATGAAATGGCCGGTCATCGCCAGCCCGTCGAGGATGTCGTCCCAGTCCGCCGCCCCGCCACCCGACGCCTTGCCGCGGAGGAAGGCAGGGTAGCGCAACAGCCGCGCTTCATACCCCGCCGCCGCCACGCGACTGACCCCGCCGCCGCTCTTCGGACTGACGAACGCGAGATCGTCGGCCGACCCGCTCACCACGCACCGATCGAGATCGAGGCCGAATCCCAGCTCGGCCAGCATCAGCAATTCATAGCGCACTAGCGCCGCCGCCCATCCGCGCGCGCCCGGCGCCGCTTCGATCGCGGCGATCACCCCGTCCAGCGCCGCGTACAGCCGCGGATAGGGCTGGCCATCGGGCAGCGCTGCGGCGGTCAGCGCGGTGGCCCAGGTCAGCGCGGCGGCGGCGAGCGGCTCGGCATGGAGCGGCGCACGGCTGTGGACCAGTTCGACCGTCAGCGCCGCCAGCGCGTCATCGGTACGCGCGCGCCATTCGCCGACGACGCTGTTGGCGGGCTGAAGAATCGGCCGCAGCGCGCGCGAATGTCCGCCGCGCACATAGCCTGGCTGGGCCCCGTCCGCCGGCGTCAGGCACCGCACCACCGCGCCATGCTCGCCATGCGCGCGAACGGAAAGGACGATGGCCTGGGTACGAAGCTGCATGACGGGGACCTTAGCCCCGCCGCACCTTCCTTGCCCACTCCTGCAATCCGGCGCGCTGCACCCCGGCCTTGGCCAGCGCGACCGCGCGGTCGAAGCCGGACAGCCCCGCCACCACCGCGCGATTGGCCAGCGTCGGCCGCAACAGCAGCAGGTCGAGGCATTCCACCCCGCCGGTCGCCATGCTGCGCTTGTGCTGGCCCTCGCCCTCGGTGAAGTCGAACCGTGTCAGCCCGCTCTCGGCGAACAGGTCGCGCATCGCCTCCATCTGGAGCACCGCGCCCGGCGAAAGTTCCCCAAAGGCGGGGTCATGCCCGACATATTCGTAGATCACCGTGCCGGCGCGCACCGGGCAATAGAGATAGGCCACCGCCGCCCGGCCCGTGAACAACAGCCATGCCCGCACCGTGCCCGCCGCCGCGTCGGCCAGCATATCCCGGACGAAATCGGCGTCGGCGGGCAATCCCGCACCCATCAGCCGTTCCTGATAGGTCTTTTCGGCGATCCCGCGCGCGATCGCGTGAAACGCCTCCAGCTCGGCCGGGGTGCGATAGCTACGCACTTTAAGCCCGGCAATCCGCTTCGCCTTGCGCTTCAGCCCGGATCGGGTGTTGCCCGACAGCCCCTGCCACCAGGCGTCGAATCCGATCGTCAGGTCGGCGTAGTAGCGCGTGTATCGCTGGCGGACCGCGACGATACACGCGGTCGCCCCCGCCACCGCGTTGAGCCGGGCCGCCGGCAGCGACGTGACGAGATAACCGTCGGCGCCGTCGAGCGAGGTCAGTACCGGCGCGCGACCAGCCAGTGCGTCGTCCAGCGACAGCGGCACGCGCTTCAGCGTGCGCCGCACCGACACCAAAGTCCGCGTCCCGATTCGAAAAGCGAGCGGCAAGCGCACCGCGGCGGTCACGCCGCCCGCTCCTCGACCAGATTCGACCACAGCTGTTCGACCTGACGCCACCCGGTGCGGACCAGGCTGGCCCCCAGCGGCGCATCTTCGCGGTCGAGCGGCAGCGCCGGCCGATCGGCGAAATGAGCGGTCGGCAGGCTTTCGCGCCGGTTCGCCAGCATCCTGCACAGCGCCTCAAACCGCGCGACGTGCACGCGGTTGGGGCGGGTGCCGGCGCGATTCGACAGTTCGAAGCTGTGCCCGACGATCGTCACCGCCGCATGACGCGCACGCGCGGCATGGTCGAGCGCGGCGCGCATCTCGCCCGCCGACAGCGCGCAGATCTGGAAATGGCGCAATCGCCCGACGCGATCCTCGATCACCGTCACCGGCACCTCGATCACGCCGCCGTGCGCCAGCGGGGCGATGCGGCGCGGCGGCAGCGCGATCGCGCTCGGCCATGGATGCTCGCATCCGTTATGGCTGCTGTCATAGGCGATGCCCAGAGCGGCCAGCGCCGCCAGCGTATCGTCGTTGGCGGCATAGCTGCCCGATCGGAACGCCACCGGCTCGGGCGCCCTCGCCTCGCGCAGCAGATCGCGCGCGCGGGCGATCAGGTCGCGCTGCGCGGCGGCGGACAGGTCGGTCAGCTCGAACGATCCGTGGACGGCGCGGTCGGCCGCGCTGGCGCCGGCCCAATTGGGATGGAGGTGCAACTGCACTTCCTGCCCCGCCGCCAGTATCGATTCCACCACCGCGCGGATTGGCCCGATGCCGTGGACCAGCGCCGGCATCGGATCGACGAAGAAGGTCGCCTTCAGCCCATGCGCCGCCAGCCGCTCGAGCTGCCAGCCGATCCCCACCCCCGCCGGCTCCAGCGAGCGCGCGGCGATCGCGGCGATGTCCAGCCCGGCGGCGTGGTGCCGCCACATCAGCTCGGTATCGATGGTCAGGAAAACATGGGTCGCCATGCCGCCCGGTTAGCGCAGGGGGGTGAAGGAAGCGGTAACGCGGCTAGGCCGTGCCGATCAGCACGTCGAGCGCGTCGATAATGCGATAGTCCTGATCGGCCACGGTGGTGACCTTCACCCCCAGTTCGCGAACCGGGACGGCAGCCGCAAGTTGGGTCGCCATGACCAGCCGAACCCCCGCGATCTCGAAGCTGGGATTAAGGCGCTCGACGGAGAGCACGGTATCCGACACGTCGAGCAACGGCACGACGAACCGTGTCGTG
>NZ_DATMGG010000099.1:0-5179 GCF_035555815.1 Sphingomonas sp.
CAGAACACGTCGTTGTACGCCATCACCAGCGCCTGTTGCTGGATGGTGTTGCCGATCATGCGCATCGCGGCGGCGGAACTGCCGAAGGACTGGCTGAGGCCGGCGACATAATCCTGGACCGCGATCGAATTCGCCGACACCGTTTCCTCCAGCCGGCGCGCGTGGAACCAGGTGCGCTGGTCCTGCACTGTCGCCAGCAGCGCCAGCCCCACCGATCCGCCGATGTTGCGCGCGGCGTTGAACAGCCCGGAGGCGTCGCCGGCGTATTCGGGCGGGACCGAGCGGATCGCCGCCTGATTGAGGAACAGCATGACGAAGATGGTGCCGACGCCGCGCATCAGCTGCGATTCGGTGAAGGCGTCGCCGGTCGACGCTACGGTGAGCGCGGTATCGTTCCAGCAGCTGAACGCCATCACGGCCATGCCGAAACCGACCGCGAGGCGGATATCGATGTAGCGCATCATCAGCGGCGTGAACGGCATCAGGATCAGGCTGGGGATGCCGGCGAGCAGGACGACGTGTCCGGCCTGAAGCGCGTTGTAGTTGGCGATGATCGCGACGAATTGCGGGATGACATAGGAGGTGCCGTACAGCACCATCCCGAGCACCACTCCCATCGCCGCGACGCTGCCGAACTGGCGGTCGAGCAACAGTTGCAGCCGGATCACCGGTCGCCGGGCGAGGAACTGACCCGCCAGCAGCAGCACGAAGCCGAACGCCGAGACCAGCGAGAGCTGGATGATCGTCGCCGATTCGAACCATTGTTCGCGCTGGCCCTCCTCCAGCACCACCGTAAGGCCGCCGAGGCCGAGCGCCAGCCCGGCGACGCCCAGCCAGTCCGCCTCGCCGAATTCGTGCAGGCGCGCGCGTTCGTGCGGCAGGCCGACCAGCAGCAGCGTGACCAGCAGCGCGCCGACGGGCAGGTTGAGGAAGAAGGCATAATGCCAGCTGAGGTTCTCGGTCAGCCAGCCGCCGACCAATGGGCCGAGCACCGGGCCGAGGATCGCGGTGACGCCGAACATCGCGGTGCCGATCGGCTGTTGCGCCGGGGGCAGGCGGGTGGCGATGATCGTCATCGCGGTCGGGATCAGCGCGCCGCCGGTGATGCCCTGTCCGGCGCGCCCGACGATCATCATCGTCAGGCTGGTCGACAGGCCGCACATGATCGAGAAGCCGGTGAAGAGGATGCAGGCGGCGAGGAGGAAGGTGCGCAGGCCGAGCAGCCGGGTCAGCCACGCAGCCATCGGGATGATGACGATCTCCGCCACCAGATAGGATGTGGCGATCCACGTCCCCTCGGTCCCGCTCGCGCCGATCTCGCCCTGGATGGTGGGCAGCGACGAATTGACGATCGAGATGTCGAGCGTCGCCATCAGCGCGCCCAGGCTGCCCGCCGCCACCGCCAGCCACGCCGCCAGATCCGCGCGCGCGGCGGGGCGCGGCGCGGACGCGAAATCGGCGGGGTCGGCGGTGGCGGCGGTCACTTGCGGCGGGCCCGATCGAGCGCGTTCTGCTCCTGCACGATCCGCTCACGCGATCCGCGCGCGGACTTGGTATCGACGGTGACCTCGACCGACATGCCGGGGACCAGCAGCGCGCGCGTTTCCGGCCCGGCGTCGATCGCGACGCGAACCGGCACGCGCTGGACGATCTTGGTGAAGTTGCCGGTCGCGTTCTGCGGCGGCAGCAGCGAGAATTGCGCGCCGGTGCCGGGCGAGATGCTTTCGATATGACCGTGCAGCTCGACCCCGTCGATCGCGTCGACCGCGACCTTTACCGGTTGGCCGACGCGCATCAGGCCAAGCTGGGTTTCCTTGAAATTGGCGGCGACATAGATCGTCTGCACCGGAACGATCGACATCAGCCGCAGGCCCGGCTGGACGAACTGACCGGGCTGGACGCTCTTGTCGCCGATACGGCCGTCGGTGCTGGCGCGGATCACGGTCGAGCCGAGATTGACGTTGGCGGCGGCGAGCTGCGCCTCGGCGGCGCGGCCCTGCGACCGGGCCTGGCCGATCTGCGCCTGAAGCGTGCCGACGCGGCGTTCGGCGGTGGTCAGCGCGGCGCGGGCGTTGGCGGCCTGCGCCACCGCCTGCTGTTCCTGATTGCGCAACTGCGCGAGTCGCTCGCCGGTTTCGGCGCCGCTTGCCGCCAGAGGCGCGTAACGCGCGACTTCCTGACGCGCGAAGCGCAGGTTGGTCTCGGCCGCCGCGAGTTGCGCGCGGGCCTGGTCGATGCCGGCCTGCTGCTCGCGGATCTGCGCGCGGACGCCCTCCGCATTGGCTTCGGCCACGCCGATCTGCGCCTGGAACTGCTCGGTCTGCGCGCGATAGTCACGCGCGTCGATCTGGATCAGCGGGTCGCCGGCACGGACCTGCTGATTGTCGGCGACGAAGACCTTTTCCACATAGCCGCCGACCTTTGGCGCGACGACGACGGCGTCGCTCTGGATATAGGCGTCGTTGGTCGACTGGAAATATTTGCCGTGCGTCTGATAGCGCCAATACCACAGCCCGCCGCCGACGACGGCGACCAGCAGGATGACGAGGAGGATGATGCGCACCCGACCGCCGCCGCGCGCCCTGGCGGTATCCGTGCCGTCATCCGCGGCGCCGGCGGGCGTGGCGGTGTGGGGCTCCTGTTCCGGCATCGGCTGATCCATTCTTGCAATCCCGTCGTTCGGCTGCGCGTAATGCTCGCACTTGCAGCATAACGCAATCCCATATATTGAGGTCCCTCATAAAAATGAACGACCTTGAAAACCTCGCCTCCGGATTCGGAAAACTGTTCCTGCGCCTGCACCGGCTGGTCGACCGGCGGATGGCGTCGGGCGGCGCGTCGTTCGCCCGCGCCAAGATGCTGATGTGCATCAAGAAGGACGGGCCGGCGCGCGCGGTCGACATCGCCGACCTGTTCGGGCTGGCGCCGCGCACCGTCACCGAGGCGCTGGACGGGCTGGAGCGCGACGGGCTGGTTCGACGCGCGCCCGACCCGCACGACCGCCGGGTCAAGCGCGTGTCGCTGACCGACGACGGCTTGAGCGCGCTTGCCGCTAGCGAGCCGCTACGGCTGGAGTTGCTCGACCGCACCTTTGGCGCGCTCGATGCGGAGGAGCGCGCGCAACTCGCCGCGATCGTCGCCAAGCTGACGGTGCAGGTCGAACGAGAGGAAGCGCGCGACTAGAGTCGGGCGATATCCGCTGGCATCGGCGTCAACCCACCGCGTGGTTGCGAGTCGCTGGATTGCCGCGGGGCGGCGCCCCTCGCAATGACGATCCGCCGTCACCTCACCTCGCGCCCGCACCTGTTGCGGAATCGATTTGCACGCGCCGCCGTTGATGATAGCCTCCGCCACGCGACCATCGCAGAATGGCGTGAAGAGAGGTGCCATGCAGCGTTACGAACCTGCGCTGTGCCGTTGCAGTTTCGGCCTGTTGTGCTGCGCGAGCTGCGCGGCGTTGACGATCACCGCGGTGGCGATGCTCACTCTGGGGTGAGAGCGTCCGCCCGCACCGGCTGAGCGGCGAACCACGGCGCCATCCGCGCCAGTGCCTCCTCCACCCGGTCGGTCGACACCGCGAAGCTGAACCGCATGAACCGATGGCCGTCGACCGGATCGAAATCGATGCCGGGCGCGGTGGCGACGCCGGTATCCTCGAGCAGGCGCATGCACAGGTCGAAGCTGTCGTCGGTCAGGTGCCCGACGTCGGCATAGACGTAGAAGGCGCCGTCGGGCGGGGCGATGCGGCGCAGGCCAAAACCGGGCAACGCGGCGAGCAGCAGATCGCGATTGCGGGCGTAGCCGCGGATGTGGCCCTCCAGCTCATCCCGGCAATCGAACGCGACCAGCCCGGCATGCTGCGCCAGCGACGGCGGGGTGAGGAACAGATTGCCCATCCGCGCCCGCGCCGCGTCGATCAGCGCCGGCGGCACCACCAGCCAGCCGAGCCGCCAGCCGGCCATGCTGAAATATTTGGAGAAGCTGTTGACGATCAGCGCGTCGGGCGTCTCCTGCGCGACCGACCGCGCCGCGCCGACGTAGCTGAGGCCATGGTAGATCTCGTCCGAGATGATGCGGATGCCGCGTTCGCGGCACACCGCGACGATCGCGGCGAGTTCGTCGGCGGGGATGATCGTGCCGGTGGGATTGGCCGGGCTGGCGAGGATCAGCCCGCGCGGCGCGGGATCGAGCCGGGCGATCGCGGCCGCGGTGATCTGAAACCGCTCCGCCTCACCACAGCCGATCTCGACCGGCTCCAGATGCAGCGCCTTGATCGTGTTGCGATAGGCTACATAGCCGGGCCGCGCGAACGCGACCCGATCGCCCGGCGCGAACAGGCAGGACAGGGCGAGGACGAAGGCGGGCGAGGCGCCGCAGGTCAGGATGACCTGCTCCGGATCGACCGCGACGCCGTAGGTTTCGTCGTAGTGGCGGGCGATCCGCGCCTTGAGCGCGGGGCTTTCCCAATAGCCCATGCCGTCGCTGTCGAGCACGCGGTGCGCGGCGGCGATCGCGGGGGCGGGCGCGCCGGTCGACGGCTGGCCGAATTCCATGTGGATGATCGAGCGCCCGGCGGCGGCGAGCGCGTGGGCGCGGCGGCTGAGCGCGATGGCGTGGAACGGGTCGATCTGTGCGGACATGCCGGCGGGCTTACACGCTCGGGCGCGGGGGGCAATGGTTCGGCGGCGAAAGCGGCGCGGTGTGGCGGAGGCGGCGGCAAGCGGCCTCGCCGCGCTCCTGCGCGCCGGTTTGGCAAGGCGGGGCGCGCAGCTTTCGGCGCCGCGCTGGCTTCGCGGAGGGCCCGGCATGCAGCCGGGTCGACGGGGTCGTGTTGCGGGCGGGAGCGGCTGGCGCGCCGCTCCCGCACACAAGCTTAGAGCTGGGTCAGCAGGTGGTCGGCCGAGCTGACCTCGAACGCGCCGGGCGCTTCGACGTTGAGCGTCTCGACCACGCCGTCGTTGACCACCATCGAGTAACGCTGGCTGCGCTCGCCCATGCCGAACTTCGATCCGTCGAAGGTCAGGCCGATTTCCTTGGCGAAGGCGGCGTTGCCGTCGGCGAGCATCGTCACCTTGCCCGCGGCGTCGTTAGCCTTGCTCCACGCGCCCATCACGAACGCGTCGTTGACCGAGGTGAAGGCGATCTCATCGACGCCCTTGCCCTTCAGTTCGTCCGCCTT
>NZ_DATMGG010000100.1:0-1785 GCF_035555815.1 Sphingomonas sp.
GTCGCGCGCGGGCTGCGCGTGGTCACGCTCAGCACCGGTTTGGCCGACAGCCCCGCCGGCACGCCGCGATAGACCGGCGTTTCGGGCAGACCCGAACAGCGCAGCGCCTCCACCCCGCTCGCGGTACGCAGCACGACGCCGCCGGACGGCCCGGACAGCACCACCGCGTCCTCCTCCCGCACCGCGCCGGTCGCGCGGTCGGTGCGGCGCAGCGACACGCGGTTGCCCAGCGATCCGTCGATCAACGCGGCGGGTGACAGCAGTTTCGCGTCGCGGTTCTTCTCGATCGTCCCGCCCGGCAGGCCGGTGATCACCGCGCTGACCGGGATAATGCCGCCCGCCACCCCCTCGAACCGCACCACAGAGGTTCCCGCCGGCAACCGCACGGTGCGCGTCTCGCTGACCAGCGCAAAGCCCTGCGGCATGTTCAGGTTGATCGCCTGCCCGCGCCGCCGGAAGGGGTCGCGATAGATCGTCACCGCGATCCTGCTCGGGGCGGATGCGGCGACGGTGGTCGGCGGTGCCGGCTGGGCGGCGACCGGCCCGGCCAGCAGCATCCCCGCCAGCAAGGCGAGCAGCGCCCGCATCAGAAGCGGGTGTCGAACGTCGCGGTGACGGTGCTGGTGCCGTTGGCGGGAACCGCCACCTGCCACACCGCCGTGTTGGAATCGCGGCGCTGGCTCTTCTGGCTTTCCTGGACGATCCGGGTGTCGGTCCACGACCAGTCCAGCCCGGCCTGCACCAGATCGACCGTCACCGCCTTCGCCCGCGCGTTGGTCAGCGTATAGCGCATCACCGTCCGCCAACGACCCGATCCAAGTTCGGTCCGCGATTCGACCACCGGCTGCACCTTCACATCGAACGCATCACCGGTGCGCAGCGCGATGCGCGATCCCTGCGGCGTGTGATCGATCACATTTTCGCCGGTGAATTGCGGCTGGCCGCGCTGGTCGCGGACATAGACCCGCACCGTCCCGGCGGGCAGCGCGTCGCCCAGCCCGCCCGCACTGGCGTTGGCAAAGCGCAGCATCGATCCGGCGCTGACGGGTTCCTTCGCCGAATTGAGCCACGGATTGACGAATTCATAGCCCGAACTCGCCGCCGCGCCCTTCACGTCCAGGAAACTGACCTGCTTGGTCTGTTTGTCGGCGATCGTGGTCCTCTCGGCCAGCGGATAGATATAGAAATCGCCCAGCTGTTCACGGTCCGACGTTTCGGTCCCCGCCTGCCGCACCGGCGCCGGTCGCCCGCGATTGGGTGGGCGGTACTGGTTATAGCCGTTGTCGTCCCCGGCCGACGCCACCTCGCCCGCGACCAGCAATGTCCGCGCGGCGTTGAAGGTCGTGCCGGTGGTGTTGCGCAGCGTCACCCATCCCTGCACGTCGATCGTCCCGCTCTTTTCATCGAACAGCGCGACATAGTCGGCCTGCCACCCCAGCCCCCGCGTCAGGTAGGACAGCGTCGCCGGCCGCGCGCCGCCGCGCTCGCTCGCCAACGTCACCGACAGCGTCGGCCGCGCGCGCAGGTTGGCGGGGATGCGGTCGAACACCGCGCGCGCGGGCAGGCCGTCGTCGCGCAGCACCTCGATCCGCTCGCCGATCTGGAGCACGACGCCGCCGTTGACCGCCAGCACCTTGGCCCGCTCGCGCGTCTCGGCGCCGGTCGCGGGATTGGTGCGGACCAGCGTGATCGTCTCGCCGACCGCATTCTGCATCAGGCTGGTCGGGCTGAGCAGGTCGTAATCGAAATTCTGTTCGACGATCGCGCCGTCGGGCACCGCCAGCG
>NZ_DATMGG010000101.1:0-2015 GCF_035555815.1 Sphingomonas sp.
TCAATCCGCACTTCATGTTCAACACGCTCAATTCGATCGCGTCGCTGATCGCGACCAAGGCGGTCGACCCGGCCGAGCGGATGGTGGAGAATCTGTCCGATTTCCTGCGCGCCGGGCTGGCGATCGATCCCAATGAGGACATTCCGCTGACGCGCGAGATCGAGTTGCAGTCGCTCTATCTGGCGATCGAGACCGAACGCTTCCCCGACCGGCTGACCGTGGCGATCGACCTGCCGGCGGACGCGCGCCGCGCGCTGGTGCCCAGCCTGATCATCCAGCCGATCGTCGAGAACGCGGTGCGCCACGCCGTCGCCACCTCCACCGCGCCGGTCACGCTGCATATCGAGGCGCGGGCCGAGGCCGGACGGCTGAAGCTGTGCGTGCGCGATTCGGGCGGCAACGGCGCGGCGGCGCGGTCGCGCTCCAGCGGCACCGGCGTTGGGCTGAGGAACGTCGCCGAACGGCTGGCGACGCGCTATGGAGAGGATTGCGATTTCGTGGCGGGGCCGGATCCCGACGGAGGCTTCGTCACCCGCTTCGCGATCCCGCTGGAGTATCGCCCATGATCCGGCTGCTGCTGTGCGACGATGAGCCGCTGGCGATCGACCGGCTGCGCGACCTGGTCGGCCGGGTGCCCGCGACCGAGGTGGTCGGCACCGCCTCCAACGGCCGTGCCGCGCTGGACGCCATCGCCGAACTGGCGCCGGACGCGGTGCTGCTCGACGTCGAGATGCCCGCGCTCGACGGGTTCGACGTGGTCGAGGCGCTGTCGCTGGCCGAAGGGCCGTCGCCGCTGATCGTGTTCGTCACCGCCTATCCGCAATTCGCCGCGCACGCCTTTGACACGGGGGCGATCGATTTCCTGACCAAGCCGGTGCGCCTCGCCCGGCTGGAGACCGCGCTGGAGCGGGTGCGCCGCGCGATCGAGGATCGCAGCGCCGCCGCGCGGCTGGCCGATCTTGCCCGGCAGCTCCAGTCGCTGCGCGCGGAACGGCGCAGCGACGAGGGCGACGGCGGTTGCCTGTGGGTCCAGCGGCGCGGCGAAAGCGTGCGGATCGAGCTGGCCCAGGTCGCGCGGGTGCAGGCCGAGGGTGAATATGTGCGGCTGTACCACGGCACCGCTTCCTATCTGCACCGCGAGGCGATCAGCAGCCTGATCGAGCGGTTCGATCCCGCGCATTTCGTCCGCATCCACCGCTCGCACATCGTCAACCGCGATCGGGTGGCGTCGATCCGGCGCCGGCCGGCGGGCGGCTACACCATCGTCACCATCGACGGCGATCTGTTGCCGGTCGGGCGCAATTACCGCGCGGTGGTGCGAAGCCTGGTCGGGCGCGGGGAGGGGTGAGCGCGCGCATCGGCGCGGCTCTTGCCGTCTTCGCGCATCGGCGCGACAGTGGCGCGATGCGAACCCCGAGTCTCTTGTCGTTGCTGTTGCTGGCTGGGTGCGGCACCGCGCCGCAGGCCCCCGCGCCCGAACCGACGACGCAGCCGCCCAGCGCGTTCCAGAACCAGGTCGCGGCGCTTCCCGACGGCCAGCGCAACGGCGTGTTCATCCGCTCGATCCGCGACGCCGGCTTCGACTGTCAGGGCGTGATCGAATCGCACCGCCAGGGGGAGGGGCTGAACGGCGATCCGCTCTATGTCGCGCAATGTTCGGACAAGAAATATTACGGCGTGCTGCTGGGGCGTGACGGCACCGCCCAGATCGTGACGCGCGGCGACCGTTAGGCGGTAACGTCCCCTGCTCCGGCTTTCGCCGGAGCAGGATTTAACGGAAACCGCTCGTCCGGATCACAACCCGACGATACCGCCGTCGGTGCGCTCGATCACGATCGTCGCGGAGCGTGGCCGTGCGCCGGTGGGGTCGGCGCCGGTGGCCTGTGTCGTCGGCCAGTGGCTGATGATGTCCAACGTGCCGGTGCTTTTGCCGGGGTGCTTGATGTTGACGAACAGCGTGCGCCCGTCCGGGGTTGAATCGACGCCGGCGACCGCCGCGCCGCTCGGGCCGACCA
>NZ_DATMGG010000102.1:0-5376 GCF_035555815.1 Sphingomonas sp.
CTCATCGATGCGTCGCCGACGAACACCAGCTTGTAATCGTGGCCGAACTTGTGGAGCACGTCCCACGTCGGCGTGCGTTCGGCGAAGCGGCGGCGGTTGTCCTTCCACAGCCCTTCGTAGGGGCAGTTGTGGAAGTAGAAGAACTCTAGGTTCTTGAACTCCGACGTCGCCGCCGAGAACAGCTCCTCGCACAGCTTGACGAACGGGTCCATCGATCCGCCGACGTCCAGAAATAGCAGCAACTTGACCGCATTGTGCCGTTCCGGCCGCATCACCACGTCGAGCCAGCCCTGCTTGGCGGTGCCCTCGATCGTCGCGTCGATGTCGAGTTCGTCGGCGGCGCCGTCGCGGGCGAACCGGCGCAGGCGGCGCATCGCGATCTTGATGTTGCGGGTGCCCAGTTCGCGGGTTGAATCGAGGTTCTTGAACTCGCGGCCTTCCCACACCTTCAGCGCGCGCTTGTGGGTGCTCTCCCCGCCGATCCGTACGCCCTCCGGGTTGTAGCCCGAATTGCCGTAGGGGCTGGTGCCGCCGGTGCCGACCCATTTGTTGCCGCCCTGGTGCCGCCCCTGCTGCGCGGCGAGGCGCTTCTTCAGCGTCTCCATGATCTCGTCCCAGGAGCCCAGCGATTCGATCTTCGCCATCTCCTCGGGCGTCAGATATTTCTCGGCGACGGCCTTCAGCCAGTCTTCGGGAATGTCGGCCGCCTGTACGCCGAAGCTGGTCGAGATGCCGCGAAACACCTTGGCGAACACCTGGTCGAAGCGGTCGAGCAGCCCCTCGTCCTTCACATAGGTGGCGCGGGCGAGATAATAGAAGGATTCGGGCGTGCGATCGATCACGTCGTGGTCGAGCGCCTCGAGCAGGATCAAATGCTCCTTCAGGCTGGCGGGGATGCCGGCGGAACGCAGCTCGTCGAGGAAGTTCAGGAACATGCGGTCGTCATGCCGCGCGACGGCGGCGGACGCAATCACTGGCGGCGGTAGAGGCGCCAATGCGTGCCCGACAGCCCGGTGGGATGGCCGGCGATGACGGGCCGATAGCGATGGTCACAGCGGACGGGGGTCGCCGGAAACGGCTCGTCGCCGTCGCGGTCGACGAACAGCCACTCGCCGCAATCGGATTGGGTGAGCGGATAGCGGCGCGCGGCGGCGGCGGTCGCCAGCACCGGCCACGCCCGCGCGCGCTCGACCGTGGCGGTGGCGCCGGCCGGCCGCGCGGCGGCGATCACCTGGAGCGCCCGGTCGGGATCGGCACGGCGATCGGCGACCAGCGCCGCGTCGCGCCAACCGCCGGCGACCAACACCGCCGCCAGCATGACGAGCGCGCCGATGCGGACCGCGCCGCGACGGGCCAGCGCGCCGCCAGTGACTTCCCCCGCGAGCAGCAGCAGCGCCACGCTGGTCAACAGGTAATAGCGCGCGATACCGGCATTGCCGATCCGCAGCAGCCCCACAGCCAACGGAAAAGCCACGATCGCCAGCGCATACAGGGCGAGGCGCGGCTTCAACGACGGCATCGCCACCAACGCCGCGATCGTCGCGCCCAGCGCGATCGGCAGCAGCAGCACGCTCATGCCCGGCCCGAAGCTATAGGCGAGCATCTGGCTCAGCCCGGCGTGGAGGTCGCGCACGGCGAACGCCTGATAATGACCGAACTGGAAGCCGCCGGGGCCGGGCAACACGACCAGGATCAACGTCGCGGCGACGGATACCAGGATCAGCGCCGGCCCCATCAGCCGCACGGTCGCGTCGGCGCCGCCCGAGATGCCGCGTTCGCGCCACCCCCGCAGCGCCACCCATCCGGCGATCGCGGCGATCCCGAACGCCATGGTGAATTGCGATAGCAGTCCGAGCAGGCACGTCACCGCCATCGCCAGTGCGGGCGGCGGGGTGTCGGGGCGGTCGAGCCATCTGTCGGCGATCGCGATGGCGATCAGCAGCGCCAGCACCATCGGCGCATAGCCGCGCGCCTCGCTGCCATAGGTGACCAGGATCGGTGACACCGCGAACAACAGCGCGGTGACGACGCCCGCCGCCGGCCCGCGTCGCCCGCCGATCAGCGCGGCGATCAGGATCGCGGCGGTGCCGGCGGCGATCGACAATCCGCGCTGGACGACCGGCGGCGCGTCATAGCCGACCAGTTGCAGCCACAATGTGTTGAGGTGGTGGTTGTTGTCGTGGTGGATGTTGAGGAACACCCCCGCCGGGGTCGCCACGTCGCGGGCGAATTGCGCCGACCACGCCTCGTCCAGCCACAGCCCGCCGAACCCGGCGGCGATCCGCAGCGCGCCGCCGCCGACCGCGATCAGCACGACGGCGGGCCAGAACCATGGGGGCGGGGCGGGCGCGGCGGTCATCGGGGATGCTTATCGCCGCTCGCGGTGCTTCGCGCTACTGCGCGTAGGCGTCGATCAGCGATCCGACATAATCCGGGGCGCGGCCGCTCAGTTCAGGGGAGTAACCGCGCTTCGGGCCGTAGATGAAGCCGTGGACCGGGTAGACGCTGCCGCCCAGGCCCTTGCTGTCGCGATACCACACCTTGACCTCGCTCCAGTCGTTGCGCGGGGAAACGTCGAACAGCGTCACGTCCTGTTCGACATGCCCGCGCTCGCCATTCTGGCGCGACCAGTTGGCATGGGTGAGCATCAGCACGCGCCGCTCGACGATCCGGCTGACGACGGCGACATGGCCCAGCGGCAGGCGGCTCGATTTGGCGAAGGCGACCACCGCGCCCACGCGTGGCTGGTGCCCGCGCGGATAGCGGCCGTCGGCCTGGCTCCACCAGGTCCAGGCGTCGCCATAGATGTCGATGCCCGACGCGGCGCGCGCGAACGGAACGCACTGGCCGACATAATCGAGGATCGACGCGGCGGCGGGCAGGGGGGCCGCGACCAGCCCCGCGCCCAGCAGAATACGCTTAACAACAACGCGACACACCATGCGGGCAAGGCTGGCACGGCAAGTGTCAACAAATGGTTAACGCCGCGCCAATCATGGCGCCGACGCGGGCGTGTCATTGAAGTGTCACGCAACGCGTTCAGGGCGCGAAAATCATGGCGACCGCAGCAGCACTCGACTCGCAATCCGTCCCGGACCAGCTTTCGGGTCGCCCCCGGCTCGATGCGCCGTCGCATCCCGCCGCCAAATGGATCTTCGCGATCATGCTGGTCGGCGGCTTCCTCTATGCCGGGTGGAGCGTGCTGACCGACACCGCGGGCGTCGGCGAGACGCTGGCGGTCGGGGTGTTCGCCTTCCTCGCGCTCGCGCTGCTGATCGCGCTCGGCTTCGAATTCGTGAACGGGTTTCACGATACCGCCAATGCGGTCGCGACGGTGATCTACACCAATTCGATGCCCGCCCATCTGGCGGTCGTCTGGTCCGGCTTCTTCAATTTCCTGGGTGTGATGGCGTCGTCGGGCGCGGTCGCCTATTCGATCATCACGCTGCTGCCGGTCGACCTGATCCTCAACGTCGGGTCCAGCTCGGGCTTCGCGATGATCTTCGCGCTACTGCTGGCGGCGGTGATCTGGAACCTGGCGACCTGGTATGTCGGGCTGCCCAATTCTTCGAGCCACACGTTGATCGGGTCGGTGCTGGGCGTCGGCGTCGCCAACCAGCTGATTTCCGCTGGCGCGAAGGGCGGAACCGCCGGCGTCGACTGGAGCCAGGCGCAAAAGGTGCTGACCGGGTTGTGGATGGCGCCGTTGATCGGGTTCGGCGCGGCGCTGCTGCTGCTGTTCGTGATGCGCCGCGTGATGCGCAACCCCCGGCTGCACACGTCGCCGGCGCCCGGCGCGCCGCCGCCCAGGGGCATTCGCGCGCTGCTGGTATTCACCTGCACCGCCGTCAGCTTCGCCCATGGCAGCAACGACGGGCAAAAGGGCATGGGGCTGATCATGCTGATCCTGATCGGCTGCGCTCCGACCGCCTATGCGCTCAACCGCACGCTGCCCGCCAGCGCCACGCCGGCGTTCGTCCAGAGCGCGCACCAGGCCGCCGCCGCGTTCGACGCGCGGGCGAACGGCATCGCGGTGCCGCTCGATCAGGCGCGGACGGTGATGACCGAGGCGCTTCAGGCGCGGAAGGTCGATTCCCCCCGGGCGTTCGCCGCGATGGCGGTGACGACGCGCGATCTGGCCCAGCGGGTCAGCGGCTATGGATCGATCCGCGCGGTACCCGCCAGCGCGACGTCGAACCTGCGCAACGACATGTATCTGGTGCTCGACACCAGCAAGCTGGCGACCAAGGGCGCCGACGCGGAATCGCGGCTGGGCGGTGCGCCGCAACTGAAGGCGATCAAGGACTATCAGGCCCTGCTGGAGGATGGAACGCGCTTCATCCCCCTATGGGTCAAGATCACCGTGGCGATCGCGCTGGGACTGGGAACGATGGTCGGCTGGAAGCGGATCGTCGTCACCGTCGGTGAGAAGATCGGCAAGCAGCACATGACCTATGGCATGGGTGCCACCGCCGAACTGGTCGCGGCGGGGACGATCCTGGCCGCCGACCGTTTCGGCCTGCCGGTGTCGACCACCCATATCCTGTCGTCGGGCGTCGCCGGTGCGTCGGTGGCGAATGGATCGGGCCTGCAGGCGCGGACCATCCGCCACCTGGCGATGGCGTGGCTGCTGACGCTGCCGGTGGCGATGGCGCTGTCGGGCTTCCTCTATTGGGTGATGCTGAGCATCGCGCGCGCCACCGGCGCCTGATCCCAGTCGAGCGACAACAGGCGGAATTCCGCCTTCACCGCCACTTCGTCCCGCGCGACGTGACGCTCGATCCTGATTGCCGGGTTGATATAGGCGGCCACGCCGGCAACGACGGCGACAAACGCGGCGAACAGGGTACGATTGCGTCTGCGCATGTCAGCGGTCCCTCGCCAAGCCCGGTGCATTCGTCGCGTCCTCCACCTTACCGCGCGATGAACGGACGGGTTGACGCATCGCTCCGCTGCGACGAACGGTGCGGTCATGAGCATGAAGGGCATCACCGCGCACCGGCGCGTGCTGCTGGCGAGCCTGGTCGGCACGTCGGTCGAATTCTATGATTTCTATATCTACGCGACGGCGGCGGCGCTGGTGTTCGGGCCGTTGTTCTTTCCGGCGACCAGCGCGTCGATGCAGCTGCTGTCGGCCTATGCCAGCCTGGCGGTGGCGTTCATCGCCCGGCCGGTCGGCGCTTGGGCGTTCGGCCACTATGGCGACCGCATCGGCCGCAAGTCGACACTGGTCGCCTCGCTGATGCTGATGGGCGGGTCGACGCTCGCCATCGCTTTCCTGCCGACCTACCACGTCGCCGGCATCTGGGCGCCGATCCTGCTGTGCGTGCTGCGTTTCGGACAGGGCTTTGGCCTGGGCGGCGAATGGGGCGGGGC
>NZ_DATMGG010000103.1:0-10184 GCF_035555815.1 Sphingomonas sp.
CTTGCTGATCGCCCGGTTCGAGCTGCCGCGCAGCATGGCCGGCTGTGTCGAGGAAGCGGTCAACGTGATGACCCTGCTCAGCCAGCGCACCGGATTGCAGGGTGAGGCCGACCGGATGGCGCGGGCGCGGCTCGCGGCGATGCAGCGCGTCCGTTCGGGCGACGTCATCGCCGGCGGTCTCCACGAATATCTCGAACGGTTCATCGCCGACAATCAGGAGTTGCACGACGCCGTCGCCCGGCAGTTCAAGTTCGCCTGATGCGCATCTCGATCGATCACAAGACGCGCTATCATTTCTCGGAGCCGCAGGCGCGGGTGGTGCAGTTGCTGCGGGTGACGCCGCAGGATTCGATCGATCAGACGGTGGTCGACTGGCACATCGGCGTCGATTGCGACGCGCGGCTGCGCCGGGCGCGCGACGGCTTCGGCAACATCGTGACGACGCTCTATGCCGAAGGTCCGCTCGACGGGCTGGCGATCGACGTGCAGGGCGAGGTGCTGACCGCCGGCGAGGCCGGGATCGTCCACGGTGCGCAGGAACCGCTGCCGCCCGCGCTCTATCGCCGCGTGACGACGCGGACCGAGGGCTCCCCCGAACTGCTCGCCTTTGCCGCGGAGGCGACCGCGCGCGACGCGCCGCTGCTCGACCGGCTGCACCAGCTCAATGGGCTGATCCACCAGCGGTTCGACAGGGTCGCGGCGCATCACGACGACGGTCGCGGCGCGGCGGAGGTGTTTCCCGGCTGGAGCGCATCGGCGCGCGACCTGGCGCATATCCTGATCGCCGCCGCGCGCGCCGCTGGTGTCCCCGCGCGCTACGTTTCGGGCTATCGCCGCGACGGCGCGCACCAGCCGGCGCCGCATGCCTGGGCGGAAGCGCATGTCGACGGGCTGGGCTGGATCGCGTTCGATCCGGCGCACGGCATCTGCGCCGATCCCAATTACGTGCGGGTCGCGGTCGCGCTCGACGCCACCGGCGCCGCGCCGGTCGCGGGATCGCGGCTGGGGCAGGGCGAGGAACGGCTGATGGTCGACGTCCAGGTCGCGGCGATGGGCGGCGACGCGTGATCCACCGGGTCGGGCATGGCGATCAGGCCAGTTCGCGGACCCGTGGCGCATGGGCGGGCACCGCGTCGGCATCGGGGTCGAACGGCGCCCAGCCGCTGGGGCCGAGCACCTCGATCGGGCGATAGCGCGTCTTGTACGCCATCCGCTCCGACCCCTTCACCCAATAGCCGAGGTAGACATAGGGCAGCCCGGCGGCGCGCGCGCGCAGGATGTGGTCCATGATGATGTAATTGCCCAGGCCCGAACGCCCGGTCTCATCGCCGTCGAAGAAGCTGTAGATCATCGACAGCCCGTCGGCCTGCTGATCGGTGATGCACGCGCCGACCAGCCGGCCGTTGCTGCCGTCGTCGGTCGGTTCGCGATATTCGACGACGAAGCTGTTGACCGGGCTCTGCTCGACCATGTCGGCGTAATCGCCCTCGTCCATCTGCGCCATTCCGCCGCCGGGGTGGCGTTGCGTCAGATAGCGGCGCAGCAGCTGGTATTGCTCGTCGGTCGCCCACGGGCGGCACGCGTGGACCTGAAGATCGGCGTGGCGGCGCAGCAGCTTGCGCTGGCTGGCGTTGGGCGTGAACCCGTCGTTGACCACGCGCACCGAAACGCAGGCGGTGCAGCCCGCGCAGCTCGGCCGATAGGCGACCGACTGGCTGCGGCGGAAACCGATCCGACCCAGCGCATCGTTCAGCTCGCCGGCATGCTGGCCGTTCAGCTCAGTGAACACCTTTCGTTCCTGCCGGCCGGGCAGGTACGGGCACGGCGACGGCGCGGTCACGAAGAAACGTGGAAAACGAAAAGGTGCGGTCACCGTCCAACCCCTTGATCGACGTGCGAATGCGTCGTTCGGGGCCACTATGATACGCTGGATTCGTGATGAAAAGCCGCTTTACCACAAAAGAGGGTTAATGCCGGTCCGATATCGATGAAGCGCGCGAACGGAACGTCACGCGCACATAGTGTGACAGAATCGGGATTCTGCGGATAGAGTCGATGGACTCGCTTCGTCGCGGTTTCGATTCGGGTCGGCGGAAAGCCGGTGGGTGGGGCCGCGTTTACCCTACGCCAGTTCGACCAGGCTCACTTCGTAATGCGCCAGCCGCAGCGCGGCGATCAGCCGGTCGAGGTGGGCGCGGTCGCGCGTCTCGCACTCGATGTCGGTCACCAGCCCCTTGGCGGGCAGCGACGTGAACACGCGCTGGTGGTAGACCTCGATGATGTTGACGCCTTCCTGGTCGAAGATGCGCGCGACATGGAACAGCGCGCCGGGCCGGTCCTGCAACCGGATGCGCAGGCGGGCGAGGCGGCCCGATCGGGCGAGATCGCGCAGCAGCACGTTGGCGAGCAGCCGCGTGTCGATGTTGCCGCCGCACAGCACGATGCCGATCGTACGCCCGCGAAAGCGGCTGCCGAACGCGAGCAGCGCCGCCAGCCCGGCGGCACCGGCACCCTCGACCACGGTCTTCTCGATCTGGAGCAGCAGGCTGAGTGCTTCCTCCAGCCGGCGTTCGTTGACCAGCAGCACGTCGTCGACCAGCGCTTCGACGAACTGCGCGGTCAGTTCGCCCGGTTCCTTGACCGCGATCCCTTCGGCCAGCGTATCGCCGCCGCACGCCAGCCGCGTGCCGTGCAGGCGGTTGTACATCGACGGGTACAATTCGGCCTCGACGCCGATCATCTGGACTTCGCGGGTGCCGCCGCGCGCCGCCACCGACATGCCCGAGATCAGGCCGCCGCCGCCGATCGGCACGATCATCGTGTCGATTTCGGGCGCGTCCTCGAGCATCTCGAGCGCGACGGTGCCCTGGCCGGCGATGATGCGGGCGTCGTCGAACGGGTGGACGAAGGTCAGGTCCTCCTCGCGCTCCAGCTTGCGCGCGTGGGCATAGGCGTCGTCGAACGTCTCGCCATGCAGCACGATCCGCGCGCCATGGCTTTCGGTCTGCGCCACCTTCACCGTCGGTGTCGGCTTGGGCATGACGATGGTGACCGGGACGCCCAGCCGCGCGCCGTGATAGGCCAGGCCCTGCGCGTGGTTTCCGGCCGATGCGGCGATCACGCCCTTGGCCCGCGCCGCCTCGTCGAGCTGGAGCAGCGTGTTGAGCGCGCCGCGCTCCTTGTAGGCGGCGGTGAACTGGAGGTTCTCGAACTTCAGGTAGACGGTCGCGCCGGTCAGGTCGCTCAAGGTCTTGCTGTGCAGCGTGGGGGTGCGCACAACCGCGCCGCTAATCCGTTCCGCCGCGGCGCGGACATCCTCGATCGTGACGGGCAGGGGCTGTTCGATGCGGGCGGGACGGGTAGGCATCGCAGCCGCCTAGACCATCTGGCGCCGGGGGGGAATGCCGCTTATGCGGGCGGCATGGTCGACATCGCATATCTCGGGCTGGGCGTGATGGGCGCGCCGATGGCCCGCCACCTCGCCGCCGCCGGGCACAACGTCACCGTCTACAACCGCACCCGCGCCAGGGCCGAGGCATGGGTGGCCGCGCACGGCGGCGCGCTGGCCGACACCCCCGCGCAGGCGGCGGCGGGCAAGGCGGTGGTGATCAGCTGCGTCGGGCGCGATTCCGATCTGGAGGAGGTGACGCTCGGCCCCGACGGCGCCTTTGCCGCGATGGCGGCGGGCGCGCTGTTCGTCGACCACACCACCGTATCCGCCGCGATCGCGCGGCGGCTGGCGGCGGAAGGGGAGGCGCGCGGGCTGCTGGTGATCGACGCGCCGGTCTCCGGCGGGCAGGCCGGCGCGGAGAACGGCGCGCTGTCGATCATGTGCGGCGGCACCGATCCGGCGATGGACGCGGCGCGGCCGGTGATCGATGCCTATGCCGCGCGCATCGTCCATGTCGGCGCGGCCGGCGCGGGCCAGACCACCAAGATGGTCAACCAGATCGCCATCGCCGGGGTGCTCGGCGGGCTGAGCGAGGCGCTGCGCTTCGCCCAGGCGGCGGACCTCGACCTCGACCGCGTGTTCGAGGCGGTGTCGGGCGGCGCCGCGCAGAGCTGGCAGATGGTCAACCGCTGGAAGACGATGGGCGAGGACAGCTTCGACTTCGGCTTCGCGATCGACTGGATGCGCAAGGATCTCGGCCTGGCGCTCGACGAGGCCAAGGGCAATGGCGCGCTGCTGCCGGTAACCGCGCTGGTCGACCAATTCTATGCCGAGGTGCAGGCGCTGGGCGGCGGGCGACAGGATACCAGCGCGCTGGTGCGGCGGATCGTGCGGCGGGATCGCGGCTAGCGCGGTCGGGAAACCGCTCCGGCCGTCGGCCTACCGCGCGGCGAAGGCGTCGCGGTATTCCGGCTTGACCGCCGCCAGCACCGCCGGCGTCACCGGCAGCGTCAGGTCGAAAGACCCCTCGGCATAGGGGCCGGCGACATAGGGGCCGACCAGCAGGCCGATGCGGTTGATTGCGGCGCGGTCGGTGGAGCCGAGGATCAGCGTCGCCTCCTCCACCTTCGGACAGTCGTTGAACGGATCGTCGTCGCCTTTGCCCCGCTTCACCGGCTCGCCGCGCCGCTTGGCGCGTTCGGTGTCGAGCCGGTCGCAGAATCCCGCGCCCAGCGCCGTCTGGATCGCCTCCTTCGACGTGAACAGCGCGACCGGGTCGAGCCGCTGCCCCGCCACCTTGTCCCACACCATCGCCGCGTAACCCGGCATCCCATGCGCGCCGCCGGTATAAGCATAGGTCTGTGCCGACAGGCTCAACAGGCGCGGGGTGTCAGTCACCGTCTTCCATTCGACGCTGCTGTCATAGGCGCGATAGGGGAAATCGCCCGCCTTGGCCTCGCGCCGCGCATCGGCGGTGTCCTTGACCAGCACGGCGCGCAGCGTGTCGCGGTCCTTGTCTAACCATGCGCGCAACGGGCCGATCGCGGCGGCGGCGGCCGGATAGCTGTAGGCGAAGCTGAAGTCGTCGGTCTTGATCTCGGTTTTGCTCGCCGCGGCGGCCGGAGCCTCCGGCGTCGGGGGAACGGCGTTGGCGACGGTGGGTTCGCCGGCCGGCGCGGCGACCGTGTTGCCGGCGGGCGCGTCCGTCGCGCCGCCACAGGCGGTCAATCCACCGAACGCGGCCAGCACCGCGAGCTTCATGCGTCGCATCATCAACCAACTCTCGCCAAATCGTCGTGCGGACAATATGCCTGAACGCATGCAGATATCCATCGGCTCCGCAATGTTCGCCATCCACCGGCTGGGCGTGTCGGCGATCGCCGCGATCGCCCTGTCGATCGCCGTCGCCGCGCCCGCTCACGCCGACGCGCTGATCGACAATGTCGACGGCGTCGCGCTCGACAAGGACGGGCACCAGATCCGCTTCACCGGAATCCTCGTCTCGCCGGATGGAAAGGTGGTGCGGCTGCTGCAGAAGTTCGACAAGCGCCCCGACAAGCTCGACTGGCGCGCCGACATGAAGGGGCGCGTCGCCATCCCCGGCATGATCGACGCGCACGGCCATGTCATGGACCTGGGCTTCCGCGCGATGTCGCTCGACCTGTTCGAGACGACGTCGCTGGCCGGGGCGCTCGATCGGCTGCGTGCCTATGCCGCCGCCAACACCACCCGCGCGTGGCTGATCGGCGGCGGATGGAACCAGGAGGTGTGGCAGCTCGGCCGCTTTCCGACCGCGGCGGAACTCGACGCGGTGGTCGCCGACAAGCCGGTCTGGCTCCAGCGCGCCGACGGCCATGCCGGCTGGGCCAACGGCGCGGCGATGCGCGCGGCGGGGATCACCGCCAAGACCGCCGATCCACCCGGCGGCCGCATCGAACGGCTGGCGAACGGCCAGCCGTCGGGCGTGTTCGTCGACGCGGCGATGGCGCTGATCGAGGCGAAGCTGCCGCCGCCGACTCCGATCGACCGCAACGTCGCCTTTCTCAAGGCGCAGGAACAGTTGCTCAGCCTGGGCATCACCGCCACCGCCGACATGGGCACCAGCGTCGACGACTGGCTGGTCTATCGCCGCATGGGCGATGGCGGCTATCTGCGCGTGCGGATCATGGCCTATGGCGGCGGCGTCGAGACCGCGCTGAAGGTCGGCGGCACCGGCCCGACGCCGTGGCTGTACGGCGATCGGCTGCGGATGGGCGGGATCAAGCTCTATTCCGATGGCGCGCTCGGTTCGCGCGGGGCATGGCTGAAGGCGCCGTATGCCGACGCGCCCGGCAACAGCGGGCTGGGGTTCCTGAAGGACGACCAGTTGCTCAACCTGATGAGCCGTGGTGCGATGGACGGGTTCCAGATCGCGGTCCATGCGATTGGCGATCACGCCAACCTCCAGGTGCTCGACGCGATCGAGGAATTGTCGGCGACGTACAAGGGCGATCGGCGCTGGCGCGTCGAGCACGCCCAGATCGTCGATCCCGCCGATATCGCCAAGTTCGGCCAGCACGGCATCATCGCGTCGATGCAGCCGGTGCATGAATCGAGCGACTGGCGGATGGCGGAGGCGCGGCTGGGGCCGGCGCGGCTGGGCGGCGCCTATGCCTGGGCGACGATGGAGAAGCTGGGAACGCGGTTGGCGTTCGGATCGGACTATCCGGTCGAAAATCCCAACCCCTTCGTCGGCTGGGCGGTGGCGATCACGCGGGAGGACGCGCAGGGTCAGCCGCCGGGCGGCTGGCGCCCGGAGGAGAAGGTCAGCCGTGAGGCGGCGTGGAAAGCCTTCACCAGCGACGCCGCCTATGCCGGCTTCGCCGACGATCGCTTCGGCACGCTCGCGCCGGGGCTGCGCGCCGACTTCATCATCGTCGATCGCGACCCCACGCTCGCCACCCCCGCCGATCTGGGTCAGACGCGCGTGCTCGAAACCTGGGTGGGGGGTGAAAAGGTGTGGGAACGCAAATAACGGTGCGACCTGGTATCTTTTATATTCCGTTGTTATTCAGTGGATTGAGGGAATATCTCGGCGTGACCGGTACGCGGAATACCAGTCGTTAAGCTTTCCGGGCGAAGATCGGCGGGCGATGCTGTGCGGGGGAGCGGGGGCGATGTGCCTCCGACGTGCGGCAACGACGCGCATGGGTATTGAGCCGTGTTCGAGAACGAGAAGGACGGCATTGGCGACGGCCCGGCTGCTGGCAATCCGGCGGCGGCGGAGCGTCGTGGCGATCGGCGCCATGTCACCGTGTTGCGGGTCGCCCGCGTGGTGCGTGCGCATGGCGATGAGCTTTGCGTGATCCGCAACATCTCCTCGGGCGGGGTCATGGCCCATTTCTATTCAGCCGCGCAGGTCGGCGAGCATGTCGTCGTCGAATTCAAGTCCGGCCGCCAGCTGGAAGGGGAGGTCCGCTGGACGCGGGGCGATACCGCCGGGGTGGAGTTCGAGGACAAGATCGACATCGTCGCGTTCCTGGCGGGTGAGGGCGACGTCGCCGGTCAGTTCGATCCGCGCGCGCCGCGCCTCGCGGTGGGAATGCCGGCGATGATGCGCAGCGGCGTCCGCGTCTATCCGGTGCAGGTGTGCGACATCTCGCAAGGCGGGCTCAAGTTCCGCGCGATCGAGAGCACCGCGATCGACCAGAAGCTGGTTTTCCGCATCGCCGGCCTGCCGCCGGTCTCCGGCACCGTTCGCTGGCGCGATGAAAGCTACGCCGGGGTCGCGTTCGACCTGCCGCTCCCGCTCGAGACGCTGGCGCGCTGGGCGGCGGAAACCGACCGGCCGGGCTGAACCGCGCTACCGGACACGATCCGTGCGGCCGGCACGCGTTCCGGTGCGGACGCTCGAATCCTACCATCGTTGCGAGAGGCGAGGCCGCGCGCACTCGGGCGGCGCTGGATTGCCTCTCGCGACTTCGCCAGGCTCGCAATGACTGTTGCGATCGATCGCAGGACGGGCAGGGGCGAGGGCGGATCGACATTCACGAATATCGGAGATCGATGCACGCCTTTTTGGTGTCGTACCACTTGATCCGCGATCCTGGCCGCCGCTTGCCGCTCTGAGTCCCGGCCTTCATCGGGATGGACTTCTACCGCTTGGATGGCGATCCGCCCCGGGATGCTCCCCGCCGCTGCCATTCCTCCCGAAACAAAAAGGCCGCGGCGTCCGATGGATGCCGCGGCCTTTTGGTGGTCGGGTGACCGGATGGATCGCCGGATCGGTCGATCGTCAGGCGACCTGGACGACCGGTTCCTCGACAATCTGCTCGTCGGGATCGCGCAGCACATAGCCGCGGCCCCACACCGTCTCGATGTAATTCTCGCCGTCGGTCGCCATGCTCAGCTTCTTGCGCAGCTTGCAGATGAACACGTCGATGATCTTCAGTTCGGGCTCGTCCATCCCGCCATAGAGGTGGTTGAGGAACATTTCCTTGGTCAGCGTCGTGCCCTTGCGGAGCGACAGCAGCTCCAGCATCGCATATTCCTTGCCGGTCAGGTGAACGCGGGCGCCGTCGACCTCGACGGTCTTGGCGTCCAGATTGACCGCCAGCTTGCCGGTCTTGATCACCGACTGCGAATGGCCCTTCGATCGGCGGACGACGGCATGGATGCGCGCCACCAGCTCCTCGCGGTGGAACGGCTTGGTGACATAGTCGTCGGCGCCGAAGCCGAACGAGCGCACCTTGCTGTCCATCTCGTTGATGCCCGACAGGATCAGCACCGGCGTCTGCACGCGGGCGACGCGGACCTTCTTCAGCACGTCGTAGCCGTGCATGTCGGGCAGGTTCAGGTCGAGCAGGATGATGTCGTAATCATACAGCTTCGCCAGATCGAGGCCTTCCTCGCCCAGGTCGGTCGTATAGACGTTGAAGCCCTCTGTCGTGAGCATCAGCTCGATCGCCTTGGCGGTCGACGGCTCGTCTTCGATCAGCAGCACGCGCATCCGTTGGTCCCCTTGCCCGGACGACAGACGGCCACCCCCGGCCGCTGCTCATTAAGGCGAAGTATTAACCTAAGCAGGTCTGAAGGCAAAAGGTTAATTTCTTCCTAACCGGCCTGACTCCGCGAGTCGCGCCATATTGTGCGGTGCGGTGCACAGCGTCTTGAAGGTGGTGGCGAAGTGCGCGATCAGCGCCTCCACCCGGGCCGGTCTTAACGATCCCGGCGGGGTCAGCAGGTGCAGCGCGATGCCCAGCGTCGCCCATTCGGGCAGGATCTCGACCAGCGTGCCCGCCGCCAGATCCTCATCGACGATGAAGTCGGGCAGCCGCGCGATGCCCAGTCCGGCGCGCAGCGTCGGCAGCATCACGTCGCCGTTGTCGGTGATCAGCGGGCCACTGGGGCGCACCGCCGCTTCCTCGCCGTCGGCCTTCTTGAAATGCCATGCGCCGGGCAGGTTGGCATAGCGCAGGCAGGCATGTTCGCCGAGGTCGGCCGGGTGGCGCGGCGTGCCGCGCGCCGCCAGATAGGACGGGGCGGCGACGATCCGCCCCGCGACCGGCGCCAGCCGCCGCGCGCGCAGCGAACTGTCGGGCAGTTCGGCGATGCGCAGCGCGATATCGAACCCCTCGGCGACGATATCGACCTTGGCGTCGGACAGCCGCAGGTCGATCTCGATCCCGGGATGCGCGGTGAGGAAGTCGGCGACCGCGCGGCCGACGAAGCGCGTGCCGAACGTCACCGGCGCAGCGACGCGGACCAGCCCGGCGGGGGCGGTGGCGGCATCGCGGGCGATCTCCTCCGCCGCCTGCGCCTCGGCCAGGATGCGGTGCGCGCGCTCGGCCAGCGCCTTTCCGCTCTCGGTCAACGACAGCCGGCGCGAGGTGCGGTGGAACAACGCGGTGCCCAGCGCGGTCTCCAGCCGGGTGATCGCCTTTGACACGGTGGCCTTGCTCAGGCCGATCGCCTCCGCCGCGCCGCTGAACGAGCGATGTTCGACCACGCACGCGAAGATGGCCCAGGCCTCGAAATCGGGAAGTCGCATCCGCACCTTCTAACTCAGAAACAATCCGTTTCCAACGTTTCCATTTACGCGATCATGGCGCCCCCTATTTTGGCGGCAACCAAGGGAGACACCCGATGACCACCATGACCAACAGCCGCGTCGAGCGGCGTCCGTTCGCCAGCCTGGGCCACGCCGATCACGGTTGGCTCAACGCCCGCCATCACTTCAGCTTCGCCGATTATTACGATCCCGACCGGATGAGCTGGGGCGCGATCCGGGTGTGGAACGATGATGAGATCGGCG
>NZ_DATMGG010000104.1:0-5897 GCF_035555815.1 Sphingomonas sp.
GATCAAGATCACCAATATCGTCGCGCTGCTGTTGCTCGCGGCGCTGGCGGCGGGCCACGCCGCCGGCTGATCCGATCGCGATCACGCAGCGAAAAGCCCGTCCGGAGCGATCCGGGCGGGCTTTTTCGTGGCCGGGGAGGGGCGTGCTGGCCGACGCGACGTCCCGCCCGGCCATGATCGGCCGGGCGGAACGCTGAGCGAGGCGTCAGCGGGCGGCGACCTGACCGCCCTCACTCGCCGTGCGCGAGCTGAACTTGACGCCCTGCGCTGCCCACTGGTCGCGGGTCTTGCACACCTGGCGCTTCAGCACCGTGCCGGTCGAGGCAGCCTGGCCGTCGCGGGCGGTGATGCAGATCTTGTTGTCCTTCTCGGCCTTGGCGGTCGCGGCTTGGCCATCGGCGGCCATCGCGGGGGCGGCGGCAGCGGTGATGCACAGCGCGGCGGCGATGCCGGCGGCGAGGGCGGTGCCGATCGGGCGGAACGAAACAGACATGGTATTCTCCTCTGAACGCTCGGGCTCATGCCCGTATCCAGACAAGTGCATTAGCCGTGCCAAACACATGTGACCCATCTTTTTCAATATCTTACGAAAATCGCCCATCGGCAGAAATGCGAAATTCGCCAATCATTGGCATTCCCGACCACCAATTTGCGGGCCCGGCTTAACGAAATCGGACGGTGGCTGTCCGATCGCGAACAGTGGCCCGTCGCGGGCGAATGGCGCCCGGCGCTTTCCTTTTTCGCGCTGTGGGAGTAAGGGGCGCCACCCTATTGCACCCAAGAGGTTTTGTTTGGCCAAGGAAGAACTGCTCGAGATGCGCGGCCAGGTGGTCGAGCTTTTGCCGAATGCGATGTTCCGCGTGCGGCTGGAGAACGATCATGAGATCCTGGGCCACACCGCCGGCAAGATGCGCAAGAACCGTATCCGCGTGCTTGTCGGCGACGAAGTGCTGGTCGAGCTGACCCCCTATGACCTGACCAAGGGCCGGATCACCTATCGCTTCATGCCGGGTCGCGGCGGCCCCGGCCCGCAGGGCTGATCGCCATTCCGGGCGCGACGCCCGCGCTCGCCCCCAGGCTCGTCCTCGCCTCGACCTCACCGCGCCGGCTCGAACTGCTCGCTCGGCTGGGTGTCACCCCGGCCCGGTTGGCAGCCCCCGACATCGACGAGACGCCGGAAAAGGGTGAACTGCCCAGGCGCTATGTGCTGCGTCTGGCGGAGGCCAAGGCGCGCGCGGTGGAGCGCGCCCCGGACGAGATCGTGCTGGCGGGCGACACCACCGTCGCGGTCGGCCGCCGCATCCTGGAGAAACCCGCGGACGAGGCCGACTGGCGGCGGATGCTTGGCCTGCTGTCCGGGCGACGTCATGTCTGTATCTCCGCCGTTTGCGTGATCGACCGCGACGGCCGCGCCCGCACGCGCGTGACCGACACCGTCGTCGCGTTCAAGCGGCTGAGCGATGCCGAGGTCGACTGGTACGTCCAATCGGGCGAGGGAATGGGCAAGGCGGGCGGTTACGCGATCCAGGGCCGCGCGGAGGCGTTCGTCCGCTTTCTGTCGGGCAGCCACTCGGGCGTGGTCGGCCTGCCAGTGTACGAGACGCGCGCGTTGCTGATCGCCAGCGGCCTGGCACTGATTGCGCCTGACGACCCACAGGAACCCCCGCTTGGCTGAGTGGCTGGTCGAGGCCGGCATCGGCGAGACCCGCGCCGTGCTGGTCGCGGACGGGCGCATCGTCGAGGCGCGGATCGTGCCCGAGGGCGAACTGATCGCCGGCACCGTGATCGACGCGCGGCTGATCGCGCGCATCCCGGAGCGCAACCAGGGCATTGTCGCGTGGGACGGACAGGAGGCGTTGGTGACGCCGTTGCCCGCCGGCGTGACGCAGGGCGCGCTGGCCCGCGTCGAGATCGTCCGCCCGGCGATCGCCGAGCCGGGCAAGCCCAAGCGCGCCCGTGCCCGCCCGAGCGATGCCGATCCGGTCGCCGGGGCGCTGCCGGCGGGGCGCACGCTGCGCCCGACCGACCGCGACCTGTTCGAGGAGGCGGGATGGTCCGAACTGCTGGAGGAGGCGGCGACGGGCGTGGTGGCGTTTCCCGGCGGCGAACTCCACATCGCGCTGACCCCGGCGATGACCTTGATCGACGTCGACGGCACGCTGGCTCCGTCCGCGCTGGCGGTGGCTGGCGCGCGCGCCGCGGCGGAGGCGATCCGGCGGCTCGACATCGCCGGATCGATCGGCATCGACCTGCCCGGCGCGGGCGACAAGGCGGCGCGCCATGCCGCCGCCGCCGCGATCGACGCGGCTCTTCCCCAGCCGTTTGAGCGGACGGCGGTCAACGGCTTCGGCTTCATCCAGATCGTGCGACGGCGCACCCGGCGGTCGCTGTCCGAAATCCACGCGATGGAGCCGGCGCAGGCGCAGGCGCGCGCATTGCTGCGCCGGGCGGAACGGGTGGGCGGCGCCGGCGCGCGGACGCTGACCGCGCACCCGACGGTGATCGCCACGCTGACGCCGTCGTGGATCGCTGAACTGGAGCGGCGCACCGGCACGCGAATCATCTTGCGCGACGACGCCGCGCTCACCATCTCCGGCGGCCATGTCCAAGCCCAATTCGCGTAACCTGTGCCCGCTATGCCAAACGCCGGCCCAGCCGCCGTTCGCCCCGTTCTGTAGCCAGGGCTGCCGCGACCGCGATCTGCTCAACTGGCTGGGCGATGGATATCGCATCCCCGGCCCGCCCGCCGATCCGGGGGTAGACAGCCCCGAAAGCCGCGACTAAAGGCGGCGTTCCTTCGCGGCGAGCCGCGGATGCCCAGGTAGCTCAGTTGGTAGAGCATGCGACTGAAAATCGCAGTGTCGGCGGTTCGATCCCGTCCCTGGGCACCATTCTTCTCCCGACCGTCCCCTGACACCGCAAGACCGACCGGACGCGGAGTTGGTCGTGCCTTTTCCGTAGCTTGCAGGTAGCGCCAGCGCGGGCCAGCGCTTCGGCTTGTCCCGCGTCAGGCCGGCAGGCTGCCGTACGGTCGGGATCGCGGCGATGATGTCCGGCGCGAGATGGCCGATGCGAAGCAGAGCCGCGGCACGGCAGCGGCCATAGCCAATCGCGTTGGCCAGATCTCCGAAGTCGCGTGACTGGTGTTCGGACAGCAGCTGCCGCGCGGCCATGGCTTGGGTGACGAGCTTGATGAGCGGCATGTTCCGGTCGGTCGCTGCGACGCTCTCCTGCCGAGGGACGACCAGTTCCACCTGCTTGCCCACGCCCGCGGATTTTCGTCTCCGGAGCGAACTCGCTGTCCTGGTCGACCCGGATCGCCGCCGGCCCGCCTGATGCCGAGCCTTGGGTGCGTTTCCGTGCCCATTCCTTCAATGTTTGCGGATCACCACGGCACGGTCTGGCCCTGCCGGTCGATGAAGCGCAGGCCCGGCGTGCCCTGCTGCGCGATCAGCGTCTCGACCAGTTGCGGGATGGTCTCTTCAATGCTGAAAGTCGCCTGCGGCCCGCCCAGATCGGTCCGTATCCAGCCTGGCGCCATCAGCACCAGCGGGCGCCGCGGATCGGTCTGCCGCGCGGCATAGCTGCGCATGTACTGGTTTAGCGCGGCCTTGCTACCCCGGTACACTTCATGGCCACCCTTCTCGTTGTCTGAGATGCTGCCCTGGCCGGACGACATGACACCGATCAGGCCGGCGGGGCGCACCAGCGATTGCAAACCTTCGACGGTCCGCATCACGCCGAGCGCGTTGGTCAGCATGACCCGCACGAACTCATCGGTCGAGGTTTCCGCGATCGTCTCGGACTGATCGTGGTTCGCTGTGCCGCCGTTGATGAAGAGCATGTCGTGGGTGCGGCCCGACAGCTTGTCGCGGAGTGCGGCGATCTGGTCGGAATCGGTGAGGTCGAGCTGCTCGATCGTGACCTGGCCCGGGTGGGCGTCGGCAAGGTCGTGCAGCTCCGTCCTTTTGTCGCCGCGCACCGTGCCGGTGACGTGCCAGTTCCGTTTCACGAACTCGGCCGCCATCGCCAGCCCAAGGCCGCGTGACGCTCCGACGAGCAATATGGTTGGGGTTCGGTGATCCGGAAACTCGGCCATGGCGGGACTCCATTGTGTGGTTCTCCCGATGTGGATGGAACGAAGGCGCGGCGCCAGACGCGCGGGATGCAAACGACGATTGCGCATGACGCCATGGCAGGACCGGGATTATGCTGTCCTTCGTGGCCGCCATCGACCTGAACCTGCTCACCGCGCTCGACATGCTGCTTGACGAGCGCAGCGTCACGGCTGCCGCCAAGCGCATGGGGCTCAGCGTGTCCGCGATGAGCCGGACGCTGACCCGGCTCCGTGCGGCGACCGGCGACCCTCTTCTCGTGCAGGCGGGGCGGTCGCTCGTACCGACACCCTATGCCGAGCGACTGGCCGGCCGCGTCCATGCCATCGCACAGGAAGCACGGGCAGTGCTGTCGCCGGCTGTGGACAGTATCGACCCGGAGTCGCTGCAACGGACTTTCACGATTCGCGCGAACGAGGGGTTCATGGCGTTGTTCGCCCCGCCATCGTGGTCGCCATCGCCGAAGCGGCGCCCCAGGTTAAGCTCCGCTTCGTCCCCAAACCTGACAAGGCGGCGACCCCGTTGCGCGACGGAACAATCGACCTGGAGATCGGGACGGCGGGCACCTCCGCGCCGGAAATGCGCAGCCGGCTCATCTTCCGCGACCGCTTCGTCGGGGCGGCGCGCACGGGTCATCCGCTGTTGGCGGGATCGATCACGCCGGAGCGTTACGCGGATTGTGGACACGTTGTCGCCTCGCGCCGGGGCGCCTGGACGGGGCCGGTGGACGATGCGCTGCTAGAGCTTGGCTTGCGGCGCAGGATCATGGCCGTGGTGCCTGGATTCGTGGATGCGCTCGGCATCGCTCGCCAGTCCGATCTGATCGCGCTCGCCCCGCTATCATGCTTTCGCGATGAGCGGGTGACGGGGAAGGGCGTGCAGAGCTTCGATCTGCCCGTCGCGACACCCGAACTCGCGATCAGCGCCATGTGGCATCCGCGGCTCGACGCTGATCCAGGCCATCGCTGGCTTCGGCAAAAGCTCGTCGCGACGTGCGGCGCGATGGCTTAGCGAGGTTGCCAATCGGCATCCTGCTCAAAAAATGGATGCCCCGCGAGGATTCGAACCTCGGTTGACGGAGTCAGAGTCCGTAGTCTTACCACTAGACGACAGGGCAATCGGACGGGCCAATTAGGGCGGCGACGGCGTGCTGTCAACGCTTCAACCGTCGTCGCGCTTGTCGTTTCCGCGCGGCTTCGCTAGCTGTCGTCCCAGGCACCGAGCGGCGCTTCCCGCGCCGTGACGGACGAGAACATAAGAAGCGAGTACAACGGCACGTGGGGGATCGACCCGCCAACATGCCGACCGCGCGGCGCCCGGATGCGCCGCGCCCGGCACCAGAAAGTCCGGCGCGCGGGCGCTGGCCGCATGCGCGACACTATGCCGCGCTTGATCTGGGCACCAACAATTGCCGCCTGCTGATCGCGCGGCCGCAGGGGCCCGGCTTTGCCGTGGTCGATGCGTTCAGCCGCATCGTGCGGCTGGGCGAAGGGCTGGCGGCGACCGGGCGGCTTTCGGACGACGCGATCGACCGCACCATCGCCGCGCTACGCATCTGCGCCGACAAACTGCGCCGCCGCGACGTCGCGCTGGCGCGTTCGGTGGCGACCGAGGCCTGTCGCCGCGCGCTCAACGGATCGGAATTCATCCGCCGCGCCCACGCCGAAACCGGCATCCTGCTCGACATCATCTCCGCCGAGGAAGGGGCGCGACTCGCCGTGCTCGGCTGCCACGCGCTGATCGAGCCGGGGGAAGGCCCCGCGCTGGTGTTCGACATCGGCG
>NZ_DATMGG010000105.1:0-11119 GCF_035555815.1 Sphingomonas sp.
CGCGGACGATCAGCGTGCAGCCGACCAGCAGCACCGCCGACAGTCCCGAGGTCAGCAGCGCGAAGCTGGGCGTCCAGATCCGCTTGTTGACCGGCAACGCCGGGACGAGCGCGAGCGCGGCGACGATCAGCGCCACGCCGCCCAGCGCGATCCAGCGCGGCGCCCGTTCGGGCGAGCGCCGCCACAGCATCGCCGCCAGTACCCCGAACAGCACGTTGGCCAGCGCGGGCAGGGTCGAGAGCAGCCCTTCGGGATCATAGACGATGTTGCCGGCGGCGTCGGTGCCCCAGCGCCAGATATGCGCGGTGGTGAACAGCGTGCGGTCGACATAGCCGGCGATGTTGCCCGCGGGCGTCAGCACCCCCGCGCCGTGGCCGGGCACCGGCACCGCCAGCAGCAGCGCGGCATAGACCAGCAGCGCGCCCAGCGCGGCGCCGCCGATGATGCGGGCGTCGAGCGCGAAGCGGCCGTCGGCACCGCGCCGCGCGGTGACCAGCGCCAGCGCCGCGGCGAGCGCGTAACACAGCCCGATCCGCTGGAGCACGCCGAACAGCCGCAGATTTTCGAAGGTCAGTCGGGCCAGCACGCCGAATCCGATCCCCAGCGCGATCAGCGCCAGCGAGCGGAACGCGATCCGCCGCCACATCACCCGCCGCGCATCGCCGTCCAGCGCGCGCGGGTAGGACAGGCCCAGCGCCGCGCCCATCGCGAACAGGAACGCGGGGAAGACGAGGTCGGTCGGGGTAAAGCCGTGCCATGCGGCGTGATCGAGCGGCCACCAGATATGGTCGCCGGAACCGGGATTGTTGACGACGATCATTCCGGCGACCGCCAGGCCGCGAAACACGTCCAGTCCCGCCAGTCGTGCCGGCGGGGCGGTGCTCACCCGAGCGCCTCGATCACCGCGGCGCGCAGTTCGGGCAGCCCCATGCCCTTTTCGCTCGACGTCGGGATGATGTCGGGGTGTGCGGCGGGCCGCTTGCGGACCTCTTCGGCGGTGCGCTGGGTGACCGCGGTCAGTTCGGTCGCCTTGATCTTGTCGGCCTTGGTCAGGATCAGCCGATAGCTGACCGCCGCCGCGTCGAGCATGTCCATCACCTCACGGTCGACCGGCTTGATGCCGTGGCGCGAATCGATCAGCACCAGCGCGCGCTTCAACACCGTCCGTCCGCGCAGGAAGTCGTTGACCAGGAACCGCCACTTCTTGACCACGTCCTTCGGCGCCTCGGCAAAGCCATAGCCCGGCATGTCGACCAGCCGGAACTTGAGCGGCTCGCCGACGTCGAAGAAGTTCAGCTCCTGCGTCCGCCCCGGCGTGTTCGACGTGCGGGCCAGGGCGTTGCGATTGGTCAACGCGTTGATCAGCGACGACTTGCCGACGTTCGACCGCCCGGCAAAGGCGACCTCGGGCACGCTGCCGTCGGGCAGGTGCTGGAGCGCCGGCGCCGATTTCAGGAACGCGATCGGCCCGGCAAAGACCTTGCGCGCCGCCTCGATCCGTTCGGGATCGAACGCATCCGTCGTGTCGGGCGGCGCGTCGCTCACTTGGCCGGCGCCGTCTTGAGCGCCGGATGCTGACGGTAGAGGAACCATTGCTGGAGCATCGTCAGGCAGTTCGAGGTGATCCAGTAGACCTGAAGCCCGACCGCGAACGGCGCCATCATGAACATCAGCATCCACGGCATGATCGCGAACACCTGCTTCTGGATCTCGTCCATCGGCGCGGGGTTGAGCTTGAACTGGAAGAACATCGATATGCCCAGCAGGATCGGCACCACGCCGATCGCCAGGAAATGCGGCGGGGTGAACGCCAGCAGGCCGAACAGGTTGACCGGGGTCAGCGGATCGGGCGCCGACAGATCCTTGATCCAGCCGACGAACGGCTGGTGGCGCATCTCGATCGTCAGGATCAGCACCTTGTACAGCGCGAACATGATCGGGATCTGGAGCAGGGTGGGGGCGCAACCCGCCAGCGGATTGACCTTCTCCTCCTTGTAGAGCTTCATCATCTCCTGCTGGAGGCGCGGCTTGTCGTCCTTGTGGCGTTCCTGCAGCGCCTTCATCTTGGGCTGCACCGCGCGCATCTGCGCCATCGAGCGGAACTGGCGCTGCGCGATCGGGAACAGCAGGCCACGGATGGTGAAGGTCAGCAGG
Source organism: Sphingomonas sp. (assembly GCF_035555815.1). Taxonomy (GTDB): domain Bacteria; phylum Pseudomonadota; class Alphaproteobacteria; order Sphingomonadales; family Sphingomonadaceae; genus Sphingomonas. Next base: position 2,155 of record NZ_DATMGG010000105.1, read on the forward strand.
ATGATCGCGACGCCGAAATTGCCGACCGCGTGGAACAGCCAGTCGAGATAATAGAAGATCGGCTTCTCGATCATCCCGAACCAGCCCCAGTCGATCGCCTTGTCGAACTCGTCGACGCCGGCGCGCTCATAGCTTTCGAGGACCTTGACCTCCTTGGCGCCGGCGAACAGCTGCGATGTCTGGGTGATCGCCTTGCCCGGCGCGACGTCGGTCGAATCGCGCAGCGCGAAATCGGCCTGATAGCCGCCGGCGGGCGCGGCGCGCAGCTGGATGTCGACCGGCGCCTTCTGGTCGGGCACCAGCGCGGTCAACCAGTAATGGTCGGTAAAGCCCGCCCAGCCGCCGGTGGTGGAATAGGATGACGGCGCCTTGTCGACGTCGCCGTAGTTGACATAGTCGGCGCTGCTGTCGCGCACCGCCATCGGGCCGACGTGCGCGACCCACTGGTCGATGTCGGTCGATTTGGTACGGCGGCTGAGGTAGCCGTACGGCGTCACGGCGATCGTGCCCGCGCCGCCGTTGATCACCGACTGTTTCGCGGTGAACATATATTGGTCGTCGATCGACAGGTCGATGCGGAACCGCTGCCCCTGGCCGTTGTCGGCTTCCAGCGTGACCGGCTTACCGGGGGCGAGCAGCTCGCCCGACGCGCGCCACACCGTGTTGGCGTCAGGCACCGTCAGCCCGGCGCTGCCGCGCCAGCCGAAGCCGGCGAAATAGGCGTCGGGCGCCCCGGCCGGCGACAGCAGCCGCACCGGCGGCGCGTTCTTCGCGATCGTCTCCTGGTAATTCTTGAGGACGAGATCGTCGATCCGCGCGCCGGTCAGGTTCAGCGATCCGCTCACCGTCGGGCTGTCGATCCGCACGCGCTGGGTCGTCGCCAGCACGGTGTTGCGGTCGCGCAGCGCGGTCGCGCCGTCGGCGGCGGGATCGGCTCCGGGTGTAGCGACGACCTTGGTCTTGCCGCCCTCGATCTTGGTGACCGGCGGATTGGTCGGGAAGAAACGGTTCGCCACCATCGGCCACGCGACCAGCAGCAGCGCCGCGATCACCGCGAAGATGATGAAATTCTTCTGGTCGTCCTTCACGTGATTCCCCGAAAATCGGCCTTAGGGCACCGGATCATAGCCATGCCCGCCCCATGGGTGACAGCGCGCGATGCGCCGGGCGGCCAGCCAGCCGCCCTTCATCGCGCCATAGCGGCGAAGCGCCTCGATTGCATAGGCCGAACAACTCGGGCTGTATCGGCACGATGGCGGCAGGATGACCGACGGCCCCACCTGCCACCCGCGCGCGATCAGGATGAGCAGGCGGGCGATCATCGGCGCTGAACCTTGGCCAGCGCCTTGGCCAGTTCGGCCTGGAGCGCGGCGAAATCGCGTTCGATTCCCGAAGGGCGCCCGATCAGGACATGGTCGGCGCCGGGTTGCCCGTTGTCGGGCAGCACCGCGCGCGCCAATTCGCGGAACCGGCGTTTCATCCGGTTGCGCGCGACCGCGTTGCCGACTTTCTTGGAAACGGTGATGCCGATGCGAATCGCCGGATCGCCATCGGCGCGGTCGCGCACGAGCAGGACAAAGCCGGGCATGGGGGCACGGCGTCCGCTGTTGGCGGCGAGATATTCGGCGCGGCGCGTCAGCTTTTGCAGACCGGCACCGGTCGCGGTGCCGCCCGAAACGCCGGTTACGCCGACAGCTTGGCGCGGCCGCGGTTGCGACGGGCGCGAATCACCTTGCGGCCGCCCACAGTCGCCATCCGCGCGCGGAAGCCGTGCCGGCGCGCACGCACCAGATTGCTCGGCTGAAAAGTCCGCTTCATCGGTCATTCCCTGGTATCTAGAACATAAAAAGGCCGCCACGTGGGACGGCCCGAATGAAGCGGCACCTACGGAGACCATCCGCCGAAGTCAAGTTTGATCGACCCTGCTCGATTTGATCGGACGTTCCCACGGGGCGGGATGTGGGGCCGGTGTATCGGTTGCGCAAGACACCGCGCCGCGCTTCCCCTTCGCGGCAAAGCCGTTACACATTGGCAACAACGGGGGGCAACAACCGGGGACAACAACCGGGGAAGGGGGGCAGCCGTGGTCGCGAGCGTGTCGACGGTGGCGTATCTCGGGCTGGAGGCGCGCGGGGTCGAGGTCCAGTGCACGCTGGTCGCCGGCCTGCCCGCGTTCGTCGTCGTCGGCCTGCCCGACAAGGCGGTGGCGGAGAGCCGCGAGCGGGTGCGCGGGGCGATCGCCGCGCTCGGCCTGTCGCTGCCGCCCAAGCGCATCACCATCAACCTGTCGCCCGCCGATCTGCCCAAGGAAGGATCGCATTTCGACCTGCCGATCGCGCTGGCGCTGCTCGCGGCGATGGGCGTGGTCGATGCGGAGGGGCTGGCCGATTATGTCTGCGTCGGCGAACTCGGCCTCGACGCGCGGATCACGCCGTCGCCCGGCGTGTTGCTGGCGGCGATCCACGCGGGGGCGGAAGGCAAGGGGCTGGTGTGCCCTGCCGCGCAAGGCTCCGAGGCGGCGTGGGCCGGATCGGTCGAGGTGCTCGCGGCCGGCGACCTGATCGGTCTGCTCAACCACTTCAAGGGTCGGCAGCTCCTGTCCCCGCCCGCGCCGGGCGAGGCGGAGGCGCCCGGCCACGGCCCCGACCTGCGCCAGGTCAAGGGGCAGGAGACCGCCAAGCGCGCGCTGGAGATCGCCGCAGCCGGCGGGCATAATCTGCTGATGGTCGGCCCGCCGGGATCGGGCAAGTCGCTGATGGCGGCGTGCCTGCCCGGCATCCTGCCCCCGCTCGATTCCGCCGAAGCGCTGGAGGTGTCGATGGTCCAGTCGGTCGCGGGCACGCTCGCCGGCGGCCGGCTCACCCGCACCCGCCCGTTCCGCGCGCCGCATCATTCGGCGTCGATGGCGGCGCTCACCGGCGGCGGCCTGCGCGTCAAACCGGGCGAGGTCAGCCTCGCGCACCTGGGGGTGCTGTTCCTCGACGAGCTGCCCGAATTCCAGCGCGCGGTGCTCGATTCGCTGCGCCAGCCGCTCGAGACCGGCAGCGTCAGCGTCGCCCGCGCCAACGCCCACGTCACCTTTCCCGCGCGGGTGCAGCTGGTCGCGGCGATGAACCCGTGCCGCTGCGGCCATCTGGGCGATGCGGCGCTGGCCTGCGCACGCGCCCCGCGCTGCGCGGCGGACTATCAGGCGAAGGTCTCGGGGCCGCTGCTCGACCGGATCGACCTGCATGTCGAGGTACCGGCGGTGAGCGCGGCCGATCTGGTGCTGCCGCCCCCGGCGGAAGGATCGGCGGAGGTCGCCGCGCGCGTTGCGGCGGCGCGGGCGGTACAGGCGATGCGCTACCGCGACGATCCGATTCGCACCAATGCCGAGGCCGACGGCGACGCGCTCGCCACCCACGCCACCCCCGACGAGGCGGGCATCGCACTGCTGGCCCAGGCGGCGCAGGCGATGGGCCTGTCGGCGCGCGGCTATACGCGGGTGCTGCGAGTCGCGCGCACCGTCGCCGATCTGGCGGACGCGGAGGTGGTCGGCCGCATCCATGTGGCAGAGGCGCTCAGCTATCGCCGGCAGGCGCCGCGCAGCTAGCGCCGGAGCACATAGCCCCATCTTGCCCCGCGTGCCGGCTTGCCCTAACGACGCTCGCTCGCTGCCCCTGTGGCGAAATTGGTAGACGCATTCGACTCAAAATCGAACGCCGCAAGGCATGCTGGTTCGAGTCCGGCCAGGGGCACCATCTCTCGTCGTCGCACCGCGCGTCTGGCTTTGCCGGCGGCGGCGGGTCCGCCCGGACAGGGCCGCCGGAAAATCCCGCTCGCCATCGCGGGGCGATGCGCGCATCAGCATCGGCATGTGTGTTCTGGCCTTCGCGTGGCGCGCGCATCCGCGCTGGCAAATCATCCTCGCCGGCAACCGGGACGAGTTCCACGCCCGGCCGGCTTCCGCGCTGGCGCGATGGGGGGATCGGCCACAGCTGATCGCCGGGCGCGACCTGCAATCGGGGGGCACATGTCTGGGGGTGTCCGACGCCGGGCGGCTGGCGGTGGTGACCAATTTGCGCGGCTATGGCGGGCCGGCGCCCGACCGCGCCTCTCGCGGGGCGCTGGTCACCGATCTGCTCGACGGGGCGGGCGATGAGGGGATCGACCCGGGCGATTTCAATCCGTTCAACCTGATCGCGGTGGCCGATGGGCGGGCGCGGTTCCTGACCAATCGTCCGGCCACGCTGCGCAGCGACCTGGCGCCGGGCCTCTACGGCCTGTCGAACGGCGCGCTGGACGCGCCGTGGCCGAAGACGTTGCGGCTCAAATCGGCGCTGCTGGCGTGGATCGTCGACGGCGCGACCGCGCCGGAACGCCTGTTCGACACGCTGCGCGAGGAAGCGCTGCCCGGTGGCGGGCTCGATCCGGCGCAGCCGTCCGACGTCGCGCAGGAACCGCGCCCGTCGCCGATCTTCATCCGCGATCCCGTCTATGGCACGCGGTGCAGCACGGTGGTGGCGATCGATGCGGACGGCGCGGGGACGATCGTCGAACGCCGTTTCGATGCCGATGGAAAGGCGGCGGGCGAGACGCGGATCGCCTTCCACTGGCCCTGATCCTCGACCCTGACCGTCTCCGCTACCGTCGCCGCGCCCCGGCCGCGCGGACATCGGCGATGGTCGGATAGCCGTTGACCGCCATCAGCAGGTCGGCCTCCGCCAGGATACACTTGAGCACATGCGCCGCGCCCGCCGCGCCGTCGAGCGCGAGGCCATAGCTATAGGGCCGGCCGATGCCGACCGCGCGCGCGCCGATCGCCAGAGCCTTGACCACGTCGCTGCCCGATCGCACCCCCGAATCGAACAGTACCGGCACGTCGCCCGCCGCCTTCACCACATCGGGCAGCATGTCGATCGCGGCGATTCCGCCGTTCGCCTGCCGCCCGCCGTGGTTCGAGCAATAGAGCGCGTCGGCGCCGGCATCGATCGCGCGCCGCGCGTCGTCGCCATGGCAGATGCCCTTGAGCACGATCGGCAGGCTGGTGAGCGATTTGAGCCACGCCACGTCGCCCCACGTCAGCACCTTGCCGAACAGGCTGGCCCATAGCCCGACCGCCGCCGCCGGATCCGCCTCCGGCGGCTTGCCCAGCAACCGCCGGAACACCGGGTCGGCCATGTAGTTGGTCAGCACATGGCCGCGCAATTGCGGGAAATTGGCCGTGTTCAGGTCGCGTGGACGCCAGCCGGTCACCCAGGTGTCGAGCGTCACCACGATCGCCTTGTACCCCGCCGCCTCGGCCCGCCCGACCAGGCTGGCGGCGAGATCGGGGTCGCGCGGGGTATAGAGCTGGAAGAAGCCGGGCGTGTCGCCGCTGGCGGCCAGCACGTCCTCCAGCGGATCATTGGCCAGCGTCGACGCGCACAGCGGTACCCCGGTGATCGCGGCGGCGCGCGCGGCGGCCAGATCGCCGTGGCCGTCGGGCGTGACGATGCCGGTCACCCCGATCGGCGCCATGAAGATCGGGGAGGGCAGGCGCAGCCCGAACAGGTCGATCGACAGGTCGCGCGTGGTGCAATCCACCATCATCCGCGGCACCATCCCCCAGTCGCGGAACGCGCGCGCGTTCTCGTCCTGGGTATGTTCGTCGCCGCAGCCGCCCTGGACGTAGTTCAGGATATGCGGCGGCATCGCGGCGCTGGCGCGGGCGCACAATGTGGCATGGTCGACCGGCAGCTTCGGCAGCACCCCGCGCAGCCCGGCGCCATAGATCTCGTTCTGGTAGTCGCCGTAATGCCCCATCCTCGCCCTCGCCATCTGTTTGTCGGCGGCGAGTGTCAGGCCTGTCCGCGGCGGAAGCAATGGGCAGCGTGATCGTCGACGATACCGACCGCCTGCATCCACGCATAAACGATGGTCGGCCCGACGAACTTGAACCCGCGGCGCTTCAGCTCCTTCGAGATCGTCTCGGACAGCGGGGTCGATGCGTGGATGGTGTGGCCGTCGCCCCGGATCACCCGGCCGTCGGTGAAGCCCCAGGCGAAATCGGCGAAACTCTCGCCCCGCGCGGCCATCTCGTTGTAGATTCGCGCGCCAGTGATCGTCGCGACGATCTTGGCGCGGGCGCGGACGATGCCGGGATCGGCCATCAGCCGTTCGATATCCGCGTCGTCGAACGCCGCGACCTTGACCGGATCGAACCCGGCGAAGGCGGCGCGGAACCCTTCGCGCTTGCGCAGGATGACGATCCACGCCAACCCGGCCTGGAACCCCTCCAGCATCAGCGTTTCCCACAACATCCGCGAATCGCGTTCGGGCACGCCCCATTCGCTGTCGTGGTAGTCGCGATAGAGCGCGCTGCCCTCCGCCCAGGTGCAACGGTGCCCCGCGCGCGGATCAGGCGGGGACGAATCGGCCGGGTCGGTCATGTCTCGCCGCCGCTATCGGTATCGCGGTCATCGCCGTCGCCCGCGCTCTCTGCCGTCTCCGCGCCCGGCCGTGCCAGCGCACCGACGCGGGCGAGGATGGTGATGACGACCGGCCAGAACAGCGTGGCGGCGATATCGGCGCGCGTCTCGGACCACATCCACGATCCGTTGGCGATGCGGTCGATCGACTCGTTGATCCCCTCCAGCACGATCAGCGGGATCAGCGTGCGAAAGCTGCCGATCGGTCGCCGCAGCAGGATCACCGTCGCCAGCCAGATCGACAGCCCGATATAGGTGTGCGCGAACTTGTCGCTGCCCCCGGCGTGGGCGACGATCCAGCCCAGGACCTGTTCATAGGTGATGACGAAGCTCATCCGATCCCTTGCCGATCGCCGTGCGGCCCCCTGACGGTCACGGATGGTGTGATGGTGCCGGTTGCAGGAATCGAACCCGCGACCTTCGGTTTACAAAACCGCTGCTCTACCAGCTGAGCTAAACCGGCGCTGGCCGGCGTCTTTGCGTCAGGCGACGCCAAAGGTCCAGCCTTCGGTGCGCGCGATGTCCGGGGTCAGGGCGGGCGGATGCCACAGTTCGGCGCGGCGCGCGTTGGCGCGCAGCCATGCCGCCGCCAGGATCGCGTCGGTCGCGTGATCGTCGGTGCGGGGCAGCGGGCCGTGCGCGCGGCTGCCCAGCGCGACCAGCGCGGCGTCGAGCGCATCGGCGTCGCGCAGCTTCGAACGGCCCTTGCGTAATCCGGCGGCGCGCACGGCGATCGCGGTGTAGATCTCGACCACGGCAGCGCCCGTTCGCGGGGGCGGGTCGAACGGCCACACCGGCACCGCGCCGTTCAGGTGGTGGAGCAGCCGCATCCCGGCAAAGCTCGCCTTGGCGACCTGCGCCGCGCCGATCGCGTCATAGACGGTGGTCATCTTGCCGCCGCCGCCCGCGCGGAAATGCTGCTCGCCGCGGCGGAAGTGCAGGAAGCCGGCCTTCGGCCCGTCGGCCGCGCCCAGGTAGAAATGGATACCGCGCCGGCTGTCCAGGAACGACGCCGCGCCCAGATCCTCGTCGGGCGACCGCGCGTCGACATACGCCCACAGATCGCGCGCGGTGACGCAGTCGGTCTCGCCGGGCAGATAAGCGCCACGATCGAGGAAGGGTGCGGCAAAGCTCATGTCTAAACCGATCAAGGTCGGCCGATCCGCCTCCGCCCTGATCCACGCGAGGATGCCGGTGCGCGACCACGCGCCACCGCCGGGCGGGGCGATCAGCGCGGGCGCGGCGTCGCCGGCGGCGCACAGCGCCAGCGCGATGCCCTTGTGGCGTCCGCCTTTCGCACCCGACCAGTCGATCGCGGCGAAGCGGGTGAAGTGATCAGGGGCGCGGACCAAAGGTCAGCCGCTGCGGCTTCTTCGCGCGATCCCACCATGCGCGGCGGATGACGTCGGCGATGCGGTCGGGGTCGGCCGCGCCATAGCGGACCAGCAGCCCCGGCCAGTTGGCATAATGCGCGGTCTGCCAGAAACTGTCGGGATCGGTTTCCAGCAGCACCGCCTTTTCGTCATGCGGGCTCATCACGTGGAAGCTGCCCGGTTCGCGGCCGGGGGAGACGAACGCCTTTCCGTTCACCTTGGGACAGGGGGTGCCATAGAAGGACGCCATTTCCGTGTCGGGCAGCGACAGCGCGAAGGCGACGACGCCGTCCCAGTCGTCGAACCGCTCAGCCACCCTGCCGCTCGCGCCGCAATTTGTCCCAATGGTCGAGCCGCTCGCGCAGCCTTTGCTCGAATCCGCGCCCGGTCGGCTCGTAATAGCGTTGCGGCGCCATGCCCTCCGGCCAATAGTTCGCGCCGGAGAAACCATCCTCGCTGTCATGGTCATAGGCATAGCCCGCGCCATAGCCGATGTCCTTCATCAGCCGGGTCGGCGCGTTGAGGATGTTGGCCGGGGGCATCAGCGATCCGGTCTCCTTCGCCGATCGCCACGCCGCCTTCTGCGCGGCATAGGTGGCGTTCGATTTGGGCGCGGTGGCGAGGTAGAGGCACGCCTGCGCGATCGCCAGCTCGCCCTCCGGGCTGCCGAGGAAGTCGTAGGTGTCCTTGGCGGCGATGCACTGGACCAGCGCCTGGGGGTCGGCCAGCCCGATGTCCTCCACCGCCGCGCGGGTCAGCCGGCGCAGCAGGAACAGCGGCTCCTCGCCCGCGGTCAGCATCCGCGCGAGGTAGTAGAGCGCCGCCTGCGGATCGCTGCCGCGGATCGATTTGTGGAGCGCGGAGATCAGGTTGTAGTGCCCCTCGCGATCCTTGTCGTAGACGGCGACCCGGCGCTGGAGGAATTCCGACAGGCCAGCCGGGTCGAGCGGCGCGGGCAGGTCGACGGACCACAGCGTCTCGGCCTGGTTGAGCAGGAACCGGCCGTCGCCGTCGGCGCTGGCGACCAGCGCGTCGCGCGCCTCGGGCGTGACCGGCAGCGGCCGCTCCATCAGCGCCTCGGCGCGATCGAGCAGCTTCTCCAGCGCGGCGCGGTCGAGCCGGTGGAGGATCAGCACCTGCGCG
>NZ_DATMGG010000106.1:0-7966 GCF_035555815.1 Sphingomonas sp.
CGACCCGCCCGTCCGCGCGGCGGCCGGCCAGCCGCAGCCCGATCGCGATATTCTCCCCCACGCTCATGTGCGGGAACAGCCCGACGTTCTGGAACACATAGCCGATCCGCCGCCGCAGCAGGTGCGCGGCGCCGTCCGCGACATCGACGCCATCGATCGTGACGCACCCGGCGGTGGGCGCGACCAGCCGGTTGATCGTCTTGAGCAGCGTCGACTTGCCCGATCCCGACTGGCCGACCAGCGCGACGAAGCTGCCGCCGGCGACGGTCAGGCTGACGCCGTCGACCGCGCGGACCCCGCCGGGATAGGTGACGGCGACCGCGTCGAAGCCGATGCTCGGGCCGGGCGGGGGGGCTGGCATGTCCGCCGGTTCTGCGCGACGATGCGCGCAAAGGGAAGGGGAGCGACATGCGACAGGCGATCTTCATCACCGGCGGCGGATCGGGCATCGGGCGGGCGATCGCGGCGCGGTTCGCGCGCGAAGGCTGGCGGATCGGGCTGGCCGACGTGAACGAAGCGGGCATGGCACAGACCGCCGCGCTGCTGCCGGGCGGGGCCGATCTCTACCCGATGGACGTGCGCGATCGCGCGGCGTGGACCACCAGCCTCGACGATTTCACCGCCAAGGCCGGGCGGCTCGACGTGCTCGCGAACAATGCCGGCATCGCGCTGGGCGGGCCGCTGGCGCAGGCCGATTTCGACGCGATCGATCGTTGCGTCGCGATCAACCTCACCGGGGTGCTCAACGGCGCGCGGATCGGCCATGGCTATCTGAAACGCACGCCGGGGTCGTGCCTGCTCAACACCGCGTCGGCATCGGCGGTCTATGGCTCGGCCGGCCTTGCGACCTATTCGGCGACCAAGTTCGGCGTCCGCGCGCTGACCGAGGCGCTCGACGGCGAATGGTACGCCGATGGGATCAGGGTGCGCGGGCTGGTCCCCGGCTTCATCGACACGCCGCTGCTCGATCCCGCGCCGGAGGGATCGAACCGCTCGATCCGCGAAAATGTCGTCGCCGCCGGGCTGGAACTGTCGACGCCGGAGATGGTCGCCGACGCCGCGTGGGGTGTGGTGCACGGCGACGCGGTGTTCGCCTATGTCGGCAAGACCGCCCACCGCCTGCGCTTCGCGGCGCGCTGGATGCCCGGCCGGCTGCGCAGGATGATGCGGCGGGGCACGGTGGCCGACGCGGCGGGCTAGTCGACCAGCGCGTCGATCTGCGTCGCCAGGTCGACGTCGCGCGCCGACAGGCCGGCGGCGTCGTGGGTCGTCAACAGGATATCCACGCGGTTGTACACATTGGCCCATTCGGGGTGATGGTCCGCCTTTTCCGCCATCAGCGCGACCTGGGTCATGAACGCGAACGCCTCGCCGAAATTGTTGAAGGTGAAGGTGCGGCGGATCGCGTCGCGATCGTCGTCGTAATCCCAGTCGGGCAAGCCATCGAGCGCCTCGGCGCGCTCCGCTTCGCTCAATGCCTCGATCATAATCCCTCCATGGTCCCCGGACGCTCAACCGATTATGGACTGTTCGATGACCCGGCAAGACCGCTTCGCCCCCGACGCCGCCGCGATCGAGGATATGGCCCGCGCCGCGCTGGCGCGCATCCCGGCGCCGTTCGCGGAGCACCTGGCGGGGGTGGTGCTGATCGTCGAGGAATTCGCCGATGACGACACGCTGGCCGCGATGGCGATCGACGATCCGTTCGCGCTGACCGGGCTCTACCACGGCCGCCCGATCGGGGAGAAATCGGCGTTCGATTCGGGCGCGATGCCCGACCGCATCCACCTCTATCGCCGCCCGATCCTCGATGAATGGGTCGAGACCGGGGTCGGGCTGGAAACGCTGGTGCACCATATCGTCGTGCATGAGGTCGGGCATCATTTCGGCCTGTCCGACGACGACATGCATGCGCTTGAGGATTCGGCGGATTGAGCGCGTCGCTGTCGTTTTCGGACGTCGGCTGCGTGCGTAGCGGGCGGCGGCTGTTCGAAGCGCGCTCGTTCGCGCTGGCCGGCGGCGGCGCCGCGCTGGTGACCGGGCCGAACGGGGTCGGCAAGTCGAGCCTGATCCGCATCGCCGCCGGGCTGCTGGTGCCGTCGGAGGGCCAGGTCACGGGGGATGGCGCGCGCGCGTTGATGGCGGAGGCGACCGCGCTCGACGGCGACCGTCCGCTGGCCGAGGCGCTGCGCTTCTGGGCGGTGCTCGATCCGGCGGTCTCCGACACCGGCGACGATCCGCGCCGCCGGGTCGGCGATGCGCTCCACGCGACCGGGCTGGCGGCGCTCGCCGCTGTGCCGGTGCGGCTGCTGTCGACCGGGCAGCGCCGTCGTGCCGCGCTCGCCCGCGTCCTCGCCAGCCGGGCGCCGGTGTGGCTGCTCGATGAGCCCGCCAACGGACTCGATACCGCGTCGGTGACGATGCTCGAACAGCTGATCGCGCGCCACCGCGCCGGCGGCGGCATCGCGGTGGTGGCGACGCACCAGCCGGTCGCGCTGCCGGACGCGGTGGAGGTGGCGCTGTGATCGCGATAATCGCCCGCGATGTGCGGCGCGGCTATGCCGGCGGCGGGGCGACGCTGGTGGTGGCGTTCTTCCTGCTGGTCACCGTGCTGTTTCCCTTCGCCGTCGGTCCCGATTCGGCGTTGCTGGCGCGGATCGGCGGCGGGGTGATCTGGGCGGCGGCGTTGCTCGCGGCGGTATTGCCGATCGAGCGGCTGGTCGCCCCCGACGCCGACAGCGGGGTGTTGGATCAGATGGCGGTGCGCGGTCTGTCGATGAGCGCGGTCGCGGCGGCTAAGATCGTCGCGCACTGGATCGGCTTCGCCCCGCCGCTGATGATCGCGGCGGTGATCGCCGCGGCGCTGCTCGGCCTGCCGGGCGAAACGCTGCTGCGGGTCGAGATCGGGCTGCTGATCGGCACGCCGGGGCTGGCCGCGCTGGCGGTGGCGACCGGCGCGCTGATCGCGGGATTGCGCGGCGCCGGGGCGCTGGCCGGGCTGGTGATGCTGCCGTTCGCGGTGCCGTTGCTGATCTTTGGCGCGGGCGCGCTGGAGGGTGGGGTCGGCGCGCTCAAGCTGCTCGGCGCGGTCAGCCTGCTGCTGGTCGCCGGCGCGCCGTTCGTCGCCGGCGCGGCGATCCGCATGGGGCGAAGCTAGAGCACGATCCGATCAGGCTCAATCGGAGCATGCTCTATTTGTCTTTTGTTTTTCCGCATTTTCCGAGTCAGCAGATGATGCCATCTGCTTCGAAAATGCTCTGGGGCCGCCCCACCTCCTCAATGCTCGACCTGGCCTACGTCGCGCACCGCGCCGCGCGATGCGTTGGTGGTGAGCGCGGCATAGGCGCGCAACGACGCCGGAACGGTGCGCTTGCGGCCGAACGGCTTCCACGCCTTGTCGCCGCGCGCCTCCATCGCCTCGTGCCGCGCCGCCAGCACCGCGGCGTCGACCGCCAGCTCGATCGTCCGGTTGGGAATGTCGATCTGGATCGGATCGCCGGTTTCGACCAGCGCGATCAGCCCGCCCTCGGCGGCTTCGGGGGAGGCATGGCCGATCGACAGGCCCGATGTGCCGCCCGAAAAGCGTCCGTCGGTGATCAGCGCGCAGGCTTTGCCCAGCCCCTTCGACTTCAGATAGCTGGTCGGATACAGCATTTCCTGCATCCCCGGCCCGCCCTTTGGCCCTTCGTAGCGGATGACGACGACGTCGCCCGCCTGCACCTCGTTGCCCAGGATGCCGGCGACCGCCGCGTCCTGGCTCTCATAGACTCGCGCGGCGCCGTGAAAGGTCAGCAGCGAATCGTCGACCCCCGCGGTTTTGACGATGCATCCCTCTGTGGCGATGTTGCCGTACAGTACCGCCAGCCCGCCATCCTTTGAAAACGGGTGTTCGGCCGACCGGATCACACCGGCTTCGCGGTCGAGGTCGAGTTCCTTCCAGCGATTGCTCTGGCTGAACGCCTGGGTGGTGCGCACCCCGCCCGGCGCTGCCTTGTAGAACGTGCGCGCGCTTTCGCCGGCATCGCGCGCGATGTCCCAGCGATCGAGCGCATCACCCAGCGTCGCGGCGTGGACCGTCGGCAGGCTGGTATCGAGCAGCCCGGCGCGATCGAGTTCGCCCAGGATCGCCATGATCCCGCCGGCGCGGTGGACGTCCTCCATGTGCACGTCCTGCTTGGCCGGGGCGACCTTGCACAGGCACGGCACCCGGCGCGACAGCCGGTCGATATCGGCCATGGTAAAGGCGATCCCGCCCTCATGCGCGGCGGCGAGCAGATGGAGCACGGTGTTGGTCGATCCGCCCATCGCGATATCCAGGCTCATCGCATTCTCGAACGCGGCAAAGCTGGCGATGGTGCGCGGCAGCGCGGATGCGTCGTCCTCTTCGTACCAGCGCCGCGCCAGATCGACGATGGTGTGCCCCGCCTCGCGGAACAGCCGCTCGCGATCGGCATGGGTCGCCAGCACCGATCCGTTGCCGGGCAGCGACAGCCCCAGCGCTTCGGTCAGGCAGTTCATCGAATTGGCGGTGAACATCCCCGAACAGCTGCCGCAGGTCGGGCAGGCCGATCGTTCGATGACCGCCACCTCCTCGTCGGTGTAGCTCTCGTCCGCCGCGACCACCATCGCGTCGACCAGGTCGAGCGCGACGGTCTGCCCGCGCAGATCCGCCTTGCCCGCCTCCATCGGCCCGCCCGACACGAAGATCGCCGGGATGTTGAGCCGCATCGCCGCCATCAACATGCCTGGCGTGATCTTGTCGCAGTTGGAGATGCAGACCAGCGCGTCGGCACAGTGCGCGTTGGCCATATATTCGACGCTGTCGGCGATCAGGTCGCGGCTGGGCAGCGAGTAGAGCATCCCGTCGTGGCCCATGGCGATGCCGTCGTCGACCGCGATGGTGTTGAATTCCTTGGCGACGCCGCCGGCCGCTTCGATCTCGCGCGCGACCAGCTGGCCCAGGTCCTTGAGGTGGACGTGCCCCGGCACGAACTGGGTGAAGCTGTTCACCACCGCGATGATCGGCTTGCCGAAATCGGCGTCGGTCATGCCGGTGGCGCGCCACAGGCCGCGCGCGCCCGCCATGTTGCGGCCGTGCGTGCTGGTGCGGGAACGATAATGGGGCACGGTCACGTCTCCACCGGATGATCGCTCTCCCCCTACATCCGGAGCGGCGGGCGAGTATAGTGGCCGAACGGCGGCGGTCGGTCGAATGGCGCGATACCGTTGCGCCGAAGGCGGCGGGGAAGGGAGCGGTCGGGATGGCAAGGCGGATCGCGGGCATTCCGGCGCTGCTGTTCACGCTTGGGCTGGCGCTGGCGCTGGCGCTGGCGGCGTGCGGCGGCGGGGGCGATGCGCGCCGGTCCAGCACCCCGGCCGCTGTCGCCGATGCCACGACGATCGATTTCGATCATGTCGCCAACTATGCCGCACCGGCGCTTCCCGCCTATTTCGATGCGACGGTGACCGCGCTGGACAACAGCCCCGCGCCGAACCCCGCAGACGATCGGATCGCGACGTTGGGGCGGGTGCTGTTCCACGATCTGCGGCTCAGCACCAACGATCGCGCGTCGTGCGCGTCGTGCCATCAACAGGCGCTCGGGTTCACCGATTCGATGCGGTTCAGCAACGGGATCAGCAACGCCGCCACCACCGAATTCCACGCGATGCGGCTGGGCAACCTGCGCTATTGGCAGCCGGGCTCGACCTTTTGGGACCGCCGCGCCGCCAGCGTCGAGGCGCAGGCGAGCCACCCGTTCCACAGCCTGATCGAAATGGGATGGGGCGGCGCGGCGGGCGGGTTCGACGCGCTGACCCGCAAGATGGCGGCGACGACCTACTATCCGCCGCTGTTCCGCTGGGCCTATGGCACCGACGCGATCACCGAACCGCGCATCCAGCAGGCGCTGGCCCTGTTCGTCCGCGCGATGGTCGCCAGCACCAGCCGTTGGGATGACGGTTATGCGCGGGTCTTTTCGCCGACCGCGCCGAACCGCGCGCTCGACGTCGACCTGCCCGATTTCACGCCGCAGGAAAATCGCGGCCGGCACGTGTTCATGGCCGATCTCGCGCAGGGCGGGGCGGGCTGTGCCGCCTGCCACCGGCCGCCGACTTTCGCGCTGGCGGCGGATGCGCGCAGCAACGGCCTCGACGCTGGCGAGACGCGCTTGTTCAAGGCGCCGTCGCTGCGCAACGTCGCCCTGACCGGCCCGTATATGCACGACGGTCGCTTCGCGACGCTGGCGGAGGTGGTCGCCTTCTACGACCGGGGCGTGCAGGACGGCCCGGCGCTCGACGATCGGCTACGGCAGGGGGGCGGGCCGCGCCGCCTGAAGCTCGATCCCGGCGACCGCGCCGCGCTGGTCGCCTTCCTCAAGACGCTCGACGACCGCGCGCTCACCACCGACGCGCGGTTCAGCGATCCGTTCCGGCGTTAGCTCGCGCGGATCGCATAGAGGGTGGCGTTGCTGATCGCGTAGACCCCGCCATCGGCGCCGATCAGCGTCGGCGTGTACGCCTGGCCCAGCCCGGTGTTGAGCCGCTGGCTCTGCGACAGCATGTTGGTCGCCAGGTCCCAGCGGTACAATATGCCGTCCTCGTTGTTGGCCAGGATCGACCGGCGGATCGGGTCCGCCGCCATCGTGTTGATGCACCATTCGCGCCGCGCGGTGGGCGAATTGCCGTCCGGTGTCGGCCCGACGATGGTCAGCACCTCGCGCATCACCTGCACCGCCGGGACGATCGGGTCGGGCTGGCTCGCGCCCGGATCGACCACCGCCAGCCGGTTCTGCCCGTCGCCGGTGCCCACCCCGTTGTAGTTGTTGTATTTCTGCGCGAGCAGATAGGTGGAGCCGCCGGTGTACGATGGCACCATCGACGCCGGAATCACGCTGGGCGACACGTCCCAGCCAAAGCTGCCCGGCACCCCGACCGGATTGAGCAGCGCGTCGAACTGGAGCAGCCAGCCGCGCGCATTGTGCGTCGGAAACAGCGATTCGAGCACGCCGTAGAACACGCGGCCATCGGGGCCGATCACCGGCGATGCGGTGCCGTCGTCGCTGATCCGCGCCGGATCGAGAGTATTCGGGTCGATCAGCGCCGCCTTGCCGCGCGTGGCGAGCGTGGTGCTGTCGAGCGCGAGCAGATAGCCGGTCTGCGTCGCGGTGGTCGATCCCCGGTTGACCGCGACATAGACCGTGCCGCCGTCGATCGACAGTGCCGGCGCGCAGTTCATCGCCGGCTTCTGCACCGAAGGATCGCCCGCCGCGGCGGCGACGCTGATCCAGCTGCCGGTGCCGTCGGGCGCGACGCGCGCGATCCCGCTGGTCAGCCCGGCCGGATTGGCGCCCGTCACGACGAAGCCGAAGAAGATGTTGCCCTGCGCATCGGCGGTGAGCGGCGTGTTGATGAACACGCTGCCGTCGAACGCGGTCGGGTTGGCGTTGTAGGCCGCCGCGCCGAAAAAGACGTGCGGCACGAACGCGCCGGTGGCGGCGTTCGCGTCGGCCCGCATCAGCAGCTTGCCGCCGGCGCCGGGCGCATAGAGCCGTCCCTGTTGTGTCAGCAGCAAATTATACGGCGGCAGCCAGTTGCGCGGCGGCATCGCATAGTCGGTGGTCGCCGACCACAGCAGAGCGCCCGATGCGCCCGCCCGCGCCTCGACGCGGTAGCCGCCGGTCGCGGTGGTCTTGACCGGGATCACCACGGTGTTGGTCGTCGTCACCACCGGCGATCCATAATGGGTGAGCAGCGCGCCGGCCGGGGTATATTGCGGGGCGAGGTCGACCGGGGACGACCAGGCGATCCGACCGAGATCCTGCGACGCGATCGCGCTCACCGCCGTGTGCTGCGCGTCGCGACCGTAGCCGAACCACGCCGGTCCGGCGACCGGTGCGGGGGTGGGGGTCGGTGTCGGCGTGGGCGACGGGCTGGGGGTTGGACCGGGCGTCGGCGTCGACGATCCGCC
>NZ_DATMGG010000107.1:0-9803 GCF_035555815.1 Sphingomonas sp.
CAGTTTCGTCAACATCGGCGAGCGCACCAACGTCACGGGATCCGCGGCGTTCAAGAAGATGATCCTGGCGGGCGACTATGTCCGCGCGATCGAGGTCGCCCGCCAGCAGATCGAGAACGGCGCGCAGGTGGTCGACGTCAACATGGACGAGGGGCTGCTCGACGCGCACCACGCGATGACGACGTTCCTCAAGCTGATCGCCGCCGAGCCGGACATCGCGCGCGTGCCGGTGATGATCGACAGCTCGAAATGGTCGGTGATCGAGGCCGGGCTGAAATGCGTGTCGGGCAAGCCGATCGTCAATTCGATCAGCATGAAGGAGGGCGAGGACCAGTTCCTGGAGCACGCCCGCAAGTGCATGGCCTATGGCGCCGCCGTGGTGGTGATGGCGTTCGACGAGGTCGGGCAGGCCGACACGCAGGCGCGCAAGGTCGAGATCTGCGAGCGCGCGTACAAGCTGCTGACCGGCATCGGCTTTCCGCCCGAGGACATCATCTTTGACCCCAATGTGTTCGCGGTGGCGACGGGCATCGAGGAGCACAACAACTACGGCGTCGATTTCATCGAGGCGTGCCGCGAGATCAAGGCGCGCTGCCCGCACGTCCATATCTCGGGCGGGCTGTCGAACCTGAGCTTCTCTTTCCGCGGCAACGAGCCTGTGCGGCGGGCGATGCACTCGATCTTCCTCTACCACGCGATCCCGGCGGGGATGGACATGGGGATCGTCAACGCCGGGCAGCTCGACGTCTATGACACGATCGACCCCGAACTGCGCGAGGCGTGCGAGGACGTCATCCTCAACCGCCCCGCGTGCAGCCCCGACGAGACGCCGACCGAGCGGCTGATCGCGATCGCCGAACGCTATCGCGGCACCGACGCCGTCGCCGAGAAGCAGGCCGAGGAATGGCGCGGGTGGGACGTCGCCAAGCGGCTGGAACACGCGCTGGTCAAGGGCATCGACCTGCACGTCGTCGCCGATACCGAGGAGGCGCGGCTGGCCTTTGCCAAGCCGATCGAGGTGATCGAGGGCCCGTTGATGGACGGGATGAACGTCGTCGGCGACCTGTTCGGATCGGGCAAGATGTTCCTGCCGCAGGTGGTGAAATCGGCGCGGGTGATGAAGAAGGCGGTCGCCCACCTGCTGCCGTTCATCGAGGCGTCGAAGGAGCCGGGCGCCAAGGGCAAGGGCAAGGTCGTCATGGCCACGGTCAAGGGCGACGTCCACGACATCGGCAAGAACATCGTCGGCGTGGTGCTCCAGTGCAACGGGTTCGAGGTGGTCGACCTGGGCGTGATGGTGCCGTGGTCGAAGATCCTGGAAGCGGCCAACGAGAACGACGCCGACATGATCGGCCTGTCCGGCCTGATCACCCCCTCGCTGGACGAGATGGTGACGGTGGCCGAGGAGATGACGCGCGCCAAGATGACGATGCCGCTGCTGATCGGCGGCGCGACGACGTCGAAGGTCCACACCGCGCTGCGCATCGCGCCGGCCTATGACGGGCCGGTGGTGCATGTGCTCGACGCGTCGCGCGCGGTCGGCGTGGCGACGACGCTGGTCAGCGACACGATCCGCGACGATTACGTCACCAAGGTCGCCGGCGAATATGCCGCCGTGCGCGCCGCGCGCGAGGGCAAGGGGCAGAACGAGTTGCTGCCGCTCGACAGGGCGCGGGCCAACGGTTTCGACGCCGACATGAGCCTGAAGCCCGGCGCGCCCAAGCAGCCGGGCGTGCACGTGTTCCGCGACTGGGACCTGAACGACCTGCGCGAATGCATCGACTGGACGCCGTTCTTTCGCGCGTGGGAGCTGGCGGGCAATTATCCCGCGATCCTGGACGACACGGTGGTGGGGGAGAGCGCGCGCAGCCTGTTCGCCGACGCGCAGGCGATGCTGGACAGGATCATCGCCGAGAAATGGCTGACCGCGCGCGGCGTCGCCGGGCTGTGGCCGTGCGTGCGGCACGACGACGACGTGTTCGTCGATCCCGAGGGGGTGTGGAGCCCGGCGGAGATGGCGTCGCTCGATTTCCTCGGCCTGGCCGACAACGACGATCTGGTGCGGCTGCCGTTCCTGCGCCAGCAGATCGCCAAGCGCGAGGGGCGGGCGAACATGTGCCTGGCCGATTTCGTCGACCGGCAGGGCGACTGGATCGGCGGGTTCGCCGTGTCGATCCACGGCATCGAGCCGCATCTGGCGCGGTTCAAGGCGGCGATCGACGATTATTCGGACATATTGCTCAAGGCGCTGGCCGACCGGCTGGCGGAAGCGTTCGCCGAGCGGCTGCACCAGCACGTCCGCACTACGTTGTGGGGCTATGCCGAGGGCGAGCAGTTGACCAACGAGGCGCTGATCCGCGAGCAATATCGCGGCATCCGCCCGGCGCCCGGCTATCCGGCGTGCCCCGAGCATAGCCTGAAGACGGTGCTGTTCGGCCTGCTCGACGCGCACCACGCGACCGGGATCAGCCTGACCGAGAGCTTTGCGATGCTGCCGACGGCGGCGGTGTCGGGATTCTATTTCGGACACCCCCAGGCCGAATATTTCGGCGTCGCGCGGATCGGGCAGGATCAGGTCGAGGATTATGCGGCGCGGCGGGGTGTGGACACCGCGCAGGCGACGCGCTGGCTGCGGCCGAACCTGGACTGAGCGGGGCGGGGCGGCAGGTAGGCTCTGTCTCCTTTTGCGTTCGTCTCGAGCAGCCGTCGAGCGACGTCGAGACGGCGCATCGAGAGATCGCTACGCGCGCGGACCTCTCTCGATACGGGTTCTCGACAAGCTCCAACCCTACTCGAGACGAACGGGTGGGGTGGGGCGGACGGAGTGAAGGACGGACGGACGGAAGGACGGTCCGGCCGGAGGCCATAAGGAGTCGCCGTCCTGGGCCCCAGTTTGCGCGGGAACATATTATGGGTTTGCCGCCGCGCCCCGCACTTGCCGCCGGTCCGCAAGCCGTTACATCTTCCCCCGAACGGGTGGGGGAATGCGTATGGCGACGGTGGCGGAACAACGCGCGGGCGAGCAGCCGAGCGAGGCGGACATCCGCCTGGTCATTTCCGCGTCGTCGCTGGGCACCGCGTTCGAATGGTATGATTTCTTCATCTACGGCACGCTGGCCGCATCGGGGATCATCGGGCGCACCTTCTTTCCGTCCGGGAGCGAGCTGACCCAGACGTTGCTGGCGTGGGCGGGCTTTGCCGTCGGCTTCGGCTTTCGGCCGCTGGGCGCGGTGCTGTTCGGCTATCTGGGCGACAAGCTGGGGCGCAAATACACCTTCCTCGTCACCATCACGCTGATGGGGGTTGCCACCGCAGGCGTCGGGCTGGTGCCGTCGGCGGCGGCGATCGGGTTCGCCGCGCCGGTGATCGTCATCCTGCTGCGGATCGCGCAGGGGCTGGCGCTGGGCGGGGAATATGGCGGTGCGGCGGTCTATGTCGCCGAACATTCGCCGGCCGGAAAGCGCGGTTTCTACACCAGCTTCATCCAGGCGAGCGTGGCGGGCGGGTTCATCCTGAGCCTGATCGTGGTGCTGGCGGCCAAATGGTCGATGTCGGCCGAGGCGTGGGACGACTGGGGCTGGCGCGTGCCGTTCCTGTTCTCGATCGTGCTGCTGGCGGTGTCGCTCTACATGCGGCTCAAGCTGTCCGAGAGCCCGGTGTTCAAGGCGATGAAGGAAGCGGGCGAGACCGCGCGCAACCCGTTCATCGAGAGCTTCACCTATCCCGGCAACGGCCGGCGGCTGTTCCTGGCGCTGTTCGGCATCGCCGCCGGGCTGACGGTGATCTGGTACACCGCGCTGTTTTCCACCCTGTCGTTCCTCCAGACGACGATGCGGGTGGAGGAGACCACCGCGCAGATCATCACCGGCGCCGGCGCGATCATGGGGCTGGGGTGGTTCATCTTCTTTGGCCGGCTGTCCGACCGGGTCGGGCGCAAGGCGCCGATCGTGATCGGCTATATCGCGACGCTGGCGCTGCTGTTCCCGATCTTCTGGTACATGGGCGCCGCCGCCAACCCCGACCTGGCCCATGCGGCGAAGCGCGCGCCGGTGATCGTCGCCGGGCCGCAGTGCAGCTACGATCCGTTCGCCGGCAAGCAGAAGGACGAGTGCGGGCAGGTGCTCGACTATCTGTCGAAGAAGGGCGTCGCCTATGCCACCGCCAGGGCGCCGGCGGTCGCGGTGACGATCGGCGGCGTGCCGGCCGCCGACCACGCCCCCGCCGCGCTCGACGCGGCGCTGGCCGGGGCGGGATACAAGCTGGACAAGGTGATCCCGTCACCGGGCAACATCGCGCGCATCCTGGTGGCGATCTTCCTGCTCGCGGCGCTGTCCGGCAGCACATATGGCACCGTCGCCGCGCTGCTGACCGAGCTGTTCCCGGCGCGCATCCGCTATAGCTCGATGTCGATTCCCTATCATATCGGCACCGGCTATTTCGGCGGATTCCTGCCGCTGATCGGCCAGTATATCGTCGCGCGGACCGGCAACCCCTATGCGGGGCTGTGGTACACTTGGGGGGTGGTGCTGATGTCGCTGGTGGTGGTGGTGGTGTTCCTGCGCGAGCGCGACCTGATCAAGGATTAGTGGCGAGCACCCGTTCGACGCGCCCCGTCATTGGGAGCGTAGCGAAGCAATCCACCGACGCGCCACATGGATTGCTTCGCTGCGCTCGCAATGACGGTGGGTTCGGCGTACTTCGTCACCCCGGCTCCTTCGGCATGGCTCGGGACAGGCTTGTGCCGGGGTCAACCACGCCGCATTCGTTGCGCTCCGAGCCGCTTGTCGCGCGCCTGCCGCCGGTCGACCCCGGCACAAGGCCGGGGTGACGGGGTTGGGGATCCGGTCAGTCGCGCTCGACGCACATGGCGATGCCCATGCCCCCACCGATGCACAGGGTCGCGAGGCCCTTCTTGGCGTCGCGCTTCTGCATCTCGTAGATCAGCGTGGTCAGCACGCGCGCGCCCGAGGCGCCGATCGGATGGCCGATCGCGATCGCGCCGCCGTTGACGTTGACCCGGTCCGCGTCCCAGCCCATTTCCTTGCCGACCGCCAGCGCCTGCGCGGCGAAGGCTTCGTTGGCCTCGATCAGGTCGAGGTCGGCGATCGTCCAGCCGGCCTTTTCCAGCGCCTTCTTCGACGCCGGCACCGGGCCGATGCCCATGATCGACGGATCGACGCCGGCCGATGCCCAGCTCTTGATCCGGGCGAGCGGCGCGATTCCGCGCTTCGTCGCTTCCTCCGCGCTCATCACCACCAGCGCGGCGGCGCCGTCGTTGATGCCGCTGGCGTTGGCGGCGGTGACGGTGCCGTCCTTCTTGAACGCGGGGCGCAGGCCCGACACGCTGTCCACGGTGGCGCCGTCACGGATATATTCGTCGGCCTCGACCACCGTGTCGCCCTTGCGGCCCTTGACGGTCACCGGCGCGATCTCGTCCTTGAAGCGGCCGTCGGCACGCGCCTTTGACGCCAGGTTCTGGGAGCGGACCGCGAACGTATCCTGATCGTTACGCGTGATCTGATATTCGGCGGCGACATTCTCGGCGGTGATGCCCATGTGATAGCCGTTGAACACGTCGGTCAGGCCATCCTTGATCATCGTGTCCACCAGGCTGACGTCGCCCATCTTGCTGCCCGCGCGCAGCGCCTGGGCGTGGGTGGACAGCGACATCGATTCCTGCCCCCCGGCGACGACGATCTTCGCGTCGCCGTTGCCGATCGCCTGAAACGCGAGCGCGACCGCGCGCAGGCCGGAGCCGCACACCTGATTGACGCCCCACGCCGGCACTTCCTTGGGCACGCCCGCCGCCATCGACGCCTGACGCGCCGGGTTCTGGCCCTGCGCGGCGGTGAGCACCTGGCCGAGGATCACCTCGTCCACCTCATCGCCGCGCACGCCGGCCTGCGCCAGCGCCGCCTCGATCGCGACGCGGCCGAGTTCATGCGCGGGGGTGGCGGCGAAGGCACCGAGGAACGCGCCGACGGGGGTGCGCTTGGCGGCGGCGATGACGATCTCGGACATGAAGACGGCTCCTGGCTGCGATGGTGCCCCGCCCGATCACGTCCCAAACGCCGGGCCGGTGGCGAGTATCGGCGCCTATTTAGCGACGCCGGTCGTGCTTAGCCAGTCGGCCAACGGCTCCCACAACAGCGGCCTGGCCCGCCCGCCGACGACCATGCCGACGTGGCCGGCACCGAGTTCGCGCCGATCCGCCAGCCCGGCGCTGCTCGCCGCCGGCACGATGCGGTCGCTGAGCGAGACGAAGTCGACGGTGGGGCAGGCGAGCGCGCGCGGATCGACGGCCGTCCCCGCGATCCGCCAGCGGCCGGCGCCGGGATCGTCGGCGCCGAAGAAGCCCGCGAACATCTGGCGCCCGGCCGCCAGTGTCAGCGGCGCGCCGGCGTTGGCCCAATCCTCCAGCCGGACGAAGCTGGCCAGCGCATCCGGGGCGGCGGTGGCCAGCGCCTCGAACTTGGCGATGGTGCGCGCGGGATCGAGCCGCCAGAAGCCCGATTGCAGCACCTCCATCGGCACCAGCCCCAACGTCTCGCACGCCGGCTCGGCGGCGTGCCACAATGCGGCGATGTCGGCGCGCGCGGCATCGTCGAAGCGCGCGAAATGCCACGGCGCCGCGATCAGCGCGACCCCGCGCACCGGCAGCGCCGCCGCCCCGCCGAGCGCCAGCGTGCCGCCCAGGCAATAGCCGACCAGCACCGGCGGCTCGTCCAATGTGCGCAGCATCGGCAGCAGCAACGATTCGACGTGCGCGGTGATGTCGACGTCGCGCTCCGCCGGGGTGGGATCGCCCCAGTCGACCAGCAGGGTGCGATGCCCGCGCGCCGCGATCCAGCGCAGCAGCGAATTGTCGGGCGCAAGGTCGAGCACATGCGGCGGATTGATCAGCGAGGGGACGAACACCACCGGCGGGCCTTCGCCGCCCCGGCCCCCGCCATAGTCGCGCAGGCAGGCGCGGCCGGCGCGGGCGACCGGTGGCATCGGCGCGGGGCGGGGCGGGCGCGGCGCGTTCTGATAGGCGGCAAGTCCGGCCAGCGCGGCGGCGCGGCGGGCCGGCGATGCTGCGGTTTCGCTGCGCAGCAGATCGAGGAACAGCGGCAGGGGGCGCGGCCCGTGTTGCGGTGCGGAATGAAACGATGTTACAGCGTCTTCAGTCATAGTTGGGACGCACCATCATGAAAAAGACAACGCCGGGATCCGGCCCGGTCATCATCAAGAAATACGCCAATCGTCGACTCTACAATACCGAATCATCATCCTACATCACGCTGGAGCATCTCGCCGCGATGACGCGCGAGGGGCGCGATTTCAAGGTGATCGACGCCAAGAGCGAGGAGGACATCACCCACAATGTCCTGACCCAGATCATCATGGAAGAGGAAGCGCGCGGGCAGACGATGCTGCCGGTCAATTTCCTGCGCCAGCTGATCGCGCTGTACGGCGATTCCATGCAGGCGATGGTGCCGGGCTATCTGGAAGCGTCGATGGACAGTTTCCGCCGCAACCAGGAACAGTTCAAGTCGGCGGTCGAGGGCGCATTCGCCCATTCGCCGTTCGCCGAGATCGCCAAGCGCAACATGGCGATGTTCGAGGCGGCGGCGCAGGCGTTCAAGCCGGGCGGCGCCGGGGCGCCGGGTGCCGCGGCTCCGGCGGCGGGCGGCCCCGCGCGCGAGGTGAGCAAGGACGACGAGATCGCCGCGCTGAAGGCGGAACTGTCGAAATTGCAGGACAAGGTGGCGAAGCTCTGACGTTCCCTTCCTCCCCGAGACAGGCTCGGGGAGGAATCCTAGCGCGGCTTCCGGAAGCGCAGCGTCATCCGGTCGCTTTCGCCGATCGCGGCGTATTTGGCGCGGTCGACGTCCTTCAGGCGATAGGAGGGCGGCAGCGTCCACACGCCGTCCGGCCAGTCGGCGGTGTCGCGGGGGTTGGCGTTGACCTCGCTCGCGCCGTCGAACACGAAGCCGGCCGCCTCCGCCAGCTGGCGGACGGTCGACACCTTGACGTAGCCGCTGCTCCTTTCGCGCGCGGCGTCGGCATTCTCGGGCAGGCGGTGATCGACCACGCCCAGCGTGCCGCCGGGCTTGAGCATCGCGAACATCTGGCGAAAGGCGTCGGGGGCGTAATCGATGCCGCCGCGCTGATAGCCCATCCGCCAGTTATGCACGTTGCGGAAGGTCAGCACGACGTCGGCGGTGCCGTCGGGCACCCGGGGCATATCGGCGTCGGCGGGAAAGGCGGCGAGCTTGATCGCGCCGTAGAGCGCGGCATCCTTCTCCTGAAGCCCGCGCAGGCCGTCGACGCCCTTGGGCCATGGGCCGACGCCCCAATAGGTCCCCTTGCCCGCGACGTAGGGGGCGAGGATTTCGGTGTACCAGCCGCCCGACGGCCAGATCTCGACCACCGTGTCGCTCGGCTTGACCGCGAAGAACGCCAGCGTCTCGGCCGGGTGGCGATAGCGGTCGCGCGCGGTGTTGGCCGGGGTGCGCGACGGGGCGGCGACGGCGGCGGCAAGGTCCGACTGGAGCGTGGCGGGCGCGCCCGTGGCGACGCTGGCGACGGCCACCGCGACCGAGCCGATCGCGCCGATGACCAGCATACGCATACGAAGCACCCCTTTTCGAAACTGTGGACGGCGCCAGCGTAGCGGGGCAGGGAGGCGCGATGCAAGCAGGGCTTTGGGGCGGGGCGGCGGCGTGTGTGGCGGTCGCGGTGGCGAGCGGGATCGGCCAGTGGCGGCGCGGACGGCGGCGCGACCTGGACGATGTCGGCGTGGTGCCATGGGCGACGGTGCAGTTCGCCGCGATGATGGCGGCGCTGATCCTCGCTAGTCTGGCCCTGCATAGCTGACCGCCCCATTCCTGAAGGTCAGGTCTACGCGCAGGTAGACGATGGTGCGGTAGCCGGCGCGCGGCGCGCTGAAGACCGGGCGGTAATTGCTCGCGAGCGCGCCCTTGAGCGCGGCGAGGCTGGCGCGGTTCCAGATCGCGAGGCGGCGGGTCGAGCTGACGATCACCGGCGGGCGGCGGGCAAGGATGCGGCGAACCTCGGCCGCCTCGTCGATGCCGGTCGCGCCCTGTTCGGTGGTGTAGGCGAGGAAATTGGGAAAGGCATAGGCGGTCGGTACGCACGCGCCGGCCAGGCTGTAGGTGGCGGTGTCGCCGATGAAGACATAGGGGCATTCGCCGCGATCATTGGCGGCGACGACGCGCGCCACCGCGCGCGCACCGGCGCGATCGTCGGGGAGGAAGGCGCGGCTGACGATGAAGATCAGCAGCCCCAGCCCCAGCGCGCCGACCATCGCGCGCGGGCGCCAGCCGAAGGTGATCGCCGACAGCACCGCGAGCGGCGCGATCAGCGGCAGCGCATAGTGATCGAAGAAAGTGCCGATCGCGCAGAACGCGACCAGCGCCGCGCCCAGCCAGACGAAGGCGAGCGCGCGTTCGTCGGCGAGGCGGATGCGCCGCCGCCGCCACGCGATCGCCGCGCACAGGATGAGCGGGGAAAGGATCGCAACGATCCCGAGCAGCCGCATCGCCAACTGGTCGGGCGGATAGGGCGGGCGCAGCAGGATCGAGGTGACGTTGGCGAACCACCACGCATCGAACGCACCCATGCGCGCATAGGCCAGCGCGACGGCCAGTGTCGGCGACAGGCCGATCGCCGTCCACAGCGCCGCCGCGGGGATCACGCCGCCGCGCGCGCCCGATCGCCACAGCCACCACAGATGGGCGATGCCGACCGCCGCGCCCTCGAACGCGGCGGTCGGCTTGATCTGGATCGCGACGCCG